>NZ_JBDJOB010000001.1:0-425240 GCF_039674705.1 Stenotrophomonas sp. TWI169 | reverse complement strand
CGGTAGCGCCGGGCCAAGCCCCGCTGGGAAGCCCCGCGGCCCCAGGCCGCCAACCCCCCCAAGCCCCGGCGGTCCACCACCAAAAACGCCACCACGTGCGGGGAGTACTTGGCGACGAAGGCATTGGCGCCCACGCGCTCGACCATCGCGTTGTTGAATACGCCCGACAGCGAGGTGTGCAGCAGCACGTACAGCCCCGCCAGCCCCGGATGGCGCCGGATTTCCGTCGTCAGCGTGTAGCCGTCCATCGCCGGCATCTCGATATCGGAGATGACCATGGCGTAGCGGTCGGCGGGATTCTCGCCCGAGGCGTGGATCTGCAGCAGGTGGTCCAGCGCCTGCCGGCCATCGGAGAGCAGGGTGGCGCCGACCCCCAGCTGGTCCAGTACGCTGCGGATCTGCTGGCGTGCCACCCGCGAGTCGTCCACCACCAGCACCTGCAGCTGCGGGCCGTCGGCGGGCATGGCCATCTGTGGATCGAGCACGGCCTCGCCCCGGATCTGCGCGATGTCGGCCAGCACGCTTTCCACGTCGATCACCTGGATCAGCTCGCCCTGGAAGCGGGTGACCGCCGTCAGATAGCTCGATTCAGCGCCCAGTTCCGGTGGCGGATGGATGTCCTCCACCGCGATGTTGACGATGCGCTCCACGCCGCTGACCAGGAAGCCCTGGATCGAGCGGTTGAATTCAGTGACGACAAGGTAGCCGGGTGAGGTATCGGCATCCGGCTCGCGCTCGGGATGGCCGATCGCCAGGCCCAGGTCCAGGACCGGCACCGAGCGTCCGCGCACATCGGCCACGCCGGCGAACTGCCCGGGCAGGCCGGGCACCTGGAACAGCTCCGGGCGCCGCAGCACTTCCTGCACCTTGAATACATTGACGCCAAAAAGCTGACGTCCGCCGAGGCGGAACAGCAGCAGCGCCAGTCGGTTGTGGCCGGCCAGGCGGGTCCGCTGGTCGATCCGGTTGAGCAGGTCATGGGACATGGCTGCTGTATCGGCGTGCAGCGGCGGGAACTTGAGGGTCCGATCCAGCGGCGCCGAGTGTGGTGCCGCGCGTCGCACTGGCACGCCGCTTGCACGCGTCCGGGCCAGGTCCCATCGACAGGAGGCGCCATGCGCCCGATCTCCTCCATCCTGGCAGTCGCACTGGCCATTGCCTCGCCCTGGGCAGTGGCCGCCGACTGGCAGCCGGTGGCCAGCATCCGTGCGGCGGCGTTGTCGAGCCTGCCCGCCGGCAGCGAAGGCGAGGCCCAGGTGGCTGACGCGCTGCGTCTTCCCCGGTGCGGGGGAGCGCTGCAGGTGCAGCCGACAGCGAACACCACGGTCGAGGTCAGCTGCCCCGATGCGGGCGGCTGGCGCCTGTTCGTACCGGTGAAGGTGCGGCGCAACCAGACGGTGCTGGTGCTTGCACGCGGCATCGCTGCTGGAGAAACGCTGACGGCTGCCGATATCAGTACCGCCCAACGCGATGCTGCACGCATTGCCGGGGCCGTGCTGGCCGATCCCAATGCAGCGATCGGCCGCATCGCCCGGCGTCCGCTGCAGGCTGGAACGCTGCTGTCGAGCAACGACCTGGTCACCCAGCGTCTCATCAAGCGCGGAGACAATGTGGCGCTGGTGTCGCGGCGCGGCTCGGTCGAGGTGCGCATCGCGGGCCGGGCGATGGGCGATGCCGGCGAGAACGAACGCATCTCGGTGGAGAACCTGTCCTCGCGGCGCATCGTGCAGGGCACGGTGGATGCCCGTGGTGACGTAATCGTGGCGCGTTGAATTCCCGCAAGATTTCCCTAAAGATCACGGCCCTGCGGCCGTTATCCCTTGTGAACGGCAACTCCAGGACACCCCATGAGCCAGAAAATCGACGGCAACCTGCAGGTCCCCCAGGCACTGCGCAGCGTGACGAACCCGGCCAGCAAGCCCGGCGTCAGCAGCGACTCGCCGGCGCGTCCGGTGGAGGCGGCCGACAGCCTGCGCCTGACCGGCGAGGCCACCAATCTGCAGGCCATCGAACGCGAACTGACCACGGCGCCGGCGATCGACGCCCAGCGCGTGGCCGCCGTGCGCGAATCGCTGCAGAACGGCACCTATACGATCAATCCGGACGCGATCGCTTCGCGCATGCTTGAGCTGGACCAGCAGCTGCACGGATGACCGCGGCGATGAGCGAGCCGTTGCAGCGCCTGGCGCAGGCCCTGGACGTCGAACGCCAGGCCCTGGTCGAGCATGACGTGCACGCATTGATCCGCGCCACCGGCGCCAAGCTGGAGGCGCTGCGTGCGCTGGAAGGCGCGCCGCCGGTGGGCGAGGGCGAACAGCTGCAGGAGCTGGCCGAGCGCAATCGCGCCAACGGCGTGCTGCTGTCGCGCAGGCGCCGCGAAGTGAACTGGGCGCTGCGCCAGCTGGGCCGCAGCGAAGAGGCCTCGGCCTACGATGCCAAGGGGCAGGCCCACGCAGTCACCGCTGGCCGTCCTCTGGCGGTGGCCTGACGCAATTTCGCGCGGACCTCCCGGCTCGCAGGCTATCGCCTGCGGCACGACCGCGTATATTGGGCGCCTGTTCGAATGCCCCTGAGCTGCCGTGTCCGCTGCCAACGTCCTGGTTACCGCCCCCCTTCCACCACAGCCGGTGCTGCAGGCGTTGCTTGAACGCCTGCGCGAGGGCCTGCTGCTGTTCACCGAAGACGGTCAGGTCGCCTTGGCCAATCCGGCCGCGCAGAACCTGCTGGCCAGCGACGAAGGCCTTCTGCCGGCGCCACAGCGCCTGCGTCAGCTGCTGCCGCCGGACGCGCTGGAGCACGCCCGCCAGAACGGTCACTGGAACGGCAGCCTGCCGCTGGGCGAGGGCGTGGTGATCGCGCATCTGTACCATCACGGTCCGCCCGGGCAGGGCCACTACCTGGCACTGTTCCGCCACATCGAGGGCCAGGAAGACTACGAGCGCGAGCTGCAGCAGCGCCATGCCGAACTGCGCCAGGCCTACCTTCGATTGAACGGCACGCAGGAAAAGCTGCTGCAGTCGGAGAAGATGGCGTCCATCGGCCAGCTTGCCGCCGGCGTCGCGCACGAGATCAACAACCCGATCGGCTACGTGCACTCCAATCTCGGCAGCCTGCAGGAGTACCTGCGCAGCCTGTTCACCGTGATCGAGGCCTACGAGCGCGCCCTGCGTGCGCCCGACCCGAAGGCGCTCATCCCGGAGATCGACGACATCCGTGACCGGCTGGACATCGACTTCATCAGCCGCGATCTGCCACAGCTGATGGCCGAGTCACGCGAGGGCATTGAGCGGGTGACGCGCATCGTGCGCGACCTCAAGGACTTCTCGTACTCCGGCCGCGATGAGTCGTGGAAGCTGGTCGACCTGCACGCCGGCCTCGAGTCCACCATCAACATCATCTGGAACGAGCTCAAGTACAAGGTCACCCTGGTGCGTGAGTTCGGCCAGCTGCCGCTGGTCGAGTGCCTGCCGTCCGAGCTCAACCAGGTCTACATGAACCTGCTGCTCAACGCCGGCCATGCCATCGCCGAGCGCGGCACCATCACCGTGCGTACCGGCGTGGAGGGCGACCATGTCTGGGTCGAGTTCGAGGACACCGGTGGCGGCATCTCGCCCGAACTGCGCCAGCGCATCTTCGATCCGTTCTTCACCACCAAGCCGGTGGGCAGCGGAACCGGCCTGGGCCTGTCGATCTCCTACAGCATCATCAACAAGCACCACGGTCGCATCGATCTGGACAGCACCCCCGGCGTCGGCTCGCGCTTCCGCGTGGTGCTGCCGGTGAAGCAGCCTCGCTGAGCCGCCGCACGGCACAGGTGCACGGTAGCGCCGGGCCATGCCCGGCGGCCTCCATCATCGCAACGGCGGGCGATCCTCGCCACCGTCACCTGCGTCCATCGCCACCGGGCCGGCGTTGCTGCGGCGCTGTTCCTCGTAGGTACGGAAGGCCTGGTGGATGTGCTTGCGCAGCTCGTCGTCGTTCCATGGCTTGGTCAGGAAGCGGTAGATCGCGCCGCGGTTGATCGCGTCGGTCACCGTGTTCAGATCGGTGTAGCCGGATAGCACGAGACGGATGGTGTCGGGGTACAGCATTTTCACCCGGCCCAGGAACTCGGTGCCGCTCATGTCGCTCATGCGCTGGTCGGACAGGATCACCTGCACATCGTTGATCGCCAGCAGATCGAAGGCGTCGCGCACGTTGCCGGCGGCAAGGATGCGGTAGCCGTCGCGACGGAACAGCCGCACCAGCGAGCGCAGCACGTTCTCTTCGTCGTCCAGCAGCAGCAGGGTGCGGTCCGGGCGGGTCTCGGCGAATGCTTCCGGTCGCAGGTAGCGCCGGCGCAGGGTCATGCCCGCGGCATCGGCCGACATCGGTTCGCCGAACAGATAGCCCTGGAACACATCGCAGTCGTTGCGGCGCAGGAAGCCCAGCTGTGCCTGCGATTCCACACCGTTGGCGATCACCGTCATGCCCAGCTGGTGGCCCATGGCGATGATCGCACGGGCGATGGCGGCCTCGCGGTTGCCGGCCGGTGCGCTCTTGATGAAGCTGCGGTCGATCTTCAGCTTGTCCACCGGATAGCGCACCAGCGCGCTCAGGCTGGAGTCGCCGGTGCCGAAGTTGTCCAGGCTCAGGCTGATGCCTTCGTTGCGCAGGTTGGCCAGGGTCTCGTGCACGAAATTGACGTTGTTGGTCAGTGCGCTTTCGTTGATCTCCAGCGTCAGCATCTGCGCCGGCACGCCCGCTGCCTGCAGCAGCGACATCACTTCGGCGAAGAAATTCGGTCGCAGCAGCTGCAGGGTGGAGACATTCACCGCAATGGTGAAGTCGTCGAAACCCTGGTCGCGCCACAGCCGGGCCTGCTTGAGCGCACCCTCCAGCACCCAAGTGCCGATCTGCACGATGATGCCGAGCCGCTCGGCCGTTCGCATGAAACGCTCCGGTACCAGCATCCCCAGCGTCGGCGACTGCCAGCGCAGCAGGGCTTCCATGCCCACCACATGGCCATCGCGTGCGCTGACCAGGGGCTGGTAGCGCAGCTTCAGCTCGGCATTGGGGATGGCATCGACGATCTGGCGCGCGATGATGCTCTCGCTGTGCGCGCTGGGCGGTGTGTCCACGGCATGGATGCGCACCGCGTTGCCACCCTCGCGGGCGGCCTGGTACAGCGCATCTTCAGCATGATCGAGCAGGCGCGAGGTGCTGCTGGCATGCTCCGGGCACAGGCTGACGCCCAGCTTGCCGGTCATGAACAGGGTGTAGGGCAGCACCGACAGCGGCAGTTCCATCTGCTGGCGGATCTCTTCGGCGAAGTCCTCCGGCAGCGGCAGGTCGGCGTCGCGCGGCACGGCGATCAGGAACTCGTCGCTGCCATGGCGCCACAGCTTGCCGCGTCCGCGCAGGTAGGACTGCAGGCGTTGCGCCACCAGTACCAGCGCCTGGTCACCCACTTCCGCGCTCATGTTCTCGTTGACCGACGCGAAGTGGTCGATGTCCACATGCATCAGCATCAGCGGCGTGCCACCCGAAGCGGCTTCGGCCACCATCGCCTGCAGCTCGGGATTGCCGGCGCCAAGGCGGTCAGGGGCATCGTCGATGCTGACCAGCGGCAGATTGGGATTCCACATAGGCTCAGTAATCCGGTGTTTCGACGGCAGCCGCGCAGGCTGCCTGGTAGGGAAGATGGACATCGACCAGGGTGCCGGCGCCGTGCGCCGACTCGATCCGCACGTGGCCGCCCACGCTCTGCGCACGTTCGCGCATGACGATCAGGCCCAGGCCGCGCGGGCCGTCAGGGTCGAAACCCTCGCCGTCGTCGCGGATCTGCAGGTGCAGCCCGCGCTGGCCGACATCGCGCAGCTGCAGCTGCACCTGGCTGGCGCGGGCGTGGCGCAGTACGTTGGTCAGGCTTTCCTGGGCGATGCGGAAGCAGGCCTGCTCGATGCTGTTGTCGGGCCGATGCGGCAGGGGCTCGATTTCGGCCAGCAGTTCCACCGGTGAGGAGCGGAACAGTACCCGTGCCTGCCAGCTCAGTGCCGCCTCCAGGCCCAGCGCATCCAGCTGTGGAGGCCGCAGCAGGGTGGAGATGTCACGCAGCTTGGCCACCGTGGTGTCGGCCAGGCTGACGATCTGTGCCAGATCCTCGCTGCGGCGCTTCGGATCGTCTTCGTCCTGCGCGGCATAGGCGGAGAGCTTGATGGCGGTGATGGCCTGCCCGATGTCATCGTGCAGGTCGCGCGAGATCGCGCGGCGCTCGTCCTCCTGCAGCGAGAACAACCGGCCGGCCATCGCCTGCAGTTCGCGGTTGCTGGTCTCCAGCGCACTGCGGGTGCGCTCGGAGTCGCTCAGGTCACGCACGATCAGCAGCTTGCAGTCGCGACCGCCATACCGCACTTCGCCCACAGCCAGGCCGGCGTGGAAGCTGCGGCCATCGGCACGCTGCATCGCCACCACGCTGCTGTGGCCGGGGCCGTGCTGGGGCTGGCCGGCCCGGAGCTGCACGCGTACCCGCGCCAGATCGCTGTCGGCGACCAGAGCCGCCAGCGGCTCGCCGAGCAGGGCATGGCCGCCATAGCCGAACAGACTCGCGGCCCAGGCGTTGGCGTACAGCACGTGCTCCTCGAAGAGGATGACCACGCCGTCCGGCAGTACACGCACCAGTTCGCGGAACTGTTCCTCACGTTCGCGCAGCAGCCGCCGCGACTGCTCGCGCTCGGTCACATCCTGCAGCGTGCCGAGCACGCGGTCGCGGCCGGCCTCGTCAACGCCGCTGGCCGCGCGCAGGTGCACCATCAACGCGCGGCCATCCATCGACAGCAGCGGCAGCAGCACGTCCACCTGCACCGGTTCGCCGGAACACAGTTCGGCCAGCAGCTGGTCCGCCTGCGCGGCAGTGGCCGGATCGGCCGCCACCAGCAGTTCGTCGAAGCGATGCCAGCGGCGCGCTTCCGGCGGGCGCCGGCCGAGCAGGCGATAGACCTGGCTGGAGTACCGGCCCAGCCCGCTGGAGGGGTCCAGTTCCCAGGCGCCGATCTTCGCCAGCTCATGCGCTTCCTCCACCCGTGCCAGTGCCTGGTCCCGGCGCAGCTGTGCAAGGTCCTCGGCGGTGCGATCGATGGCAATCAGCAGGCGTGCGTTGTGGCCGTCGTAACCGATTGCGTTCGAGCGCAGCTCCATCTGCCGCAGGCTGCCATCGCGCAGCTGCAGCTGCGCCCGCAGGATGCACAGCTGCTCGGGCGCCTCCCGGATGGCTTCGAGCTTGATCTGCAGCGCCTGGTCCTGGCCGGGCGGCCAGAGCACGTCGATGGTGCGCTCAAGCAGTTCCTCGCGCTCCCAGCCGAAGGCGCTGCAGGCCGCAGGATTGGCATCGAGAATGGCCAGGCTGTCCAGATCGTAGACCAGGATCGGCCCGGGATTGCCCTCGAACATCTGCCGCAGGCGCAGCTCGGAGGCCTGCAGGCGGGCATGGGTGAGCAGCACGTGCTCGGCCAGCGGCCGCAGCAGCAGGTACAGCAGCCCGGCGCTGGCCAGGGCGAAGAACGACCCTTTCAGGCTCTGCCACAGCGAGGCCTGGTACGGATCGGGTACCAGCAGCTGCACGGCGCTGTCGGTGGCGATCATCCAGGCCAGGGCCATCGCCAGGTAACTCAGCACGATCCGCCGACGATCGCGGCCCAGCGATTGGGCCATCCGCGGGTCGGGAACAGGGGCGGTGCCGGTCGGTTCTGCGGGCATGGACAGGGCAGCAGGTAGGGGCGCCGGCCATCTTACCGCGCAGGTGCCCCGTAGCCACTCAATTATCCGCCGCAGGCGCCGTTAACCACTGCGTGCCCCGCTGTCGGGCGTTTCATCCGGAGCAAGATCGCGTGGACCAAGGGATCATCGCCAGCCTGCTGCAGCATCCGCTCGCGTCGGCGCTGGTCATCGTCGACCGCACTGGCCGTCCGCTGGCGGCCAATCCGGCCGCGCGCGAGCATGGCCTGCCGGCGACGGTCGCGGCCTACGCGCCGATGCTGGAGGACCTGCGTCTGCTGGCGGCCGACGGTGGCATTGTTGCGTGCAGCCTGCCGGGAGGGCCGCGCGGGCATTACGACGGCCACCTGCGCGCCGTGCATGACGGCGCCGGCAATCTGCTGGCCTTCACCCTGAGCGTGCCGGAACCGGTGCCGCTGGCGGGTGGCGGACGCTGGGAACTGGCGCTGGACAGCGCTGGCCACAGCCTGTGGGACTGGGATATTCCCAGCGATCGCGTCACCCGCACCCCTGGCCTGGGCGAAGAGACCGCCAGCGGAATGCTGGCGCGCGTGCACGGCGAGGACATCGGCCACGTGCGCGCCGCGCTGGATCAGCACCTGCGTGGAACCAGCGACCAGTACAGCGCACAGTTCCGCTTCCGCCAGCCCGACGGGCAGTGGCGCTGGGTGCTTGATCGTGGCCGCGTGGTCGCGCGCACTGCCGACGGCCAGCCGCTGCGGATGGTCGGCACCCACACCGACATCGAACAGCAGAAGCAGCTGGAGGCGTTGCTGCACGAACAGCAGGTGCACCTGAGCGAGGCGCAGCGCATCGCCAGCATGGGCAGCTGGTCGTTCGATCCAGGCACGGGCTCCTTCTGGTGGTCGCCCGAACTGCGTTCGCTGCTCGCACTTGAGCCCGGCAACGTGCCCGGCCAGCGACGCTGGCTCAAGCAGCTGCATCCGCGTTCACGTGGAGCGCTGCGGGCAGCCTGGCGCCGCTTGTGGCGCGATGGCCGCTCCGCCAGCCTCGAACTGGAGCTGGCCCGCGGCAGCGGCGAACCATCGCTGCATCTTCGGCTATGGATGCAGCCGCTGCTGGACGGCGAGGGCCAGCCCAAGCGGCTGCTGGGCCAGGTGCAGAACATCACCGAACAGCACCAGACCGATGCGCTGATCCGCTGGCGTACCGAGCTGCTCAACCGCGTTTCGGCCCTGGGCCGCATCGGCGGGTGCGAGATCGAGGTGCAGACCCGGCACATGCAATGGACCGAAGAGTGCTATCGCATCCACGGACTGCGCAAGGAGCCGATCACCCTGGACCAGGCGTTGGCGCTGTACACCGAGGACTCGCGCAGTGCGTTCGAGGCGGCGCTGGGCCGGATTGCCGGTGGCGGACTGCCCGAGCAGCTGGATCTCTGCTTCTATCGTCAATCCGGCCTGCGCGTATGGGTGCAGGTGCTGATCGAGCTGGATCGGCGCGATGGCCTGCCGCCACGCTTCGTGGTGCTGTTCCGTGACATCACGCGAGAGCGCGAGGCCAACGAGCGCATCGAGCTGCTGGCCCATTACGACCTGCTGACCGGCCTGCCGAACCGGGTGCTGCTGGGCGAGCAGACGGCTGAAGCAATCGAGGAAGCGCGTGATCGCGGCACCTCGCTGGCGATGCTGTTCATCGACCTGGATGGCTTCAAGACCATCAACGACAGCTTCGGCCATGCCACCGGTGATGCGCTGCTGAAGGCGGCGGCCACCCGGCTGCACCAGAACCTGCGCAACAACGATCTGTTCGGCCGCTTCAGCGGTGACGAGTTCATCGTGGTGCTGCGCGACCTGGCCGAACCGGAAGACGCTGGTCACGTGGCGCGCAAGTTGATCGGCTCGCTGGCCGAGCCGCTGCGCCGGGGCGATACCACGCTGAAGGTGGGGGCCAGCGTGGGCATCGCCATGCTGGGCGATACGCAGACCGATTTCGATTCACTCCTGCGCGCCGCCGATGCCGCGATGTATGCGGCCAAGGAAGCCGGTCGCAACACCTACCAGTATTACAGCCAGGACGCGCTGGCCCGCATCCAGCGCCGGCTTGAGCTGGAGCATGCGCTCCATGGCGCGATCGAGCGCGAGGAGTTCAGCCTGGCCTATCAGCCGCTGCTGCACGCCCACCTTGGCGAGCCGCCGGCCATCGAAGCACTGCTGCGCTGGCATCGACCCGGCATCGGCTACTGCAGTCCGGCCGAGTTCATTCCCATCGCCGAGAAGTGCGGTGAAATCGTGCGCATCGGCGACTGGGTACTGAACGAAGCCTGCCGCCAGGCCACTGCCTGGGACAGAGCCGGTCTGCACTTCGACCGCATCGCGGTGAACGTCTCGGCCGTGCAGCTGCGTGATCGCGGCTTCGCCGAGCGGGTGATCGAGATCTGCCATGCCCATGGCTGGCCGCCACAGCGCCTGGAACTTGAGCTGACCGAGTCGGCGCTGATCCGTGACACCGACATCCTGCGTCATTGCTTCGACGTGCTGGAACGGCACGGTGTGCCGCTGGCGGTGGACGATTTCGGAACGGGATTCTCCAACCTCAACTACCTCAACCGGTTCCCGGTGGGCCGCCTGAAGATCGACCGCAGCTTCGTGCAGGGCATGCTGCACGACTCGGGTACGGCCGAGGTGACACAGGCCATCGTGCACCTGGGTCACGCGCTGGGCATGAAGGTCGTGGCCGAAGGCGTGGAAACGCACCAGGAAGAAGACATGCTGCGCCGCCAGGGCTGCGACGAGATCCAGGGCTACCTGTACTCGCGGCCGCTGAGCCCGCGGGACCTGGCGCAGTGGCTGCGCCAGCAGCATCAGTCACCGTCGCGCACGGACGCCGGCAACGAAGCGTTGCTGGTGCGTTGACGACCTGCGCTGTCCGGCACGTGCTCTGGTAGGTGCCGACCTTGGTCGGCATGCACGCAGGTACATCCCTCCATGTGTCAGCAGTCAGCGACGCTGCGCAAGCTCTGCGAGCACATCCAGCGCCTTGCGTTTCACCAGGCGGTCTATCCGCCAGCCGTGCTCTGGCACGGGCTCCGTCGAGGTGTAGATCTCTCCGTCGCCCAGCGGCCCCAACATCTCACGGACTCGCCAGAACATTGGCTCCTCGTCCTCGGTCAGGACATCCAGCTCAGGATCATCCAATGTCAGCAGGAAGTCGTGCAGGCTCCTGTTGCGGACGGCGTTGCTTGCTGGGAGAGTCAGCGCTGCAGGCGCGCATAGGTAGCCTTCGTGTGGTTCAAGCGTGAGGTCGACGCCAGTCTTCTCGCCACAGATCAGCATCTGGCCGAATGGCGAGATCGCATATACATGAAGGTTGTCCTTGTCCCGCGGCGGACTGCCTGCCAGAAGGGCAGCCAGGACGGTTTCGTATTGGGCAGGATCGACCATAGTCAGTCGATCATCGTGATAGCGCGCCAGGCCGTCGCGCTGCCACAGTGCAAGTAATGCATCCGGGAGCCTGCCCTTCCAGAGGGCCAGGGCGGTGTCAGTGACAGGTGTACCTGGAGTGCTGGCGCAGAGCTGATCCAGAATGCTCTTCACGAAGGGATCGGATGTATCGGAATCCGAGACTGCCGAGCAACTCTCCAGCTGGTCCCTGGCTTCCGAATCTCCAGGCAGCAGGTCGAGAAACGTCAGCATGATCTCGGCTCTTGCAAGCTCCCGGCTCCAGTCCTGAGCTGAAATGACGACCGCCCTGTCTCCGCAGACGAGCAGCAATGTGCCCGCTGGAAGGCTCTGCCATGGCTCGTCCAGTACCAGATAGCGCTCGGGTGTCTCGTCGCCATCATCGTCCAGGACGATGACCTTGGGACCCTCCTGCAGGCAGCCCGCGGAGACCTCGACCGTTGCGTCGATCACCCCCGCGTCAGGGTCGTATGCGTCGATTGGAGCAGAATAAGGGTGCTGGAACGCTCCGAATGTCTGCAGCGCCTGCTGAAGCGTCGCGAGGGAATCGGGATCCAGGGTCAACGGGTCGGGGGCAACCGGAAGCTGCAAGGCAAGCGAAAGGCAGAGGGCGGCGCTGGTCATCGGGCTGGGCTGATCTGAACCGAAATCGGTCCGGCACGATGAAGGGTGCGTTGATCGCATTCCATGCAAGAAATCCGAAACTCATGCATCCCCGGAACCATCCATGCGTGGTGGGGAACTGTCATCGTACGCAATCGTCAGCTGCATCCGCAGCGCCTGTACGGGGCCGCTCCAGCTCCCCTAGAGGAGGAAAGACGCAGGGCCAGAAGCATCGGCCCGAGCACGCGTGCCTTCTGGCCGTCGCACATTGAGCTCGCCCCATCCACGCACGCCCCGGCACTACTTCAGGGCATCTCCATCCAACCCCAGGTCCCAGGCCATGCCCAGCAGTTCGCTGGTGGTACCGGGCGAGGGCGAGCGCGCATCGGCGAGCTGCTGCAGCTCGCGGATCTCCTCATGCGCGACCTTTTCCAGCTGCTGCAGCTGTTCTCGCACGCTGGCGTTGCGCGGGCGTTCGATGTCGGTGAGGGAGGAGGGCGGGGCGCTGATCAGGGCCATGGGGCGCGTACAGGATGCATTCGGCGGTGGATCACAGGCAAAGGCCCCGGTCGAGCCGGGGCCTTGCAGACTGCCGGAGAGGGCAGCGGACACGCGTCTCAGAACAGTTCGACGGTACCGGCGCCCATGTTCTGCTGGGCGACCGGCTTGTGCGGCGGGCGCTCCCATTCGTTGCGCAGTTCGCGCAGACGGTTGCCGGTGCGCTGCAGCGCGCTGGCGATCTCTTCGTCGAAGACGCCGCCATTGCGGTGCAGCAGTTCCTGCAGGGCCACCGCTTCGCGGTTGATCGCGGTCAGTCGGTCGAGGTGGGTATGCACGCCACCCAGCGCCTGCGTGGCGATATCTTCGAACTGCAGCGCGCGCACGGCCTCGGCGACGCTGCCGTCGATGGCACGCGCACACTCGGACACCTCGCGCATGCCTTCGCCCAGAGAAGCATTGATCTGCGCCACGTTGTCCAGCATGGCCGCTGCTTCCTGGCGTGCTTCGCGGGAGCGGTCCATGTCGCGCGAAGCCATGTGCGAGACCGTCTCGCGGACCTTGGCGATGGCGTCCTTGGAGCTGTGGGCCAGCTTTCGGATCTGTTCGTTGAAGGTGGTCGAGCGCTCGGACAGGTTGCGCACTTCGTCGGCGACCACCGCGAAGCCGCGGCCGGCCTCGCCGGCACGGGCTGCTTCGATGGCGGCATTCAGCGCCAGCAGGTTGGTCTGGTCGGCAATCGACTTGACGTCTTCCAGCAGCGCGAAGATGCCGTCCAGGTGCTGCGCCATCTGGTCGATGTGCTGCACGGTGGTCGAACTCTGGCCGCTGACCTGTTCCAGCGCTTCCACCAGCTGCTCCATGCGATGGCTGGCATGCTGGGCGAACCGCGCAACGTCGAGGCCCGCACTGCCTTCATCGCCGGCACGGTCGACGATGCGCGACAGCGCCTGGCTCTGCTGGCGCGACTTGCGGTTCATTGCATCGAAGCTGCCGCCCAGGCTCGATACCGCCTGGCGGATCAGGTCGCGGGCGCGTTCCACTTCACCGCGCGAACCGTCGATTTCGTTGCCGACGAAGCTGCGCAGTTCGGTCAGCAGCTGGTCCTGCTCACGCAGGACGCGGGCCTGTTCCGGTGAGCGGTGCGCCTGGGCGCGGGCGGTCCACCACGCAAAGCCCAGCCAGCTCAGCGTCATCGTGGTCAGGATCGCCCAGCGCAGGGCGGCCGGCCATTCGAAGCCGATGGCGAAGGGGAGCAGCAGGGTCAGGGCCAGGGGGGCGGCCAGACGGATGAAAATGCGTGAGTACATGGACGTTCTCGGGAGGTGCACGGAGGATGTATCGGCCGTGTGCCCCTTCTCTTTAACGTCGATGCGCTTTCTGAATGCGCCGGATTTCCGGCGCCGGACGCTCGCCGGGCATGGCCCGGCGGTACCCTGCAGCGCTGCGCGACGGTCAGGCCATGCGGTAGCGCCGGGCCATGCCCGGCGGACGCAACGGTCAGGCCAGCAGGCGGTCCACGGCCTCGACCATCGCCTTGCGACCAAACAGGAAGTCCCAGTAGCTGCCGCCCACCTGCCGCCACAGCACCGCGGCGCGGACGGCGGCCAGCAGCAGGGCACGGATCTCGGAGACCACACCGGCCTGGCCCAAGTAATGCGGGTTGCCCTGCACCATCACCCGCGGCTTGAGATGGCTGATGGTGTCCGCATAGACGCCGCCGAGGCTGGCCAGCACATCCGGGTGACCGCTGTCGCCCAGTTCGGCGGCCTTGCGCTGCGCCTGCTCGATGCCCGCGGCAACCTTGTTGACGGTTGCGCCGTCCTGCACGAAGCGGCGCTCCAGCTGCAGCACCGACAATGCCAGCTTGGGCAGGATCGGATCCTGGCCCTGGTTGCGGAAGTAGTTGTGCAGCAGGCGCAGGCCCGACTTCAGCGCGTGGCGGTCGCCGAACACCTCCTGCGGAGAGGACGCGTCGACGCGGAACACGCTGTCCACCGCGGTACGTACAGCGGCGGCGTCGGAATGGCCGGTATCGGCGATGCGGCGCACCTGCTGCAGGGCCTGGGCAATGCCGGCCAGGGCCAGGACGCGGTCGTCGACAGTGAAACTCATGCAGCGATTACCTCAAAAGGAGAAGGGGTGGTGCGCAGGCGCTGTTCCAGCGGCGCATCGGTGGCGGCGATCACCGCACCGCCCAGGCAGATCTCGCCGTCATACAGCACCAGCGACTGGCCGGGCGTGACGGCCCGCTGCGGGCGGGCAAAGGTGACCAGCACGCTGCCATCGTCCAGCACATCGACCGTACACGGCTCGTCGGGCTGGCGGTAGCGGGTCTGGGCAGTGCATTCGAAACGCCGGGCCGGTGGTGCGCCGGCGATCCAGTGCGCGGTTTCCGAACGCAGGCGTTCGGAGAGCATCCACGGGCTGTCGCGGTCCTGATCGACATACAGCACGTTGCTGGCCACGTCCTTGCCGACCACGTACCACGGCGCGGCCGGGCGGCCACGCACGCCGCCGATGTTCAGGCCCTCGCGCTGGCCGAGCGTGAAATAGAACACGCCCGGATGCTCGGCAATCACGCTGCCGTCGGCCGGGTCGAGGATCTGTCCCGGCCGGGCCGGCAGGTAGCGGCCCAGGAACTCGCGGAAGTCGCGCTCGCCGATGAAGCAGATGCCGGTGGAGTCCTTCTTGGCATGGGTCGGCAGGCCGACGTCACGGGCGATCCGGCGCAGGTCGCTCTTTTCCAGGTCGCCGATCGGGAACAGGGTGGCGGCCAGCTGCTCCTGCCCCAGCTGGTGCAGGAAATAGCTCTGGTCCTTGGAGCGGTCGGCGCCGCGCAGCAGCAGCCACTGGTGGCCGCGCTGGGTCACCCGCGCGTAATGGCCGGTGGCGATGCGCTCGGCGCCCAGTTCACGCGCCGCGTCCAGGAAGTGCTTGAACTTCACTTCGCGGTTGCACAGCACGTCCGGATTGGGGGTGCGGCCGGCGGCGTACTCGGCCAGGAAATGCTCGAACACGCCTTGCCAGTACTCGCTGGAGAAGTCGCGGAAATGGAAGGGAATGCCCAGCAGGCCGCAGACCGCCACCGCATCGCGGCGATCATCCTCGGCGCGGCAGTCGCCGCTGCCGTCGTCGGCCCAGTTCTGCATGAACAGGCCGGCCACGGCCTCGCCCTGCTGCACCAGCCGCCAGGCGGCGACCGACGAATCGACGCCACCGGAAACGCCCACCATCACGCGCGGGGTGCTCATGCGACCTCCCGGACCAGCGAAAGCGGGTGGCGCTGGCCACCCAGATAGTCCGCCACGACCTGCCATACCAGCGGGCTGCGCTGGCGCTGCCCGGCGGCCTGCAGCTCGGCCGGGGTCATCCACAGCGCGCGGTCGATGCCGGTGTCGAGCGGCTGCGCCGGATCATGCGAGACCGGGCGCGCCGCGTAGCAGAAGCGAAGGAACGTCGTACCGTCGCCCGCCGTCCACTGGTAACAGCCGATGAAGTCGGTCAGCTGAACCGTCCAGCCGGTCTCCTCGCGGGTCTCGCGCAGCGCCGCCTCGGCCAGGCTCTCGCCGGGTTCGAGGTGCCCGGCAGGCTGGTTGAGCACGGCGCGGCCATCGATGGTCTCCTCGACCAGCAGCACGCGGCCACCGTCGACCACGACGGTGGCGACGGTGGCGTGCGGTGCCCAGCGCGGGTCCGGCGTGGCATTCACCTCAGAGATCGTCCTTCTTGGTCAGTTCCAGTTCCATCGCGTCGGCGGTGCGGATCGCGGCATCGATGGCGTCGCTGAGCTGGTCGGCGGTGGCATCGGCGTCGATCTTCACCACGAACATCGCGGTCGCCTCCTGTTTCACCCAGCCGCCCATCTTGGCGTCCTGCGAGTCCTCCAGCAGGCGGTTGGCGACCGCGACCGGGAACTGCTTGGTCTTGGACGTGTAGCCTGGCGACCAGATCTCACGGATGTTGTGGCTGCCGAAGTCTTCCACCGCCGAGCGCACGTACACCATCTGGGTGCGGTCGCCCTCGACGTCGAACACCAGGCGGTAGTCGCCATCCTCGTCGACCTCGTAGTTGTAGCCCAGCTTGTCCAGCTGGCGACCGACGGCAGCGTCGGCATCGGCTGCGCTCGCCGGACCGGCACAGGCCAGGGCGATCAACAGGGCAGGCAGAAGGGTCCTTTTCATGAAAATCCTGTGAAACCGGGGTGGGAAGGGCAATTGTGACGGCGGCCGTCCGTGCCGTCCATTCCGGGAGGGCCGACGCGGGCGCGCGGCAACCTCTATAATGACCGGATGCCCCGCGAGTCTTCCCCCGATTCCCACCACGAGCACGGCATCGCCGTGGAGCCCGCGCGCCCGGAAGTGGCGCCGCCGCCGTTCTACCAGGTCATGCTGCTCAACGACGACTACACCCCGATGGATTTCGTGGTGGACGTGCTGCAGCAGTTCTTCAACATGGACCTGGACAAGGCGACGCAGGTGATGCTGCATGTCCATACCCGCGGTCGCGGCGTCTGTGGCGTGTTCACCCGCGAAGTGGCCGAGACCAAGGTCGGCCAGGTCAACGAGTATTCACGGATGAACCAGCATCCGCTGCTGTGCACGATGGAAAAGGCCTGACCGGCCTCTTGTAGAGCCGAGCCCATGCTCGGCTACAGCGGGATCACCCCTCCGCCAGCGCCTCCAGTGCCATCGCCGCGACTGTCTCGTCGATATCGGCCGGGTCGCCATCATTGCGGAACCATACGGCCGACAGCCCGGCGCTGGCAGCGATCCAGCGCAGCAGGCGCGTGCGATCCAGCTCCGCCAGGGCGCTGACCTCGGTCACCCGGGCCGCAAAGCGCTCCGGCCGGGTCGCGACGTGGATGCCGGGACCGCACAGGTCGGGATTGCTGAACAGCGTGGTGTAGTCGAACGCGCGATCACCGATCAGCCGTTTCGGGTCGATCGCCAGCCAGCCGCGCGTGCCGAAGTCGAGCACGTTGTCGTGGTGCAGGTCACCGTGCAGCGGCCGGACCTCCTGTTCGTCCTCCAGCAGCGCGACCGCCAGCGATCTGCACTGTTCCAGCAGTGGCGGCAGCGAGCCCCTTGGCTGCAGCAGGTCGGCGAACCATGTAGGCAGGCAGACCAGCTCCGCTGGCGGTGCGCTCCGTGGCCGGTGCAGCCGCTGCAGGACCTGGCACAGGATCGTGGTACAGGTGCTGTCATCGCCGCCGATCGAGCGCTCCCGCAGCGATTGGCCGCCGGCGCGCTCGATCAGGATGGCCGGCCCCTCGTGCGCCAGCAGGCGCGCGGCACCGTCGCCGTCCCACCAGCGCAGCAGGCGATGGCTGTTCTGTTCTTCGGTTTCACTGCTGATCTTCAGCATTGCCGGCTGGTCGTCGGCGGTCAGTACCGGCCAGAGCCGGGCGTGCGGGGTACGGATGGCGGGACCATCACGTCGCAATCGCCAGCGGCTCAGGTAGGGTTCGCTCATGGGTGGGCTGTCCGGGAGTGAATGAAGATCAAGCAATCCGCACTGCTAACGCCATCTGAACGCAGCAATCCGCTAGGGTGATGGAAATCGCGTAGTCAGGCCGCATATTGTCCCCATCTGCCGCCGGAGTAATCCATGTTCAGCAAAGACCTCGAACACACCATCGGCCAGTGCTACAAGCGCGCCCGTGAGGCCCGGCATGAGTTCATGACGGTCGAACACCTGCTGCTGGCACTGCTCGACAACCCGTCCGCCCAGGCCGTACTGAAGGCCTGTGGTGCCGATGCCGACCGCCTGCGCCAGGAGCTGGAGCAGGCCATCGAGGCCTCCGTGTCCCGCCTGGCGGAAGACGATGGCCGCGACACCCAGCCGACGCTGGGCTTCCAGCGCGTGCTGCAGCGGGCCGTGTACCACGTGCAGTCCTCGGGCAAGAAGGAGGTCACCGGCGCCAATGTGCTGGTCGCCATCTTCGGCGAGAAGGACTCCCATGCCGTCTACTACCTCAACCAGCAGGACGTGACCCGCCTGGACGTGGTCAATTACCTGTCCCATGGCATCGCCAAGCTGGGCGAGGAGGGCGAACAGCCCTCTTCCGAAGGCGAGAGCCGGGCCGAGGGCGGGGAGGGCGAGCCGAAGGGGGATGCCCTGACCGAGTTCGCCAGCAACCTCAACGAGCAGGCCCGGGCCGGACGCATCGACCCGCTGGTCGGGCGTGCCGACGAGATCGAGCGGACCATCCAGGTCCTGTGCCGCCGTCGCAAGAACAACCCGCTCTACGTGGGCGAGGCCGGCGTCGGCAAGACCGCGATCGCCGAAGGCCTGGCCCGGCGCATCGTCGAGGGCTCGGTGCCGGAGGTGCTGGCCGATGCCGTCATCTATTCGCTCGACCTGGGCGCACTGGTGGCCGGCACCAAGTACCGTGGCGACTTCGAGAAGCGCCTGAAGAGCGTGCTGACGGCCCTGAAGAAGGTGCCCAACGCCGTGTTGTTCATCGACGAGATCCACACCATCATCGGTGCCGGTTCGGCGTCGGGCGGCACCATGGATGCGTCCAACCTGATCAAGCCGGCGCTGGCCTCGGGCGAGCTGCGCTGCATCGGCTCGACCACCTTCCAGGAGTACCGCGGCATCTTCGAGAAGGATCGTGCCCTGGCGCGCCGCTTCCAGAAGATCGACATCGTCGAGCCGACCGTGGGTGAGACCTACGAGATCCTGCAGGGCCTGAAGGGCAAGTACGAAGCCCACCACGGCGTGACGTACTCCGACGAGGCGCTGCAGGCCGCGGTGGACCTGTCGGTCAAGCATATCGGTGACCGCCTGCTGCCGGACAAGGCCATCGACGTGATCGACGAGGCAGGTGCGCGCCAGCGGCTGTTGCCGGAGGACCAGCGCAAGGAACTGATCGACGTGGAGGAAGTGGAGGCCATCATTGCCAAGATGGCGCGCATCCCGACCAAGCAGGTCAGCGCCACCGACAAGGATGTGCTGCAGCACCTGGAGCGCAACCTGAAGATGGTGATCTTCGGCCAGGACCCGGCCATCGAGACCCTGTCGTCGGCGATCAAGCTGGCGCGCTCGGGGCTGGGCAATCCGGAAAAGCCGATCGGCAACTTCCTGTTCGCCGGCCCGACCGGTGTCGGCAAGACCGAGGTGACCAAGCAGCTGGCCCTGCAGCTGGGCATCGAGCTGGTCCGCTTCGATATGTCCGAGTACATGGAGCCGCATTCGATCAGCCGCCTGATCGGTGCGCCCCCGGGATACGTCGGCTTCGACCAGGGCGGCCTGCTGACCGAGAAGATCGTCAAGACGCCGCATTGCGTGCTGCTGCTGGACGAAATCGAGAAGGCGCACCCGGACATCTTCAACATCCTGCTGCAGGTCATGGACCGGGGCGTGCTGACCGACACCAACGGACGTGAAGCGAACTTCAAGAACGTGGTGCTGGTGATGACCACCAATGCCGGCGCGGCCCAGGCCTCGCGGCGTTCGATTGGCTTCACCAAGCAGGACCACGCCACCGACGCGATGGAGACCATCCGCCGCAGCTTCACCCCGGAATTCCGCAACCGCCTCGATGCGGTGGTGCAGTTCCAGGCGCTGGGCTTCGAGCACATCCTGCGTGTGGTGGACAAGTTCCTGATCGAGCTGGAGATGCTGCTGCAGGAGAAGCACGTCAGCCTGTCGGCCACGCCGACCGCGCGCGACTGGCTGGCCCACCATGGCTTCGACCCGCTGATGGGTGCCCGTCCGATGGCGCGCGTGATCCAGGACAAGATCAAGCGTCCGCTGGCCGACGAGCTGTTGTTCGGCAAGCTGGTCAACGGCGGCAAGGTCAGCATCGATGTCCGCGACGACGAACTGGTGGTCGAGACCCAGGCCGAGCCGGAGCGGCTGCTGCCGGCCACGGTGGAGTGAGCTGACGCCACGGGCTGTGGCGTGAAGGACTGGAAAGGGCAAGGGCGGCTTCGGCCGCCCTTGTGCTGTCAGGTGTCAGCGGCTGCGACGGCGCGCTTCACGCGTGAACCGCTCGGCATCGATCGGCTCGATGCGCGCCACCTCGCAGGAGCCGCGACCGGTGTCCAGCTTGCTTCGGCCCTCGCTGCACAGCGTGTCAGCCTCCTTGCCGTCGGTCGTGAAGCCGAGGCGGGTGGCCAGCACGGCGGAAGGGCAGCTGTTGCGGAAGTGCACGACATAGTGCGCTTCGCCGGAGCGGAGCAGGATGTTCCTGTCGGCGCCGGCGCGAACGATCTGCTGTTCGCCGGACAGCGGCACGCACTGCGCCGCCGGGGTGTCGGCCGCATGGGCGGACGGGGCCAGCAGGGCGATGGCGGACAAGGCCAAGGGGGCGAGCAGGGAAGTGAGGTTCATGGCGGGGCAGGGGTGGCGATCCGGAGTGGATCGGATCCCAGAATGCTGCCGCTGTCGCAACTGCGAATCTGCCGCAAGCAGGGCTGACTGACGTCATGGTGAGATCGGTCACGATGACCTCCGGCAGGGCCGGAGAGCGGGCATGACAAAAGGCCAGCAACCCAGGCTGGCCTTGTCGAAGTGGCGCGACGCGCCGACCGCTTACTTCATGCGGTAGGTGATGCGACCCTTGGTCAGGTCGTACGGGGTCATTTCAACCTTGACCCGGTCACCGGTGAGGATGCGGATGTAGTTCTTGCGCATGCGGCCGGAGATGTGGGCGATGATCTCGTGCCCATTTTCCAGACGAACGCGGAAAGTGGTGTTCGGCAGCGTCTCGCTGACGGTGCCCTCGAACTCGATGGAATCGTCTTTCGACATGTAGTCCTGTGCGGTTCAGAAAACGGCCACGCTGGGCCTAAGGCGCAGTATTTTACGCGGGACGCGGCCGGCTTGCAAAGTTTATGTTAACCCCCCGCCAGGACGCGGGCCGGCAAGCGGCCCATGTGCCGGGTCCACGGGCCTTCACGCCCCGGGCAGCGCACGGCCTGCCGCACGTGGTCCAGAAACGCGGCGCGTGGCAGGTGCACCGCACCCATCCGCAGCAGATGCGGATTCTCCACCTGTGCATCGATCAGTTCCCAGCCCCAGCCATGCAGGGTGGCCGCCAGCGCGGCCAGCGCGATCTTGGAGCCGCCGCTGGCGCCGCTGAACATGCTTTCGCCGAAGAACACCGTACCGATGGCCACGCCATAGATGCCACCGACCAGGGTCTGCCGGTCCCAGACCTCGACGGAATGGGCGAACCCGAGGTCGTGCAGCCGGCTGTAGGCCTCGACCATTGCCGGGCTGATCCAGGTGCCGTCCTGTCCGGGGCGCGGCGCGGCAGCACAGGCGCGCATCACCTGGCTGAAGGCGGTGTCGGCAGTCACCTCCCAGTGGCTGCCGCGCAGCTGGCGGCGGAAGCGGCTGGACAGGTGTACGCCGGAGGTGCGGAACACCATGCGTGGGTCCGGTGACCACCACAGGATCGGCTCGCCGTCGCTGAACCACGGGAAGATGCCGCCGGCATAGGCATTCAACAGGCGTGCAGGATGCAGGTCGCCGCCTACGGCCAGCAGGCCGTCGGGACTGCGCAGCGCGGTTTCAGCGGGCGGGAAGGGGGCGTCCGGCGCATCGTCCAGGCGCCAGGGCAATTGACGGGTCATGCCGGGAGTGTAGCGATGCCGGCGCATCCATTCTGCGGCGGCGCTAGTCCTGCGTGCGGAACGGGCTGTGTTGCTGCAACGCCTGCTCATAGCGCCGCACGTCCCTGCGCTCCTGCCGGCACCAGTCCTGCAGAGCTTCTGCGAAATCCGCATCGGCCACCCAGTGCCGGCTGCGCACCCGCGTCGGCAGGAAGCCGCGCGCCAGCTTGTGTTCGCCCTGTGCGCCGGGCTCGAAGCGGGTCAGGCCTTCGCGCAGGCAGTACTCGATGCCCTGGTAGTAGCAGGCCTCGAAGTGCAGGCCAGGCAGGGTAGCGCCACCCCAGTAGCGGCCATACAGCGTGTCGCCCCCACGCAGGCACAGGGCGCCGGCAATCGGTTCGCCGTCCTGTTCGGCCAGGAACATCACCAGGCCGCGCCCGAGGCTGCTGGCCAGGTGGCGCAGGAAGGGCTCGGTGAGCGCCGGTGCATTGCCGTACTCGACGAAGGTCTGCAGGTAGAAACGGTACATCGCCTGCAGGTCGGCACGGCTGGCCTCATCGCCGTGCACGACGCGGAAGCCGATGCCCTGGCGGGTGACCCTGGCGCGCTCCTGGCGGATGTTCTTGCGGTGCTTGTGGTCCATGGCGCCAAGGAACTGATCGAACGTCGTCCAGTCGCCCGGGTTCTGCCACTGGAACTGGATGTCCTCGCGCAACAGCCAGTCATCGCCGAACAGCGCTTCATCCGCTGCGGTGTGGAAGTTGATATGCGCCGAGGACACGCCCAGCGTGGGCAGCGCCCCGCGCAGGGCCGACAGCACGCCCGCGCGGGCTGGATCGTCCCGGGCCAGCAGCCGCGGCCCGGTCACCGGCGAGTACGGCACGGCGCCGAGCCATTTCGGGTAGTAGTCGCGGCCATGCCGGGCATAGGCATTGGCCCAGGCGTGGTCGAACACGAATTCGCCGTGGGAGTTGGTCTTCAGGTAGCCGGGAATCGCCGCGACCAGGACGTCGCCCTCCCACAGGGTGAAATGCCGTGCCTGCCAGCCCCAGTCCCCGCGCAGGCAACCGTGGGCTTCGAGTCCGGCCAGGAACGCGTGGCTGACGAAGGGATTGCGGCCATCATGCAGCGCGTCCCAGTCGGTGGCGGTAACGGACTGCAGCGAGTCGAGGAAACGGGGGGAGGGCATGGGCCAAGGATAGGTCAGAAGAAAACAGAAAGGCCGGCGCGTCCGCGCCGGCCCCCAGGGTCAGTCAAGGCATGGAGCAGTCTTCAGCCGGCCTTGCCCTGTGCATCCAGGTAGCGCTCGGCATCCAGTGCGGCCATGCAGCCGAAGCCGGCGGAGGTGATGGCCTGCCGATAGTGCTGGTCGGCCACGTCACCTGCGGCGAACACGCCTTCCACCGAGGTCTGGGTGGCGTTGCCGCCCAGGCCCGAGCGGATTTCCAGGTAGCCGTTGTTCATCGCCAGCTGGCCGTCGAACAGGGTGGTGTTCGGGTGATGACCGATGGCCACGAAGAAGCCGTGCGCGTCGATGTCGCGGGTGCTGCCGTCCAGGGTGGACTTCACGCGCACACCGGTCACGCCGGCATCGTTGCCCAGCACTTCCTCGACCTGGTGGTGCCAGACGGTTTCGATCTTGCCGGCCGCGACTTTGGCGAACAGCTTGTCCTGCATGATCTTTTCCGCCTTGAGGGTGTCGCGGCGGTGGACCAGGTAGACCTTGCGGGCGATGTTGGACAGGTACAGGGCCTCTTCCACCGCAGTGTTGCCACCGCCGACCACGACCACGTCCTGGTCACGGTAGAAGAACCCGTCGCAGGTGGCGCAGGCGGACACGCCGCGGCCCTTGAAGGCCTCTTCGGTCGGGATGCCCAGGTACTTGGCGGTGGCGCCGGTGGCGATGATCAGGGCGTCACAGGTGTATTCGTGACTGTCGCCGATCAGCCGGAACGGGCGCTGGGACAGGTCGGCGGTGTGGATGTGGTCGAAGATGACCTCGGTCTCGAAGCGCTCGGCGTGAGCCTGCATGCGCGCCATCAGGTCCGGGCCCATCAGGCCATGGGCGTCACCCGGCCAGTTGTCGACCTCGGTCGTGGTCATCAGCTGACCGCCCTGCTGCAGGCCGGTGATGACGACCGGCTTCAGGTTGGCGCGGGCGGCGTAGACCGCAGCGGTCCAGCCGGCCGGGCCGGAACCGAGGATGACAAGCCGTTGGTGGCGGGAGGGCAGGCTGGTGCTCATGTAAACTCGCGAAAAGGTAAGTGGGACAAGGCGCTGGCGATGTTTGCGCAGCATCCATGGCAGGTCATAGAGTGGCGGCTGGGGCAGGGCGATTCAAGCCGATGAACAGAACGCCGTCGCCCATCGACGGTTTCCGGCCCCGGAGGGCGCCTCGCAGCGTCGCATAACTGAAAACTGACGCCGTCTCATTTATTATCAATCACTAACAGCGCATTCCAAAGGTATGGTCTAAGGTGGCGAAGCAGGTCCCCGAACGCTCCAAGTCCGACGACAGCAAGGCGTCACGTCGCACGGCCGCGGCGGCGGCGACGACCGACAACCCCCGCCGCCAGCGCCTCTGGCGCGACCTGGGCCTGATCGCGATCGCGCCGGCCCTGCTGTACCTGGCGGCAAGTCTGTTCACCTACTCGGCGTCGGACCCCGGCTGGTCGCATACCGGCAGCGTGGTCGCGCCGGTGCACAACATGGGCGGCCGCGCCGGTGCCTGGATCGCCGACGTGCTGCTGCAGTTGTTCGGCTACATCGCGTTCCTGCTGCCGGTGGTGCTCGGCGCACTGGCCTGGATCGCCATGTTCGGCCTCAAGCGGGAAAGCAAGGGCGAGAACGACCTCGATCCGGCCCTGCGCCTGGTCGGTCTGGTCGGCTTCCTGATCGCCGGTACCGGCTTCCTGCATGTGCGCCTGTTCAATGGTGATGTGTCCAGTGCGGGCGGCATCCTTGGCAAGCTGGTGGGCAACTCGCTGACCGTCGGGTTCGGAGCGCTGGGCGCGAACCTGTTCGTGCTGGTGCTGCTGCTGGCCTCGATCACCCTGGCCACCGGCCTGTCGTGGTTCACGGTGATGGAGAAGATCGGCCGTGGGGTGATGTCGCTGGCGCCGCTGCTGGAGCGCAAGAAGGAACAGGCGACGGAGTGGAAGCAGACCCGTGCCCTGCGCGAGGAGCGCCAGGAAGTCCGCAAGGCGGACGCCGAGGTGCGCGCCAAGCGCGAGCCGGTGAAGATCGAACCGCGCCCGGAACCGGTGATCGAGAAGAGCGACCGGGCCAAGCGTGACAACCAGATACCGATGTTCCGCGGCGTCAACGGCGATGGTTCGGACCTGCCGCCGCTGGCCCTGCTCGATGATCCCAAGCCACAGCCCAAGGGCTACGACGAGGAGACGCTGGAGACCCTGTCGCGGCAGATCGAGTTCAAGCTGAAGGATTTCCGCATCGATGCGCAGGTGGTCGGCGCCTATCCGGGCCCGGTCATCACCCGCTTCGAGATCGAGCCGGCGCCGGGCATCAAGGTCAGCCAGATCAGCTCGCTGGACAAGGACATCGCCCGCGGCCTGTCAGTCAAGTCGGTGCGCGTGGTCGATGTGATTCCCGGCAAGTCGGTGATCGGCCTGGAGATTCCCAACGTCACCCGCGAGATGATCTTCCTGTCCGAGCTGCTGCGCTCGAAGGAGTACGACAAGGCCTCCAGCGTGCTGACCCTGGCGCTGGGCAAGGACATCGCCGGCCGCCCGACCGTGGCCGACCTGGCGCGCATGCCACACCTGCTGGTGGCCGGTACCACCGGCTCGGGCAAGTCCGTGGCCGTCAATGCGATGGTACTGAGCCTGCTGTACAAGGGCTCGCCGAAAGATCTGCGGATGCTGATGATCGACCCGAAGATGCTCGAACTGAGCGTCTACCAGGGCATCCCGCATCTGCTCGCGCCTGTGGTCACCGACATGAAGGAGGCCGCCAACGGCCTGCGCTGGTGCGTGGCGGAGATGGAGCGCCGCTACAAGCTGATGAGCGCGGTGGGCGTGCGCAACCTGGCCGGCTTCAACAAGAAGGTGAAGGACGCCGAGGACGCCGGCCAGCCGCTGATGGACCCGTTGTTCAAGCCGAACCCGGAGCTGGGCGAGGCGCCGCGCCCGCTGGAGACGCTGCCGTTCATCGTCATCTTCATCGACGAATTCGCCGACATGATGATGATCGTCGGCAAGAAGGTCGAAGAACTGATCGCACGTCTGGCACAGAAGGCACGTGCAGCCGGCATCCACCTGATCCTGGCCACCCAGCGTCCGTCGGTGGATGTGATCACCGGCTTGATCAAGGCCAACATTCCCACCCGCATCGCGTTCCAGGTGAGCTCGAAGATCGACTCGCGCACCATTCTCGACCAGTCCGGCGCGGAGACGCTGCTGGGGCACGGCGACATGCTGTACCTGCCGCCGGGCACCGCCATGCCCGAGCGTGTGCACGGCGCGTTCGTCTCCGACGATGAAGTGCATCGCGTGGTCGAGCATCTCAAGGCGATGGGTCCGGCCGATTACATCGAGGGCGTGCTGGACGAGGTTCAGACCCTGGGGGACGGCGTGGTGGTGGGTGCCACCGGCCTGCCGGAAACCAGTGCCGGCGGCGACGAGTCGGATCCGCTGTATGACGAGGCGCTGAGGGTGGTCACGGATACCCGCCGCGCGTCGATTTCCGGCGTGCAGCGCCGGCTGAAGATCGGCTACAACCGTGCGGCGCGACTGATCGAGGCCATGGAAGCGGCCGGCGTTGTCAGTGCGCCCGAGCACAATGGCGACCGGACGGTGCTGGCACCGCCGCCGCCGAAGTAAGGCCCGACGTACCCCCACGACGTCCAAGGATCCGACGAATGCTTCATCCCGTACCACGCGCGCTGGCGCTGGCGCTGGCTGGCCTGATGGCCGCCAGCCCGGCCCTGGCGGAGACCGCCCCCCCCGCGCCCGCTACGGCGCCGCCTTCCACCAGCGGCGATACCGAAGCCAGCAACAACTTCAGCATCGTCCGCTATCGCGCCGACTACCAGGTGCGGCCCGACGCAGGCAATGTGCAGACCGAGACCTACGAGGTCCTGCTCAAGACCAAGGCCTCGGTCGAGCAGTTCAGCCAGGTGCGGCTGAGCTACAGCGAGAAGATGGAGACGCTGGAGGTGCTCGACGCCTACACCATCACCGCCGATGGCCAGCGCCGTGACGTTCCGGCAGATCGCATCTACACCCAGGAAAGCTATTCCAGCGCCTCGGCAGCGATGTACGCCGACCGCAAGGTGCGGGTGATCGTGTTCCCGAACCTGGCGCCGGGCACGCGCCTGTATTACCAGGTGCGCCGCACCCAGGCCACGCCGTACTTCCCGGGCTACTTCGGCCTGTGGGAGACCTTCAATGTGTTCACCGAATACGAGGATGCCGAGGTGACGCTGAGCGCACCGGCCAACCTGCCGATGTTCGTCGACAGCCGCGGCGTGCAGGGCAGCGATCGCCCGGTGCTGAGGAACGGCCAGGCGCAGTGGCGCTGGCGCTACCAGCGCCGCGAGGCGATGCAGGCGCAGAACTGGTCGGCCGCCGGCTGGGAGTTCGGCCCGAACATCATGGCCAGCACCTATCGTGACTGGGCGCAGATGGGCCGGGCGTACCAGCTCAAGGCCGGTCCCGCCGCGCAGGTCACGGCGGAGATCCAGGCGCTGGCCGACCAGGTCACCGCAGGCATCGGCGACCGTCGCTCGCAGGCCGATGCGCTGTACCGCTGGGTCGCTCAGAACATCCGCTACGTCGCGGTGTACCTGGGCAATGGCGGGCTGGAGCCCAACAGCGCGCAGAGCATCCTCGACAACCACTATGGGGACTGCAAGGACCATGTGACCCTGCTGGAAGCCCTGCTGGCCGCCAAGGGAATTGCCAGTTCGCCGGTGCTGATCGGCGCCGGTGGCGGGCCGACGCTGCCGAAGATTCCGGTGCTGGGGCGCTTCAACCACGCCATCACCTACATTCCCGAGTTCGATCTGTACCTGGATTCGACCACCGCCTGGGCGCGCTTCGGCCAGTTGCCCGAGGGTGACCTGGGCGCGCCGGTGATGCGCACGGCCGACGCGAGCCTGGCACGCACGCCGGCCAATGGTCCGCAGCGCAACGCAACCTCGATGGAGGTGCGCTTCACGTTCGATGCCAACGGCAATCTGCGTGGCGAGACGGTTCCGCAGCTGGGCGAGAATGCGGAGATCGGCATGCGCGCACAGTTCGCCCAGCTCAACGCGCAGAATCGGGCGCGCGCCGAGGAGTCGATCATGGCGGCGTCCGGTTTTGATGGCCGCGGCCAGCTGCAGCTGCAGGGCGTCCCGGTCGATCTGACCCGGCCGTTCGGCTACCGCATGGCCTTCCAGGCGGAAGACTATGTGGACTTCAGCGTGGCCGGGGGCATGGCGGTGCCGGATCCGCCAGGCGGCGAGTCGGTGCGCGGGCTGTACGCTACCGCGTCTGCACCGGCCAACGAGACGCCGTTCTACTGCAACGCGAGCCTGCGTGAAGAAACCTATCGCCTGCAGTTCCCGGCCAACGCGCCGATCATCGCCGTTCCGGCCAGCCAGCGTTTTGCCAATGACGCGGGCGAGTACCGGGTGGACTGGAGCCGGCAGGGCCAGGAGGTGATCGTCCACCATCGCCTGCAGCAGAATGCCGTGCGTGGACCGGAGGCACTGTGCCAGCCCCAGGACTACACCGCGTTCCGCGCGCTGTATCGCGAAGTGCGCCGCGGCTTCCGCGGACAGGTTCTGTATGGAAGGCTGCCTGCGCCTGCCAACTGAATCGCCGGTGGACGTGTGGGGCGGCATAATGTCGCCCTGATCGCCCATTCATCTTTGCCCGGGCACACTGACATCCACCTTTCCTTGCGCCCGCGCCCACAGGATTCCCGCATGAACGTCCGCCTCCGCCGTATTCTTGCCGCCAGCACTCTCGCCATGGCCTGCGCCGCCGCGGGCAGCGCGTGGGCGGGTGCCCGCGATGACCTGAAGAACTTCACCAGCGGCCTGAAGGGCCTGGATGGCCAGTTCAGCCAGCAGGTGTTCGACAGCCGCGGCAAGGTCAAGGAGTCGACCAGCGGCCGCGTGGCCCTGTCGGCCCCGCGCCTGTTCCGCTGGGAGTACGTGCGGCCGCATGAACAGCTGATCGTGGCCGACGGCAAGAAGGTCTGGATGTACGAGCCGGACCTGGAGCAGGCCACCGTGCGCGAGCAGGGCAAGGAAGAGCAGAACAGCCCCTTGACCGCGCTGATCAACCCGGCGCTGCTGGAGCAGCAGTACGACCTCAGCGAGGAGGCGGCACAACGGGATGGCCTGCAGTGGCTGTCGCTGTCGCCGAAGCGCGATACCGAGGCCAGCTTCCAGTACGCTGCACTAGGCTTCAATGCCCAGGGGCTGGCGAGGATGGAGATCACCGACGCGGTCGGCCAGCGCACCGTGATCAATTTCAGCGGCTGGAAGCGCAACCCGACGTTCGCGGCCTCGACCTTCCGCTTCAGCCCGCCGGCCGGCACCGACGTCATCGGCAACTGATGGGTGACGCCGGGCATGGCCCGGCGCTACCGATGTGCGCATTTCGCCGATCCGCCGGGCATGGCCCGGCGCTACCGACGGGGGGCGCGGTACAATGAGCGGGTGCCAAGACAACGCTCCACTTCCTTCCCCGGCCCCGATCTGCTGAGTGTCGATCGGGATCATCTGCGCCCGCTCGCCGAGCGCATGCGTCCGCAGACGCTCGATGAAATGGTCGGGCAGAAGCGCCTGCTCGCTCCGGACAGCGCACTGCGTCGGGCGGTCGAGTCCGGTCGGGTGCATTCGATGATCCTGTGGGGCCCGCCGGGCTGTGGCAAGACCACGTTGTCGCTGCTGCTGGCCGAGTATTCCGATGCCGAGTTCCGCGCCATCTCCGCCGTGCTGTCCGGCCTGCCGGAGGTGCGCCAGGTCCTGGCAGAAGCGGCGCAGCGTTTCGCCGAAGGCCGGCGTACCGTGCTGTTCGTCGATGAGGTGCATCGCTTCAACAAGGCGCAGCAGGACGCGTTCCTGCCGCATATCGAGCGCGGCACCATCCTGTTCGTGGGTGCCACGACCGAGAACCCGTCCTTCGAGTTGAACTCGGCGCTGCTGTCACGCTGCCGTGTGCACGTGCTGGAGGCGGTCTCGCCCACCGACATCGTCGAGGCACTGCAGCGGGCGCTGGGCGATCGCGAGCGCGGCCTGGGCCAGGAGTCCATCGAGGTTGCGCCCGAGCTGCTGCTGGAGATCGCCACCGCTGCCGATGGCGACGTGCGCCGCGCATTGACCCTGCTGGAAATCGCTGCCGAACTGGCGGGGGGCGAGGGCGGGCACATCACCCCGCAGACGCTCACCCAGGTGCTGGCCGACCGTACCCGCCGTTTCGACAAGGGCGGCGAGCAGTTCTACGACCAGATCTCGGCGTTGCACAAGTCGGTGCGCAGTTCCAATCCCGATGCGGCGCTGTACTGGCTGACCCGCATGCTCGACGGCGGCTGTGATCCGTCGTACCTGGCGCGCCGGCTGACCCGCATGGCGATCGAGGACATCGGCCTGGCCGATCCGCGAGCACAGAGCATGGCGCTGGAAGCGTGGGACATCTACGAACGGCTGGGCAGCCCCGAAGGCGAGCTCGCGTTCGCCCAGCTGGTGCTGTACCTGGCCAGCACCGCCAAGTCGAATGCAGGCTACGCGGCGTTCAACCAGGCCAAGGCCGACGTGCGCCAGAGCGGTACCGAAGAGGTGCCGCTGCACCTGCGCAACGCGCCGACCAAGCTGATGAAGGAACTGGGCTACGGTGCCGAGTACCAGTATGACCACGATGCGGAAGGCGGGATCGCGCTGGATCAGACCGGCTTCCCCGATGCGATGGGCGAGCGCGTGTACTACAACCCGGTGCCGCGCGGACTGGAGATCAAGCTGAAGGAAAAGCTCGACCGGTTGCGCGCCGAGCGCGAGGCGGCGCGGGCGGCGAAGCGGCGTTGATCGCCGTTACGCAACCAATCCGATTGTCGGGTCCACGCTGATTCGAGAGAATCCCCGGTTCACTTCTCAAGGATGACGTTCATGCAGGACATGACTCTGGCGTTGAAGCGGTACGCCCAGTTCGAGGGTCGGGCCAATCGCCGCGAATACTGGATGTTCCAGCTGTTCCTGTTTCTGGTGGCCACGGCGGTGTCGCTGCTGGCCGGCGTGCTGGCGATCATCATGCGCTCCAGTCCGGACGCACTGAGCGCCATCCTGATCGGCATGATGGCGCTGCTGGGCCTGATGTGGCTGGCGACGATCGTGCCGCTGATCGCCGTCACCGTGCGCCGTCTGCATGACTGCAACCAGTCCGGCTGGCTCTATCTTCTCGCATTGGTGCCGATGGGCGGCCTGGTGATCCTGGTGTTCGCTCTGCTGCCGGGCACGCCGCAGGAAAACCCGTACGGCCCCGTGCCTGCGGGCCCTTGACGCGGCACCCGCCGGGCAGCGCCCGGTCTTGGGAATCGGCCCTCCCGCCTTGGCGGGAACGAGATGATGCGTCCCATGACGCCGCGTTATCGCGCGCGTGATACACAGTGTGACGTTTGATCGTTGTGATAATCATTCGCGTTTAAGGTAGACTGCGGTCCCTTGTGAAACAGCGGCCCAGGCCGCTGACGTCGCCCGCCGATGAAGCATTTCGTCCTGCCTCCGCACCGTGGTCCGCTGGCCCGCGGCCTTGCCGTCCTGATGATGGGTCTGCTCCTGGCTACCCCGTATGCGTACGCGCAGCAGCGCAATCCGCTGCAGAAGATCGGCCACACCGTGCTGGATGAGCCGGCCGCCAGCTATCGCTTCGAGCATTTCGTGATCGACAGTGCCGACACGCAGCGCCGCTGGCGGGTGAATCTGGCGATTCCGGTCCGCGCCTCCAGTGCACCTTCGCCGGTGTTGTACGCGCTGGATGGCAATGCGGTGGCGATGGTGCTCGACCAGCCGCTGTTGGCTGAACTTGCAGCGCTCAAGGCGCCTCCGGTGCTGGTGTTGATCGGCTATGACAATGATCTGCGCATCGACTCGAAGGCGCGGACCCGTGACTACACGGCATGGATCGACCGCGCCGACGATGAGAGCGGCGCAACCCAGGCGGTCGGCGGCGGCGCTGCGGCGTTTCTTGATGTGATCGAGCGCCGCATCAAGCCCGAGGTGGAGCGTCGCGCGCGCGTCGACACCGGGCAGCAGGCGCTGTGGGGGCACTCGCTCGGTGGCCTGTTCGTGCTCAACGCGCTGTACACCCGGCCGGCCGCGTTCCAGGCCTATCTCGCCGCCAGTCCGTCACTGTGGTGGGCGCAGGGCGCGGCGCTGGGCGATCCCGAACAGCAGTTCGTGCAGAACGTGCACGGGCAGCCGGCCAGGGTCTGGTTGATGCTGGGAGGCGCCGAGCGCGTCGGCGACCGCGGCAAGCGTGACCTGAACAACCCGCGGGTGGTCGCGCACCTGCGCCGCATCGGCGGCGCCACGCCTGACGCGGCGATGCAGTTGTCCGAGCGGCTGCGCCGGGTGCCGGGGCTGAGCGTGCAGTACCGCGAGTTTCCTGGCCTGGGCCATGGCCCGATGCTGCCGGCGTCCTTCCACGCGGCGCTGCATGAGCTGTACGGGGTGACCGATCGCAGTGCAGGCGATGGCGCCAGTGCAACGGATGGGCCGTCCAGCGAATGAATCCCTTCGCGCGGCCTGCCGTGCGACCCCACTACCCAGGCGAGGCTGCCCGCGTGCAGCGGCCCAGGCAACCGATGAATCCCGCGCCACGTGGCGCGGCCTACGTGTGCAAGGAGCCTGTCATGTCGTTCCGTTCCTCCCTTCGTCCTTCGCTTCGCTTCACCACTCTGGCCACCGGCCTGCTGCTGGCCGTCGCGGCCACCGCGCAGCCGGTATTCGATCAACCGGCCAACGCCACGTTCAAGGGCCAGGTGGTCTCGCGCGGCGACAATGTGGTGCCGGGCAGCACCGCCGATGTGGTCGGTCGCGGCTTCGTGCCGGGCCAGAAGGTCAGCCTGCTGCGCGGCGACAGCGTGTTGAACGCCCAGCCGGTGGTGGTTGATGCCGATGGCAACTTCAAGACCCAGCTGGCCATTCCCGCCGATGCCGTGCCGGGCACCCATCCGGTCGTGGTGCGGGCGAGCCAGCCGGCCGCCGCGACGGTGCTGAAGCTGCGCGTCTCGCCGCAGCTGCCGCTGTCGGGCCAGGCGCAGTTCACCACCCAGTCCAACAAGCTGGTGCCGGGCCTGTACCAGTCCGCCTACAGCGCCGCCAGCAATGCGCTGTTCGTGACATCCGCGGTCGGCCGGCCGCCGGTGACCCAGTCGCAGCTGCTGAAGATCGACCCGGCGTCGCTGAAGGTCAGCAAGGCGATCACTCCGGCGCAGGTGCCGGGCAGTACCAACGGCGCGGTCTATGCGGTGTACGGCGTGGGCGTGGATGATGCCAACGGCAACGTGTGGGTGACCAATACCCGTCAGAACAGCGTGGCCGTCTATCGCCAGAAGGATCTGTCGCTGGTGCACCAGTTCCCGGTCGATGCGGTGCCGCATGCGCGCGACGTGGTGATCGATGGTACCCGCGGCAAGGTGTTTGCCTCGGCCACCGGTGAGGATCACCTGTCGGTATTCGATGCGAAGACGTTCAAGGAGCTGCCCGCGGTGACGCTTGAATCGGGCGTGGATGACGGCAAGTTCACGCCGATGAGCCTGGTGCTGGACGAGAAGGGCGGCAAGCTGTTCACCGTCAGCATCGGCACGCCGGAGGCGGCGGTGATCGACGTGGCCAGCGGTGAGGTCGAGAAGGTGATCGATCTGGGCAACTCGATCAGCGCGTCGGGCGTGGCGTTCGACGCGGCGCGCAACCGGTTGTACGTGGCGTCGCAGGGCACCGACAACCTGCTGATCGTCGACGTCGCAGCCGGCAAGGTGCTGCACGATGTGCCGGTGGGCGCGGGTGCGCTGAACGTCGCCTTCGATGATGCATCCGGCCTGGCCTATGTCAGCAACCGTGGCGCCGGCACCGTGACCGTGGTCGACCGCGAGGGCAAGGTGGTCGCCAACCTCGACGGCGGCACTTTGCCGAACCACGTCCGTGCCGATGGCAAGGGCAACGTGTTCGCGGTGAACAAGTCGCGCGGCGCTGAAGACCCGAAGGGTGACCGCATCACCCGCATCACCCCGAAGCAGTAAGTCAGACGGCAGGGCGGCGCGCGCGTCGCCCTGCCAGCAAGGAGAACGTCCATGAACATCGTGCCCCGTCTGCGCCTGTGCGCACTTCCGTTGGCTGTTTCGCTGGCACTGGCTGCCTGTGGCGGCTCGTCGGCTCCCTCCGATGCCAAGAAGCCTTCCGAACCGCCGCCGGCGGCAATGGCGGCCGCCGCGGACACCGCGTTGCCGGCAGGCTGGAAACGCGTGGCCGGTGCCGAGATGCCGGCCGTGCATGACCAGAAGGCCGTGCTGCCGGCCAAGGTGCATTCCGATGACGGCGCCGATATCGCGGTGACCGACACCCGCCGGATCATCGCCGGTGGCGACGACGTCATCGCGGTGATCGAGGCGCTGGGGCTGGGCAAGCAGGTATTTGCCGCCCCGACCAACACCACCACCGAGGCTGGCCGGGCTGCGCCGCACCAGTTCCTGTTCAACCGCACCACGGGTGTGGAGGGTGTGCTGAGCCTGCGGGGTTCGCTGTTCCTGGGCAACAGCCTGCGCCGCCACACCGAGCTGGCGAAGAAGCTGCGCGAGGTGGGGGAGCCGGCGGTGGTCATCGACGATCTGCAGCCGGCGCCGGACAAGGTGCGCAAGGTCGCCGCCGCACTCGGGCTGGCCGAAGCAGGGCAGACGCTTGCCACGCAGGTGCAGCGTCAGCTGGATGAGGCCGCAGCGATCGGCCGGGGCCTGGGCCATGCGCCGCGTGTGATCCATGTGTCGGCCACCGGTGCCGGTGGCGCACCGACCGTTGCGGGCGCCGACAGCGCATCGGCGCAACTGATCGCGCTGGCCGGCGGCGTCAACATCGGCACCGAAGCGGGAGTGAAGAACTACTCGCAGCTGAGCAATGAGGGCGTGGTCGCCGCGGCACCGGAGGTGATTCTGGTGACCGAGCACGATCTGCAGCTGTTCGGCGGTGCCGAGGGCCTGTGGAAGTCGTACCCGACGCTGAAGCAGACACCGGCCGGGCAGGCCAACCGGGTCTGGGTGATGCCGGATGTGCAGCTCAAGTACACCAGCGTAGGTTCCGGGGCTGGCGCACTGGCGCTGGCGCGGGCGCTGGCGGCGCTGCCGAAGGCATGAGTCCGGCGGACCGGCGCCGTCGTCGCGGGCGGACGATGTTGATGGTGGCGATGCTGGCACTGCTGGCCGCCATTCTGGCCTCGTTTGCGGTCGGGCCACTGCGCTTGCCACCGCTGGAGGTGCTGCAGGCGCTGGCGGTGAAGATGGGGCTGCTCGATCCGCAGGCGGTGAGCAGCCGCGACCTGGCGGTGGTCTGGCAGCTGCGCATCCCGCGCGCCCTGTTGGGCGCGGTGGTGGGGGCATCGCTGGCGATGGCCGGTGCCAGCCTGCAGGGCCTGTTCGGCAATCCGTTGGCGGACCCGGGCATTGTCGGCGTCAGCCAGGGCGCCGCGCTGGGCGCGGTCGCCGCCATCGTGCTCGGTGCTGCAGGTGCGGCCGGCTGGTTGGTGCCGGTGGCCGCGTTTGCCGGCGGTGCGCTGGCGATCGGCCTGACCTACGCCCTTGCCCGGCCGGGCAAGGGCAGTGGCAATGCCACGCTGTTGCTGGTCGGCATCGCCATGGCGGCGTTCTGCTCGGCGCTGATCGGTTTCCTGACCTACATCGCCAGCGAGAGCGAACTGCAGTCGCTGGTGTTCTGGCAGATGGGTTCGCTGGCCCGCGCCAGCTGGAGTGATGTCGCCGCCGTGGTGCCGTTGTTCGCCATCGGCGTGTTCGCGCTGCAGCGCCTGGCAACGCCACTGGACATGCTGGCGCTGGGGGAACGCCAGGCCCAGCATCTGGGCCTGGACGTGGCACGGACCCGCCGCCGGCTGGTGGCGTTCAGTGCCCTGCTGGTGGGTGCGGCCGTCGCGTTTGCCGGTTCGATCAGCTTTGTCGGCCTGGTGGTGCCACACGTGGCGCGCATGCTGGTGGGGCCGGGGCACCGCTGGTTGCTGCCCCTTTCCGGCCTGCTGGGGGCGCTGCTGATCGTGGTGGCCGATACGGCCGCGCGCACGCTCGACCCGCCGGCGGAGATTCCACTCGGTCTGTTCTCGGCTGCACTGGGTGCACCGTTCTTCCTCTGGCTGGTGCTGCAGCAGCGCCGCAAGGCAGCCCCATGACGGCCCTGCTTCATCTGCGCGACGTCGTGGTGCGACGCGGGCAGCGCGAGATCCTGCACGGCATCAACCTGGCGTTCGAGCCGGCGACGGTCACTGCCTTGGTGGGGCCCAACGGCGCTGGCAAATCGACGCTGCTGGCTGTGGCTGCGGGCGATCTGCATGCCGATGCGGGTGAAGTGAGCCTGCTTGGCAGGCCGCTGGCCGGCTACAAGGCCGGTCCACTGGCGCGCGAGCGCGCGGTGATGCCGCAGGAGCACGGCGTGCGCTTCGCCTTCAGCGTGGAGGAGGTGGTGGCGATGGGGCGCCTGCCACACCCGCCCGATCCCGTACGCGATGACACGCAGGTGGAGGCCGCGATCGACGCAACCGAACTGCAGGCGCTGCGCCTGCGCGAGGTGCAGCACTTGTCCGGTGGCGAATCGGCCCGGACCACGTTCGCGCGCGTGCTGGCGCAGGATACGCCGCTGCTGCTTCTCGACGAGCCGACCGCTGCGCTGGATCTGCGCCACCAGGAGCGTACGCTGCGCAGCGTGCGTGCCTGTGCCGAGGCCGGGGCCGGGGCCTGCGTGATCGTGGTGCTGCACGACCTGAATCTGGCCGCCGGCCATGCCGACCGCATCGTGCTGCTGGAACAGGGCAGGGTGGCCGCCGACGGCTCACCCGCGCAGGTGTTGACCGTGGACACGCTGCAGCGGGTCTACCAGCAGGACGTGGTCGTGCTGGAGCATCCGAAGCGGGGCGTGCCGCTGGTGGTGGTCACCTGATCCGGGCGGCGAAAGGAATCCTCATCGTTCCACTGGTGCGCGCAATCAGCACTTGCGCGCCAGATTGGCAGGTCTAGAATGCGCCCCATGAACCGGATGCCGCTCCTGAAGTTTTTCACCCTGACCCGCGCAAGCGCGGAACGGGCGTGTCTGCCTGGAGCTCGACGGGGCCGCTGAATCGGCCACCGTTGGACCATCCACAGAGCGCCCTCCGGGGCGCTCTTTTCGTTTCCGCAGTCCCTTTCATCCACCCGCTGCACCGCAAGGAGAACGTGCCATGCACCAGATCGCCGAGACCGAACGCTAGCCGCGCACCCTGTCGCCAACCGGGGTGCGCGGCCCCCGAAGTTGGCTTGCAGGAGCCCATCACATGAACACCCAGATCCTTTCCCGTCGTCGCAACCTCGGCATCATTGCCCACATCGACGCCGGCAAGACCACGCTCACCGAACGACTGCTGTGGAAGAGCGGCGAGATCCACCGCGTCGGTGAGGTCCATGACGGCAACGCCACCACCGATTTCTCGGCGATCGAGCGCGAGCGTGGCATCACCATCGGCGCAGCAGCCGTGCAGGCGCAGTGGGCGCCGCGCGATCTGCCGCCGCATCGGCTGACCCTGATCGACACACCGGGCCACATCGATTTCGCCATTGAAGTCGAGCGTTCGCTGCGGGTGCTCGACGGTGCCGTCGCGGTGTTCTCTGCCGTGGATGGCGTGCAGCCGCAGTCGGAAACGGTGTGGCGCCAGGCGCGCCGGCACCGGGTGCCGTTGATCGCCTTCGTCAACAAGATGGATCGTGTCGGCGCCTCGTTCGAGCGCGTGCTGGAGCAGCTGCGGGACAAGCTGCAGGCGCGGCCGTGGGCGCTGGGTGTGCCGCTGGGCAGCGAAAGCGACTTCAGCGGCTGGGTCGATCTGGTGGATGAGCGCGTGCTGCAGTGGCGCGACGGCGGCGTGGTGACCATCACGCCGTGGGATGACGCTGCACGCAGCCAGTGGCAACCGCGGCGCGACGCGCTGGTGGAGGCCGTGGCCGACCATGACGAGGGTCTGGCCGATGCGTGGCTGGAAGGCCGGGTGATCGATGCGGAACTGCTGCGCGCGGCACTCCGGCGGGCGACGCTGGCCGGTGCGGGCGTGCCGGTGCTTGCGGGTGCGGCGTTCAAGGACAAAGGCATCGAGGCGCTGCTGGATGCGGTGGTCGATTACCTGCCTTCGCCGTTGGATCGGCCTGCCGTCACTGCCGAAGGCGAGGCCGGCGACGTGCTGCTGCCGCCGGATCCGGAGGGTCCGCTGGCGGGCCTGCTGTTCAAGATCACCCATCAGCAGCACGGTGCGCTGAGCTTCGTGAGGCTGTATTCGGGGACGCTGAAGGCAGGCGACGCTGTGGCCAGCTCGCAGCATCCGCAGGGTCGGCGTGTGAGCCGTCTGGTGCGGGTGCAGGCAGACCAGACCCATGACATCGAGCAGGCCGTGGCCGGTGACATCGTCGCGGTGCTGGGCTGGAAGGATGCGATCAGCGGTGAAACGCTGAGCGCACGCGATCAGCCGTTGCGCCTGGAGAGCATCCAGGCACAGGCGCCGGTGCTGGCGTGGCGCCTGGAACCTGCGCGTGCAGCGGACCTGATCCGCATGGCGCAGGGGCTGGCCAGCCTCGCCCAGGAGGATCCGTCATTCCGCGTGGAGACTGATCGCGAGAGCGGCGAAACGCTGGTATGGGGCATGGGCGAACTGCACCTGGAGGTGATGGTCGAGCGCCTGCGCAGCGAATGGAAGGTCGATGTCGGCATCGGTTCGCCGCGCGTTGCCTACCAGGAAACGCCGTTGCGCGCGGTCTCCGGCGTGGTCGGCAGGGTCGTCAAGCAGAGCGGTGGCCAGGGCCAGTTCGCCCATGTGGTGCTGGACGTGGCGCCGCGTGAGGACGACCAGGTGGTGTTCAACGATCGCATCGTCGGAGGCGTGATCCCCCGTGGTTTCATCGCAGCGGTGGAGAAGGGTGCGCGTGCGGCGCTGTCGGAAGGACCGCATGGGCATCCGGTCGTGGGCATCGAAGTGACCCTGGTGGACGGCCAGACCCATGCCAAGGATTCCTCGGACATGGCGTTCCACCGGGCCGGCAGTGAGGCCGTCAGGGCCGCGCTGGCCAGTGCCGGCACGCAGGTGCTGGAGCCGGTGATGGCGGTAACGGTGCATTCGCCCTCGGCGTCGGTGGGCGACGTGGTCGGCGACCTCAACCGTCGCCACGGTCGCGTCGCGCGCATCGAGGACCAGGAGGGCCGTGCCGAAGTGAGCGGCTTTGCACCGCTGGCGCAGCTGGTGGGCTACACCACTGCGTTGCGCTCGCTCAGCCAGGGGCGCGCCAGCAGTGAATCGCACCTGCACGGTTACGAGCCGGTACGCGCTGCCTGAAGTGTGCAAGGGGCCCGTTCGCGGGCCCCTCTTGCTGCCGGCGAGCGGCGGCAGGGCGCATTGCAGTGCAACAAAAGTGTAGAAAAAGCTGGATTAAAGTGATGCCTCACGATAAATTGCGCACCCGTCGTTGCTTGCCGCTGTCTGCCCCCACTCATGCGTGATGACAAAGACCCCGGAACCCTGGAGCTGACCCTGCCGCGCAAGCGCGGTCGTCCGCCCAAATTCGGGTACGCGATGAGCGATGCGCAGCGCGCCGCGCGTTACCGCGCACGCAGGTCGGGCCAGGCCAACCACGCCGATGTGCGCTCCTGCAGTGACATGGTCCTGCTGGACAAGATCCGCGCCGCGGTCAGTGCGCGCGACACCGAACTGGCGGGCTTCCTTGTCCACGTCCTGTGGCAGCGCTATCCGCTGCAGCTGAAATAAGTCAGTGCCGGGGTGGTGGTCGTCACCCGGCTTGTTGATAATGCGGGATTCAGGTTGTTCCCGCTGGCGCGCCCGGGATGGCAGGCGCGCATGACGAAACGGTTCCTACGATGACCACCAGCGACACCACCACCGAAGCGGCGCAGGCCGGCACCCCCCTGTTCTACACCCGTCCGGTGCCGCTGCAGGCTGATGTGCACGCCGACCTGCGCATCCTGCCGGGCAAGCTTGATTTCGCCGCCGGCAACAACGCCATTCCGCTGGTGCTCGGCGAGTTCTCGCTGGCACTGCATCATTTCCCGATCCTGTTCGCCGGCCCGGGCGCCGTTCCGATGGCCGCCGTCGGCGTGACCAACGAGAACCTGTTCATCAAGGACGGGCTGTGGGAAGGCGAGGCCTACATTCCGGCCTATCTGCGTCGCCACCCCTTCATCTTCATCGACACCGGCGCGGACAATGATTTCCTGCTCGGCATCGATGAAGCGAGCCCGCGCGTGGTCAAGGGAGGCGAGGAAGGCCAGGCGCTGTTCGCCGACGGCAAGGCTACCGACATGGTGCAGCAGGCGCTGGAGTTCTGCGGCCAGTACACCCGCGAGCACGAACAGACCCAGGCCTTCTCCAAGGCGCTCATCGAGAAGGGACTGCTGGTCGAGCGCAACGCGACCGTACGCGCTCCGAACGGCCAGGAGTTCAACCTCAACGGCTTCCAGGTGGTCGACGTCGAGAAGTTCGTCGCGCTGCCCGAGGAAACCGTGATCGAATGGCACCGCAGCGGCTGGCTGGCCCTGATCCACCAGCACCTGATGTCGCTGGGCCGCTTCAACGACCTGACCCGTCGCCAGGTCGAACGCCTGGCAGCCTGAGCGGGCTGAAGGGCCGGGCTCCCGCGCAGCGGGGCCCGGTCCGTGCGGGACGTCAGCGCAGTGACTGCGGAACGCGCCGCAGCTCGCGGGTGTCATATCCCATCGCGGCGATGCGTTTCACCGCCTGCGCATAGTCCTCCGCAGAGACCTGCGGGGTGCGCGCCATGTACCACACGTAGTCGCGCTTGCTACGCGCCACGATGGTCTGCTGGTAGTCGCTATCGATCCAGGCAATGACGTACTCGGCCTGAATGGGCCATACGAACTGCATGCCCCAGATGGCGCCGTTGCCTTCCTTCTCGACCCTGCCGATCGGGTGCATCGATCGCTGTGGTGCGTCGAAACTGCCCTTGCGATACGTGAAGGTGGTCTGGATGCGGCCGTCCGGCCGCGGCGCGTAGCTTTCAATGGCGTCAAACGCTTCGCGTTCCGGCCAGGAAGGGATATGGGCGATGACGTACCAGTCGCCCATGAAGCGGGGAACGTCGACCGCCTGCGGTCGCGGCAGGGGGCGCAGGTCACTTGAACTGCAGCCGGTGCCGAACAGGGCGATCGCCAGGAACGAGAGCAGCGGAAGGGGGCGCATGGTGACCTCAACGTGGCCGGAACAGGTAATGGGCAACCAGCCACTGCTGGCCGTTGTCGTAGCCGAACAACTCGGCGCAGGCCATCCAGAACATGCGCCAGCGGTTCCACCATTGCCTTGCCGCCGGCCTGCCATAGGTTGCCTCCAGGATCGGCATGATGCGTTCACGCGCGGCATCCTGGTTCGCCAGCCAGTGGTCAGCCGTACGCTGGTAATGCGTGCCATCCAGCAGCCAGCGCCGCTGCAGGCGCAGGTCCTGCTGGAAGTGCAGCAGAGTGTCGGCAGCGGGCATCAGCCCGCCCGTGAAGAAGTGCCGCCCCATCCAGTTGTCGCCGCCTTCGGTTTCAAAGGGGTACATCAGGGTGCGGTGGGCGAAGATGTGCACGAACAGCACGCCGTCGGGCTTCAGCCACTGCGCGATGCGTGACATCAGCTGCGCATGGTTGCGGACGTGCTCGAACATCTCCACCGAAACGCAGCGGTCGAAACGGCCGGCGGGCAGCTCCAGCCGGTTCACATCGCAGGTGATCACCTCGACATTGCCCAGCCCGCGCAGCCTGCACTGTTCAAGGATGTGCTGGCGCTGGCTGTGCGAATTGGACACCGCCGTGATGCGCGCGCCCGGGAAGCGCTCGGCCATCCACAGGGTCAGCGAGCCCCAGCCACACCCCAGTTCAAGGATGTGCTGCCCGTCAGCCAGGCTGGCACGCTCGCCGTAGAGCTCGAGCATGGCGACTTCGGCTTCGTCCAGGGTCTCGCGACCGCTCGGGTAGTAGCAGCTGCTGTATTTCAGGCGCTTGCCGAGACAGGCCTGGAAGAATGCGGCGGGGACTTCATAGTGCTGCCGGTTGGCGGCATCGACATGCAGCGCGACCGGGCTGCCGGCCAACTGCTCAAGGCACTGGTTGAAGCGAACGGACTGCGCCTCGATGCCCCCGGCACTCTCTTCCTGGAGTCGTTGGGCGCACAGCCGGCGGATACCGGAGCGCAGGGCCACATCCGGAATGAGGCCGCGCTCGGCCCAGGCGATCAGCCCGGTTTCCGGATCGGCAGGCGTTGCGAGCGATGTGGCGACAGTCATGGCAGGTGCTCCTTGGACGAACGCGGAAACCACGGGAAGAACATCGGCGTGCTGCGCTGGTAGTCGCGGTAGTCCTCACCACGGCTGCGCAACGCCTGCTTTTCGGTGAAGGGGATGCCGCTGAGATAGCGCAGGAACAGATACATCAGCACCGGTCCTGTCCAGGCAAGCCAGCCCAATGGCGAGCCGACCGCGAGCAGGACGTAGGTGAACCAGTGCAGCCATTCGAAGAAGTAGTTGGGGTGCCGCGAGTACCGCCAGAGGCCGGTGCGGCAGGTGCGCCCCTTGTTGGCCGGGTCGGCGCGGAACCGTGCGAGCTGATGGTCGGCCAGCGCCTCGCCGCCGACGCTCAACAGCCAGACTGCGGCAGCGGCGGCAACCCAGCCCGCCGTGGCGGGCGAGTCGTTGCTGGCGACGGCCACGAATGGCAGGGAGAACAGCACGATCAGCAGCGCCTGGGCGATGAAGAAGCCGAAGATCTTGCCCTGGTGGCTCTGCCAGTGATCTCGCAGGTATCGGTAACGCCCATCCTCGGCCTCGCGCCGCACGCGGCCCCACAGGTGCAGCGCGAGTCGGCCGCCCCACAGGCCTCCCAGCACCGCAAGGGCCACACGCGGCAGCGCGGCGCCGTCACCGAGCAGGGCCAGTATCAGCGCCGATGCAGCGAGGCCCTTCGCCCACAGCACATCGACGATGCCGATGTTGCGGTGGCGGCGTTGCCATGCCCATCCCGAGGCCATGATGAGCAGGGCATACAGGGCAACCCAGGGCAGGGCGTTCATGGTCGGGCTCCGGCAAACGGTGGGCGGATGGCCAGCCTCGACCAGCGACGCGCAGCGCTACACAGCAGCGGCAGGGCGATGCTCCAGCCGATACCCAGCGTCAGCAGGCCTTTCCAGGCCGGGGGCGAAAGCTGCACGGCGTCGAAGCCGCGGCTGGCGGACAGGTACGCCAGCGGGGCAAGCAGCAGGCCAAAGCACACGGGGAGCGCCGTGTTCCGCTGCAGGAAGGCCATCGATGCATTGATCGTCATCGCGAAGGACGCCCAGAGTGCGAGGATCCAGGGCGGTGGCATCCAGCCCAGGGGCGCAGCGGCATAACGCACCACGCCCGCGGCGGCAGCGGCGCCATCGACCAGCCACGCACAGGCCAGGGCCAGGACCAGCAGGCGGAGCTCGACCCGGGGCAGGGGACTGGTGCTGAGCTGGCTGGCCACGAACAGTGTGGCGGCCAGCAGTGCTGGCCATTGCAGCCCGCGCCCGGCGCCAGCGACCGCGCACAGCCAGACCGCCTGGTTGCCGAGCAGATTGAGCCAGGTGCGGCGCATGTCAGTGTGCGCCTGTGGCGTGCGCGCTGCCCCGATGGCCGGGGCGTGCCAGCAGCAGGTGTGAAACGCCGATCGAACGTTCCAGGAAGCCGCCCTCGCAGTAGGCCAGGTAGAACTCCCACAGACGGCAGAACCGGGCGTCGAACCCCTGCGCATGCACTGCGGGAAGCTGTGCGAGGAATCGCTGGCGCCACGCCCGCAGCGTGAGGGCATAGGAATGGCCGAAGTCCTGCTGCGCCAGCAGCTGCAGATCGCTGGCACGGGTCTTGGCGGCCATGATCGCGTTGATGGAAGGGATGAAGCTGCCGGGGAACACGTGGCGTTTGATGTAGTCCACGCTTCGGCGCGCCTGCTCATAGCGGTGGTCTTCAATGGTGATCGCCTGCAGCAGGGCCAGCCCGTCCGGCTTGAGCAACCGTTGCAGGGTGGCCATGTAGGTGTCCAGATACTGGGCGCCGATCGCTTCGATCATCTCGATCGAGACCAGCTTGTCGTACTGCCCGTCGAGGTCGCGATAGTCCTTCATCAGCAGGGTGATGCGATCCTCCAGGCCCGCGGCGCGCACCCGTGCCGTGGCCAGCGCATGCTGCTCGGCGGAGATCGTGGTGGTAGTGACATGGCAGCCGTAATGCTGCGCGGCATGCAGTGCGAACCCGCCCCACCCCGTGCCGATCTCGACCACCCGGTCTCCGGGTGCCAGGCGCAGCTGCTGGCAGATGCGATCGAGCTTGCGCCGCGAGGCGTCCTCGAGCGTGTCCTGCTCGCTGGCGAACAGCGCCGATGAATACATCAGGTCCGTTGACAGGAACAGGGCGAAGAAGTCGTTGCCGAGATCGTAGTGAGCCGCGATGTTGCGCCGGCTGCCTTCGCGGCTGTTGCGGCGCAGCCGGTTCCAGCCGCGCAGCAGCCAGCCGCCGATGCGTGCCGGGCCACGTTCCATGCCGTCCAGCAGATCGCGGTTGCGCACCAGCAGGCGTACCAGCGCAACCAGGTCGTCGCATTGCCAGTCGCCATGGATGTAGCTCTCGCCTGCGCCTACGCTGCCTTGTGCGGCGACTTTGCGGTAGAACGCCGGGTCATCGATGGTCACAGTGACATGCAGTTCCCCCGCAGCGTCGCCCAGCAGTGTTTCGCCGAGGGCATCCCGTACCCGCAGCTGGCCTTCGCGCAGCGGCGCAAGCTGGGACAGCAGGCGTTGGCGCAGGTATGCGTCGAGCGCGCCGGCCCGGGGCATGGCTGCCGATGGAGTCATCTCGTTCATCGCGGTTTTCCGGCAAGTGAGGGGTGGTCATGGACAGGGTTGCGCTTGAGCCACAACCGCAGCGCATGCCAGTGAATCGCCGCAACGACCTGCACGGTCATCAAGGGATACAGGGTGAGCACCTTCGCCAGGCCGCGCCCGTCCAGCGGTCGTCGCTGCATGTGCTGCGTGGCGTCGAACTGGCGCACGCCCTCCTGCAGAACCTGCATGTGGACCCTGAGGTCCTCGCCGGGCGTGCTGAACCGCCAGTCGTAGGTGCAGTCCATCGCCATGAAAGGCGACACATGGAAGCGTTTCTGGAACTGCCAGCGCAGTGAGCCCGGCTCGCTGGCCGCTTCTGCCACTGACAGGACGTAGGCGTGGCGCTCTTTCCAGGGTGTATTGGTGATGTCGGCCACGATGCAGTCCAGTGTGCTGCCGTCAGGCTGGTAGCAGTAATAGAAACTGACCGGGTTGAAGACGTGCCCGCCGAAGCGCAGATGGGTCAGCAGGCGGATGGGGCCCGCCGGGCGATGACCCCGCACGCCTGCGACATGGCGGCGGACCGCCTCGGGAAGCGGCATCGAGGGGGCGCCGAAGTAGTCGCTGCGCCGGAACTCCGCCAGATTGCGGCGGTTCAAGGACCACAGCCATCGTCCGGCAAAGATCGTGTCCAGCTCGTCGAGATCAAGCAGCAGCTGCGCGACCGGGTAGCGGAAGGCGTGCGCGTGCGGCTGGTGCCTGCGGTGTATCACGTGGCCGAAGTAGAGGGCGCTGGCGCTCATGCGGCGGCCTCGTCCTGTGTCATGGGACGTGGCTGCGGCGAACAGGTCCGCATCGCGTCGACGACGCGACGGGCACTGCGGATGCCATCTTCGTGGAAACCCCACCCCCAATAGGCTCCGGCAAACCAGGTGTGGCGGCGGCCCTGTACGTCGGCCCAGCGCTGCTGGGCTCGGACTGCAGCATGATCGTGCACCGGGTGTGCATAGCTCATACGACGCAGTATGCGGCGTGGGTCGATCGCCTCGGTGCGGTTGAGCGTCACGACCAGCGGGATGTCGCCGGGCAGTCCCTGCAGCAGGTTCATGCAGTAGCTCACGGTGCAGGGAGCGGCGGGATCGCGCGGCACGTGCGCGTTCCATGCAGCCCATGCCTTGCGGTTGCGGGGCAGCAGGGATGCATCGGTGTGCAGTACGACGTCGTTGGGCTGGTAGCGGATGGCACCCAGTACGTCACGCTCGATCGGATCGGCATCGGCCAGCAGTGCCAGCGCCTGGTTGCTGTGGCAGGCGAGGATCACTTCATCGAATCCTTCCACGCCCGCAGCGCTGTGCACGCGCGCGCCCCAAGGCATCCGCTCGACGGCGAGGACGGGACACTCCAGGCGCTCGTGCACCCGCCAGCGGCGGCGCAGGGCGTCCACGTAGCGCGCCGAACCACCTTCCACCACGCGCCACGGCGCGCGGCCGGTCATCTGCAGCATCTGGTGGTTGGCCATGAACTGGGCCAGGTAGCGTGCGGGGAAGTCCAGGACGGTCGCCGTCGGCGACGACCACAACGCCGACGCCATCGGCAGCAGATGCTCGTCGACGAAGGCCTTGCCATAGCGCTGGCTGCGCAGATAGTCGCCCAGCGTTGGGCCTTCCCGCTCGGCCAGCAGCAGCGGCGCATCGCGATAGAAGCGCCGCAGGTCGGAGAGCATTCCCCAGAAGCGCGGCGAAACGAGGTTGCGTCGCTGGCAGAACAGGCCGTCCAGCGAGGTGGCGTTGTACTCCACGCCCGAACGCTCGCTGTGCATGGAGAAACTCATGGTGGTGGGCTGCGAGGTGACGCCCAGCTCGTCGAACAGCGCGCTCAGCAGCGGATAGTGCAGCGGATTGAACACGATGAACCCGGTGTCCACAGCCATCCGCGTCCCGCCCAGCTCGATGTCGTGGGTGTGGGTGTGTCCGCCGAGATAGTCGTTGGCCTCGAACAACGTGACGTCATGTTCGCCGTCCAGCCACCATGCACTGGCCAGACCAGAGATTCCCGAGCCGATGACTGCGATGCGCATGTCAGTATCTCGCCTTGTCCAGGACCCACGCAGGGATGGGTTTGAGCCCGCTGACCAGCCGCAGGGCGGCCATTGCGCGCAGCCCGTACCAGGTCATGTCCACCTCCCACCAGCGGAAGCCCTGCCTGACCGAGCCGGGAAAGAAGTGATGATTGTTGTGCCAACCCTCGCCGAAGGTCAGCAGTGCCAGCCACAGATTGTTGCGGCTGTCGTCACGGGTATCGAAGCGGCGCCGGCCGAAGCGATGCGCCAGCGAGTTGATGGTGACGGTGGCATGGAACAGGACGACGGTGGAAACGAAGAAGCCCCAGACCAGAAGCTGCGGCCCGGACGTGTGCAGGCCGGGCGCTGCCCGTTCGAGCAGTTCGCCCAGTACATAAAGGCCTGCCGCCAGCAGTACCGGCACCGCGATGTCGAAGCGGTCCAGCCAGCGCAGTTCCGGGAACCGGGCCAGATCAGGCACCCGGGCAAGGTCTGTGGTGAACGCCTCGCGGGTCAGGAACCAGCCCATGTGACTGCGCCAGAATCCGCGCTGGCGTGGGGAATGGGGGTCCTGCGGCTGGTCGGCGTGGCGGTGGTGATGCCGGTGGTGCGCGGCCCACCACAGCGGGCCGCGCTGCACGCTGGAAGCGCCGATCACCGCGAATACGAACTGCACCCAGCGCGGCGCCTGGAAGGTTCGATGCGAGAAGTAGCGGTGATAGAAAGCGGTGATCGCAAACATCCTGATCGCGTAGAGCGCAGCTGCCACGGCCACGGCGATCCAGGACACCCCCACCCAGATCACGCCGAGGCAGGCCAGGTGCATCAGTGCGAATGGCACCGCGCGCAGCCAGTCGATCCGATCCGCACGCCCACTGTCGGTGTCCATTGCAGTGCCGGCGTCGAACCAGCGCCGGATGGTGCTCAGAAGGCGTTCGCGTCGGCTGCGGAGGGGCGCTGCGGAAGCCATGGGGCGGATCTCGAGAGAGGCGTGTGTTTCTCTACGCAGCAGGGCGGGAAATGGATGCGCCTCGTCGCAGATTCTTCGTCTTCCTGTTTGTCTTCACTTCGCCGTAACGGCGCACCCGGCGACCAGAGGCCGCGCCCACGCCTGCTGCCACTGGCTGTCCGGCTGGGGCGCAGGCGGGCTGTCGAAGCGCACCACCACGGCGGGGTAAGTGCCACGTGCATCGCGCAGGTTGCTGGTGCCGCGGAACTCCAGCAGGCGACGATCGGCCTCGGCGTAGACCAGTGACAGGCGTGGGGCCACGCCGCCATACCAGGTGTCCAGCTGGACCTCGAATGACTGTGCAGCCAGCCCGCGCCAGCGGTTCGCACCACGCCAGCTGACCTTGACCGGATAGAAGCGCTGGCGCCCGGGGACGAGAAAGGGCAGGGTCACCTCGGCTCCCTGCAGCAGCGGTGTCCAGTGCTGGCGCACGGCCGCATCGAAGCCGGCATCGACGACTGCACCGGCAGGCGCTGGCAGGCGTGCCTGCCGCGATGTGGACGAGGCACTCTCCTTCCACGAGATGCGGACTGCATCGCTGGACATCTCCACGTCAGCCTGCTGACCGGAGCGCTGGTCGAGCAGCCGGTAGCCGCGCGCCAGCGGTCGATCCGTGGCCGCCATGTGTTTTCTTGCAAAGGGCTGGCCGTCCGGGCACAGGTACTGGACCCAGCGCTCGGCGCCTTCCGTGGCGCCCCGCTGCCAGTGCATCTCGCGGTAGGCCACCCGGCCATCCGGCAGGGTGGCGATGCCCTCGTTGTGCAGCAGGGTGGCCGAGAGTGCGTGGCAGGGCAGGCACAGCAGCAGGAGAGTGATGCGCATCGAAGGCGCTCCGGCGGGATGTGTTCTGGCATACGCGGCAGGGCCGTTGCTGGATGCAGGTCGGTGCTGCATCCAAATGGGCCCGTGGCCCGTACTCAGGACAGACCTTCACCAGCCCGCCGCGACCGCAGATGTACCCTGACGCCGCCAGCCCTCCCGTTCCCTTCGACACCGCCCGCCTCGTGTCCAGTTCCCAGCAGCCCAGCACTGACGCACTGAACTGGACCGGTGACATGGACGCGGTGGCGCGGTTGCGCGACCGCGACTGCTTCATGCGCATCTATGACCACTTCATGCCCAGGTTGTGCGTCTATCTGCGCGGACTCGGCGTGCCGGATGCCGTGGCTGAAGAGCTTGCGCAGGAATGCCTGTTGAAGGTGTGGCTGCGCGCTGGAGACTACGATCCGGCGCAGGCGGCACTGAGTACATGGCTCTACCGGATCGCCCGCAACCTGCATATCGACCGGGTCCGGCGCGAGCGCAGCTGGATGCAGGTCCAGGCGGCCGTCGAAGAGGCCGCTGCCGCGGACCTGGTCGAGCGCAGCAGCGCCGAGCAGTTTGCCGACCATGCACGGCTGCGCCAGCGCATCAACGAACTGCCGGCCGTGCAGGCGCGCATGGTCCGTATGTCTTACTTCGAGGCCAAGAGCCACGGTGAGATCGCCTCCATTCTGGGCATGCCGCTGGGGACCGTGAAGTCGCATCTCCGCCGCGCATTCCTGCGCCTGCAGTCGCGGATCGGAGGTGCGCAATGAGCCCGCACCACCATCTGCACGAATCGACGTTGATGAGTTATGCAGCCGGCGCACTGCCGGCGCCACTGAGCATCGTCGCCGGCACGCATCTGGAGCGCTGCCCGGTGTGCCGGCAGCGCCTGCGGGAGGCTGAGGCGATCGGTTCGGCGCTGCTGGAACACACCCAGCCTGCGCTTGCCGAAGACCGCCGGGACGCCCTGCGCGAGGCCATGCTGGCCCATCTGTCCTCGCAGGCGGTCTCAGCAGCGGCCGAGCCATCATCGCCGCGGGAGGTGCCGCATGAACGGCCTGAGGCTGATCCGGACTACCTGCCGGCATCGCTGCACCCGTATTTCGGCAGGTCACTGGCAGCGCTGCGTTGGCGCTGGATCGCGCCTGGCGTGCACTGCATCCGGGCCGAACAGATGCCATCGTTGATCATGCTGAAGATCGCCCCCGGAAAGTGCCTGCCGATGCACAGCCACGGACAGAGCGAACTGACGCAGATCCTGCGCGGTTCCTACAACGATGCGTTGGGCCTGTTCGCGCCTGGCGATGTCGCGGATCTTGACGAGGACGTTGAGCACCAGCCGGTGACGGCGCCGGGCGTGCCCTGCATCTGTGTGTCCGCGCTGGATGCCCCGCTGGTGTTCAGTGGTTGGCTGGCGCGCCGCATCCAGCGTTTCGTGAAACTCTGAGCCCCGTGGACAGTCACGCCGCCCCTGGCCGCATGAAGCTGCTCGTTGCCGGTGCAACAGGGCTGGTGGGGCAGGGCGTTGTCCTGGCCTGCCTGGAATCGCCCCGGGTGCAGCGTGTCACGGCACTGGTCCGCAGGCCGGGCAGCCGGCCGGGGCAGCAGGTCGCCGAACTGCTGCTCGCCGATTTCCGGCAGGCCGCCGGCAGTGTGGACCTGTTTTCGGGATTCGACGCCTGCCTTTACTGCGCCGGAGCGCCGCCGGTGGGAACCCGCGAAGCCGAGTACCGCGCGGTGACCTTCGATGCCACGCTTGCCGTGGCTTCGGCGTTCGCCCAGGCATGTCCGCAGGGGCGCTTTCTGTACGTGTCCGGGGCTCATGCTGATCCGCAGAGCCGCATCATGCCATTGCGGGTGAAGGGGCAGACCGAACAGGCGCTGGCCCGCTTGCCGATCCGTATGGTGATGTTGCGACCAGGCGGTGTCCAGCCTGTTGCAGGTACAGGCACGGTGCATTCGTGGATGAAGCCACTCTATGGTGTCGGCGCCCCGGTGCTGGGGCTGGTCGCACGCATGGCCCCTTCCATCGCGACCAGCAATCTGGCCCTGGGGCGGGCGATGGTTGCACTGGCCGACATGCCACAGCCGCCGGGCGTCGTTGAGTGCGCGCAGATCAACCTGCTCGGAACCAGGCAAGGCCCCTGAGCCGACGCGCGCCCCGGTCCGTCAGCTGGAGGACGCCAGCACGCCGCGGATCGATTCGGCCAGATCGGCGCGCGTGAATGGCTTGCTCAGCAGCGCCGCAGAGCGGCCCGCGCCCCCGGGGGCGTCATGATCGCGCGGATAGCCGGATGTGAACAGAATCGCCACCTCAGGCCAGCGCTCCCGGACTTCGCGACCCAGTTCCCAGCCGGACATGCCGGGCATCACGATATCGGAGAACAGCAGATCGATGCGCGCGTCCGGGCGTTCCAGCAGGCGCAGCGCGGACGGCCCGTCATGTGCCTCCAGCACGCGGTAGCCCAGCTGGCGCAGGGCGTCGACGGTGTATGCGCGGACATCGTCATTGTCTTCAGCGACCAGGATGGTCTCGCCGCGCTGTTCATAGCCGGCCAGGCCCGCTGCCGGCGCGGGAGATTCACAGGGCAGTGGCAGCGGCGAGCGCGGGAACATCATGGTGATGCTGGTTCCTCCGCCCTCCACGGAGTCGATCAGGACGTGGCCGCCGGACTGCTTGACGAAACCATGCACCATGGAGAGCCCCAGGCCCTTGCCACGCCCCACCTGTTTCGTGGTGAAGAACGGCTCGAACACCCGCGCCAGCGTATCGGCCGGCATGCCGTGGCCGTTGTCGCGGACGCGCAGCATCACGTACTCGCCCGGAGCCGCATCGGGGAACAGGGCGGCATAGTCGCCGTCGAGATGGCTGTTGTCGATCTCGACCTTCAGCCTGCCGCCGCTGGGCATCGCATCGCGTGCATTCACCGCGAGGTTGAGCACGGAGGCCTCCAGCTGCGCGACGTCCAGTTCCACGCACCAGATGCCGGCAGCCGTGCTGATCTCCAGTCGCACCAGCTCGCCCAGCGCCCGCTGCAGCATGTCCTGCATTCCGAGCATGCAGTCGTTGAGATTGACGGCCTGGCTGCGCAGCGGCTGGCGGCGCGCGAAGGCCAGCAGCCGCTGGGTCAGGCTTGCCGCGCGCGAGACGCCCTTCAGGGCGTTGTCCAGTGCGCGTGTGGTCGCCTCGGCCGACGCTCCAGGATGGCCGCTCAACAGCATCGCGTGCTCGACGTTGCCGGAGATGACCGTCAGGATATTGTTGAAGTCATGGGCGATGCCGCCGGTCAGCTGCCCGACGGCCTCGATCTTCTGCGCCTGCCGAAGTGCATGCTCTGCCTGTAGTCGTGCGGTGGTCTCCACGGCTTCGGACACCACCGCGGTGACCTCGCCGGCGCCGTCCTGCAACGGACGGAATGAAACGTCGAAACTTCGCCGGCCGGTGGGCAGCTCCAGTTCGAGCGAGTGCAGGGAGCTGCGCCCACTTACGGCATCGGCAACCGCCTTGTCGATCACCTCGCTCATTCCGGGCGTGGTGGTGAACCAGGGCGTCTGCCAGTAGGGGGTATCCACAACCTGCGCCTTCTCGGCCAGCACCGCGGCCAGCGAGGCGACGTTGGCGTCGACGACACGCCCGGACAGGTCAAGCAGCACCTGATGCTGGAAGCTGGACTCGAAGATGGACTGCAGACGTCGCTTGCTGGCCCGGAGCTCGGCGGTGCGCGCCTGAACCTGCCGCTCCAGCGACTGGTTGTCCTCGCGCAGGGCCAGTTCGGCGCGCTTGAGCTGGGAAACGTCGCTGCCCACGCAGATGTAGCCGACCACGCGGCCATCGGCTGCGCGCTCCGGTACGCAGTCCATCTGTACGAAGCGTGTCTCACCGCTGCGATGGGCAAGACGTGCCTGGAAGTTGGCGCGCTCTCCCTGGAGGACCTGCTGCAGGCTGGGCAGCGCCTCCTCGAAGGCTGAAATCCCGCTGATCTCGCGCGCAGTCCGTCCCTGCAGCTCGGCCAGGCTTACCCCGTGCCAGTCGAGAAACGCACGGTTGGCGAAGCGGAAGCGGTGTTCGTGATCGAACTGCGCGATCAGCGCCGGAACCACGTCGGTGATCTGCTGCAACTGCGCCTGGCTGTCATTCAGCGCCGCCTGGGCCTGGGCCAGCTCGCCACGCTCGTGGGCCTCCTGCCGTGCACGCCGTATCGCGTCCGGCAGTCGTTGCAGCCGCTGCTTCACCACGTAGTCGCGCGCGCCACGGGTCAGGGCCTGCACCGCCAGTTCTTCGGTAAGCGTGCCGGAAACAAAAATGAATGGCGTATGGGGGACGCGTTCGCGCGCCAGGGCCAGGGCCGCATCGCCATCGAAGCCGGGCAATACATGATCGGCGAGGATGACGTCATGCGTGCCGCTGTCGATGGCATCGAGGAAGCCCCGACGCGTCCATACGCGCTCCGCCTCGAAATCCAGGCCGGCCCGCAGCAGCTGGGCGGAGATTAGCTCCGCATCGAGTGCGCTGTCCTCCAGCATGAGGATGCGCAGGCGCTCGCCGCGGTCGGTGATATCACCCATGGTGGTGTCCCGAGCCGTTCGGGCGATGCGGCGGCGGTTGATTGGTGATTCCCCAGAACATGCCAAGACCCTGGATCGCGTCGAAGAATTCCTTGAAATCCACGGGCTTGACCACGAACGCGTTGACCCCTAGTTCATAGCTGCGGATCAGATCCTGCTCCTCCCGCGACGAGGTCAGCATCACGATCGGGGTGCTGCTGAGAACGGGATCGCCACGAACCTGCTCGAGCACCTCCAGTCCATTGACCTTCGGCAGCTTGAGATCGAGCAGCACGACCACGGGGCCGCCATGGCGGGCACCGGAAAAGGCGCCCTCGCATCGCAGATAGTCCAGCGCCTCGGCGCCGTCACGCACATGGATGACATCATTGAGCAGCTGGCAACGCGACAGCGCGGCCAGGGTCAACTCAGCATCCTTGGGGCTGTCCTCGACAAGCAGGATCGGCCGCAGGTCCCTCATTGAACATCTCCAGAATGCAGGGGCAGGGTGAAATGGAGGGTGGCGCCTTTGCCCGGCTCGCCCTCGGCCCAGGTGCGGCCGCCATGGCGGCCGATGATGCGGCGCACGTTGGCCAGGCCGATGCCGGTACCTTCGAATTCCTCGACATGGTGCAGCCGCTGGAACACGCCGAACAGCTTGTCCACATAGCGCATGTCGAAGCCGCAGCCGTTGTCGCGCACAGTGAAGACATCCTCGCTTTCCGAGCGCTCGTGCGCCACTGCGATCACCGCGTGCGTGCGCTCGCGGGTGAACTTCACTGCATTGGACAGCAGGTTCTGCCAGACCAGGCGCATCATGGTGGGGTCGGCCTCAACCTGGGGCAGGTCCCCGATCTGCCAGTGGACGTCGCGTCCGTGGTATTCGAACTCCAGCATCTTCCGCACATCCTCCACCATGGCTGCCATGTCGATGCGTGCGCGACCCAGCGTCGAGCGGCCCATCTGGGAGAAGCTCAGAAGATCATCCACCAGCGTGCCGGCCGATTTGGCCGAATCAACGATGGTGTCGAGGAAACGCCGCTCGGTCTCGTTCAAGCGCTCGGCTGCCGAGCTGCCCAGCAGTTCGGAATAGCCCACGATATGCCGGAACGGGGCGCGCAGATCATGGCTGATGGAATACGAGAACGCTTCCAGCTCCTTGTTGCTGCGCATCAGCTGCTCGTTCAGTTCGGCCATCTCTTCCGCCTTGCGCAGCACGATGTCGACGATGGCGTTGCGCATCTCGAGCGCCGCATCGCAGTCGGCCTCGTTCCACGGCAGGCTGCGCTGCTGCACGGTCTCTTTCCATGCCTCGAATGAATGCCGTGGCGACAGGGCGTCGCTGCCGCCTGCGCTCTTGCGTGGATCGCCACCCCATCTGACCGTGCGTACCACCTCTGGGCGGAACCACATCAGGTAGCTGTCATGCAGCTGGGAGATGGATACGGCGATCACGCCGCTGGCAACATCGCTGAACTGCTCCGCAGGCGGCCAGGCCGCGGTCAGATGATCGGTGACGTACATTTCCTCGCCCACGTGCGCGGTCGCGAGCCACTGTGCCAGCGCAAGTACCTCCGGATTCCCGGGGCATTGGCCCAGGCGCACGCAGTCGTTCCTGTGCACGATGGCCGCGCCCTGCGCGCCGGTCAGTGAAAGCAGGCTGTCGGGGTCGCGGCGGAGCGCGGCCATGAAGTCCTCGTCGCCGGCCATGCGGCCCAGCAGCTTGACCAGCAAGGACCGGCGCCCGACCCGTTCCTCCACGGCGCGTGCGCGCTGCTTCAGTGCGATCTGCAGCGACAGGATCTGCCCCATGAACTCGCAGGCCGTGCGCACGTGATAGGGCAGCCGGCGCGGCTGTGCGCTGTGGCACGACACCAGCCCCCACAGCTGTCCCTCGTGGATCAGCGAGACCGACATCGATGCTGCCGTGCCCATGTTGCGCATGTACTGCAGGTGCACCGGCGAGACGCTGCGGAGCGTGGAAAGGCTCAGGTCGGTGGGCGTGGCCTGGCGATGATGCCCGGCCCGCACCAGGGGCACGGGCGTGTAATCGCAATCGGCGATCAGCCGCACCCGGTTATGCAGATACAGGGCGCGCGCCTGCGCCGGAATATCCGATTCCGGGAAGCGCAGATCAAGATACGAAGGCAGGATGCCGTTGCCATCTTCGGCCACGACGGTTCCATTCCAGCCGGCGTCGAACTGGTAGACGAGGGTACGGTCGAATCCGGCGATCCTGCGTATGTGCGCAGCCGCCAGCTGGCAGAGATCCTCGACCGTCGCGGCCCCCTCGATGGCGAGCATCAGTTCGCGGATCGCGGGGTACAGCTCCTCCAGCGAGGCGGGTTGACCGGCAACGGGGGCTTCCAGTTCGATCAGAAGATCGTCATCTGAACGATGCGCGAGCAACTGGTGGCGCCCCAGCCCATCCAGGTGGACCGCGCCCAGGTGCAGCGTGCCGCCGGGTGCGATGTGCCGCAGGCGATGTACGAAGGGGCCGATCACACCGCCCAGTGCGTTCTCGACATGCTGCATCAACGGATCACCGTACTGGCGCAGCGCGATGGGCTGGCTAACGGCACATTCCCGCACCAGCAGCGTCAGCGGATCCAGCACCAGCAGCACGCCGTAGGGCTGGATGGCGCCCGGTGTGTGGATGGGTTCCCGCGCACAGTCCGACAGTGCATCGTTCCAGGTGCGATCAGCGGAAGGCATCAAGGGCGGTACTCATGATTCGTGACGGGCCGGGCGGAATGGAATGGTGACGGAAAATGCTGCGGCCGCATACCGTCCGGACGATGTGAATGCCTGTTCACGCATTGCTGAACACTTCAGCTGCGCAACGCCGCACGAATGCAAACGCCTGTTGAGCCGCGCTGCAGGCCTGCTGGCGTTGCTGCTGCGTGAGGGGTTCCGCATCCAGATGCGCGCGGGTGATCCGCCATTGCTCGGCCACGCCTGCAGGCGAAGGTGCAAGGTGACGGGCGCCATGGCCGGCACCCAGCCCCAGCGCGGCGACGTACTTGAGCAGGACGGCCGAACCCAGGGCAGAACCCTCGACGGTGTACAGCCAACCCAATGCCGACGCACGGGATGCGTGCTGCAGCCTGGGACGCCAGGCATGCGCGCGTGGCAGCGGGGCGCCCATATCCAGCAGATCCTGTTCAACCAGCTGCAGTCGTGCCGTTGCCGGAAGCATCAGCCCGTCCATGTACAGCGGCGCGGCGGCGTGGTGGAAATGCCATTGGACCTGGAGAAAGCGCCCGTAGCGCAATGTGGATTCGAACAGGCGTTGCCCGATCAGGAACGCATCGAGGCTGCCGTGCACCGACCGCGTGGCGTCCCTCAGGTACACGCTCAACGGACTACCGGCAGACTGCTGGCAGCGGGCGGGTGGATCGGAGGACGGCAATGGACTGTGCATCTGCGGCACCCTAGCAGAATCGGTCCGCGGCCCGCACAAGATTTCGCGGTCACTGCATGTGCACTGCACACCCGCTGCACGCCGGTTTCCATAACGTACGCAGGACACTTCCACTGGCGCTCCGTCGTGAACCTGCACACACCCCCGAACACGTCCCACTCCATGCGCGCGATGCCGGACAGCTGCCAGTTCCAGCTGCTGGATGTGGATCTTCTGCAGGACCCCGGCACCCGCCGCATCGTTCACCTGTATTCCATGGTGGCACGCTGCCTGCGCTGCGAGACGGTGTTCAAGGCGGTGGAGGGGCAGGGCCTGGTCAGTATGTCGGCCATCCGCGTGCTGCGCTGCCCGACCGGCTGCGGGCAGCAGTCGCTGAAGGGCGCGACCCTGCGCAGCTGGCAGCCTGCGCCTGAAGCAACCGCCTGAAGCGCGCACCGCCTTACAGGGCCCCGGGGTTGGCCTGCCACACCGCGTAGTTGAGTACGGCGGCGAACCCTACCCACAGCAGATAGGGCAGTAGCAGGATCGCCGCCAGCGTCCGGACGCGCGCGAAGGCAATCACGGTGGCGATGATGAGCGCCAGCAGGGCCAGGATATCCACGAAGGCGAGCGCACCCTGTTTCCATCCAAAGAACAGCCAGCTCCATGCGGTGTTGGCTGCCAGCTGCACGACGTAGAGCGCCAATGCCACCGTGTTGGGGCGCCGTTCCTTCTCGCGCCAGACCAGCCACGCGGCCACTGCCATCAGCGCGTACAACACCGTCCAGACCGGTCCGAACAGCCCGGCGGGAGGCGCCCACGCGGGCAGCGACAGGGTGGAGTAGAAGTCCGATGCCGAGATCGAGGCCCGTGCGCCAAGCGCCGCTGCCACGAAGGTCAGCGTAAGCCAGCCGGCCAGTCCAAGGGCCTGCGTTGTTCGTTTCATCGGGCATCCTCGCGTGGGTCTCGAACCAATACGAACGAGTGGCACGTTTGGATGCAGCGCCGGCCGTCAGTCCCCAGGCGCTTGTTGCGCAGGTGCCGCCGAGGCGGGCAGCAGGGAGGGGCGCTCATCAAACCACTCGCGGGCCTTTGCCAGGTGCCAGCGGCGCTGCTCGCCGTCGAGCTCGAGGCCGGCCCCGAGCACGCCCCAGCGCAGATAGAGATCGCCGCGCTTGTGCTGACCGGGAAGATCGAGGCGGGCGCGGACGGACCACCGGTCATTCTCCGCAGTCAGCTCGTCCAGGGTGAGATGCCCCGGCCGCCAGCGCAGTGCGGTCTGCGCATCGACCTGGCCAGCGTCGAGCAGCGACAGCACCCAGCGCGGATAGTCGCCGCGCTCGGCAAACACCGCCAGCAGGGGCGAGGCATCGCTCATTGCCACGGCGCCACGTGCGTCCACCTGGAACGGCGACTGTGCATCGATGCGCCCGGACTGGATGTCGATACGTCCGCGCCACGGCGTCTTGCGTGCGACACCGGCGATCTGGATGTTGCGCAGCTCGACGGTGCTGCCGGAGACGTCGAAATGGCGGTCAGTGAAGTTGCCGCGGCGCAGGGCTGCATCCAGCTGCACGTCGCCGGCCAGTGACAGCCCGGCGACCTGCGCACGTGCCTGCCGGCCCAGCAGGCGGGCGCTGCCCTGGCCGATGCGACCATTGGTGTCCAGCCGCATCTCGCCGCTCACCTGGCCGGTGCCGCCGAGCAGCCGTACCTGGTCCGTGCCCAGATAGCGGTTGTAGGCCGCCAGGTCCGGAATGGTGGCGTCACTGAAACGCAGGTGCGCGCGCACACCGTTGCGCAGCTCGCGGATACGGCCGTCACCGCTCAGCGTCACCTGCAGATCGCGGCCATCGAACAGCCGTGTGCGCGGCGCGTCCGTCGGGTTGGCAGTGAAGCGGGGCAGGCGTACCGACAGCTCGGCGCGGGTGGGCGATCCGTCCTTGAGCTCACCATGCGCGCTGGCCGTGCCCGCCATCGTCACGCCGGCAATACCGGCAACCGCTTTGGCGGAGGGAATGTCGACCGTGCTGCCCGCCACCAGTTCACCGTTGCGGAGCTTCAGATCCGCCTGCAGGACGCCGCCGCCATCGAGCTGCAGCCAGGGTTTGCGAACGAACAGCGCGGGGATCCAGTTGAGCGAGGTGAAGGTCCACTCGCCGCGCACCGTTCCCGAGGTCCGTTCGATCAACTGGTCGATCTGGCGGAAAGGAATCTCACGGCCAGCAATCCGCAGATCGGCGTCCAGCGCTGCGCCCGTTCCTTCCTTGGGAGGCAGCCGGGCCTGCAGCCGAATGTCGTCGGCGGTGTTGAGCTGCAGGGCCAGAACGCCACGGCCGGGAGCGCCGTCACCGAGCAGCAGGGGCACGTGCCACAGCGCGTGGCTGCCGGGCTGCAGGCGTCCATGGTCCATGCGGATGTCCATCTGCAGTCGCCCCGGCACCGGGGCACTGGCGATCCGCGGCTGCGCCAGGCCGGTATCCAGGCGCAGCCCCTGGCTTCGTGCGTTGACCTCGAGCGCAGCCCGCAACAGGCCCAGTTTGGCCAGGCCGGGCGCCTGGTCGCGGAAATGGCGGGGATAGCTGAAGCGGGACGTGAGTTCTGTGTCGCCCAGCAGCTGGACGCCGTCATAGCTGACGTCGGCGGCATCGAAGCGGACCTGGGAATCGAACAGTTCCGACGGACCGCCGCGCAGTTGCTTGAGGAAACCGACCGTTCCGGCTCCCTTGCCGATGATCAGCAGCTTGCCCAGCCGGGCGCTGCGGATGCTGTCGCTATGGATGGCGTTGAAGCGCAGCGTCCACCCGCGGGTACCGCGGGGGGGCGAGGGGACGACCTGATCGACGCGACTGACGTCGGCCGAAACACCGGTCGCCTGCAGCCGCGGCACCCGGACTTCGCGCCGGAACAGGGGGAGGAGGGCAAGGCGCGCACTGGCACGTTCCGCATGCAGCACATAGACCGTGTGGTTGACGTGGCCGCGCATGTGCACGTTCCAGGCGATCACGTGGCCCGGCACCAGTGTGATCGCCGGGCCCGTTGTCATCACGAACTTCTGCGGCTTGCGGTTGGTGACGTTGTCGAACAGCGGCGTGTTGAGGAAGACGTTGCCCGCCAACAGATAGGCTGCGTAGAGGCCGAGCAGGATGTAGAGCGCTGTGCGCCACCGGCTAGGCAAATGCTTGAGGTGCGCGCGGACTGCTGCCATGAACGCTCAACATGATGACGAACTCCGGCCACTATGGCCGAGTACCGTGGTTCACCATGTGAAGTGACTGGCGGCGCTGGTGCAGCATGGCCCAGTGCGGAAACCGCATGAAGGTGGCGGCGTTCCGCTCGCGCAGGCAGCCGCACTGAACCCTGTGCCGGACCAGCGATGGCTCAGAGCAGCAGCAATGCCCCGAGCAGCGCGGGCGGCATCACCAGTACGCCGATGCGCAGGAAGTCGAGCCCGCTGACATGTTCGCCTTCCCGACGCAGGGCCACCAACCACAGCAGGGTCGCCAGCGAACCGGTCACCGACAGGTTCGGGCCGAGGTCCACACCAATCAGCAGTGCCGCGCGCGTCTGCGCCGGCAGGTCGGCCATCTGCCCCAGTGAGCCTGCGGCCAGACCCACCGGCAGATTGTTGGCGAGATTGCTGAGCAGGGCTGCGACCGAGCCGGCCAGCCACCCGGCCTGGTGGGGTGAGGTGCGGGCAAGGGACTCCAGCGCACTGGCCGCCATCTGTATCACGCCGGTCTGTGCCACGCCTTCGACCAGAACGAACAGACCTGCCACCAGCGGCAGCACGCCCCAGGACACGTTGCGCAGCAGCGGCAGCGGACTCTGGCGCTGGCGAAGGGCGACGGCGACGACGCTCGCGCTGCCTGCGCAGAAGGTCACCAGACCCAGCGGGCCGTTCAACGCCGACGTCACCAGCAGCGCTGAGCCGGTGAACAGCACGCCGTAAGCACTCAGGCGACCGCCAGCAGACAGGGGGCGATGTTCCGGCGCCGGGGCCAGTGGCTGCGCGATCTCGCGGCGGTGCACCCAGCGCAGGACCAGGTAGGTCGCACCGATCGCCGCCAGCGACGGCAACGCGAACTGCGCCAGCCACTGCTGCAGCGGTGGCATGTGCCTGCCATACACCACCAGATTGGCCGGATTGGAGATGGGCAGCACGAAGCTTGCCGCATTGGCGATGAACGCACAGACGAACAGGTAGGGCAGGGGATTGGCGCGGGCCGCCCTGCACGCGGCATAGACCGCGGGGGTCAGCACGACGGCGGTCGCGTCGTTGGAGAGGAATACCGTCACCAGCGTGCCCACCAGGAACACCAGGTCGAACAGCCGCCGCCCGGAGCCCCCCGCGTGCCGCACCGCGTACAGCGCCAGCCAGTCGAACAGGCCTTCCCGCCGCGCGAGCTCTGCCAGAACCATCATCCCAACCAGGAACAGATAGACATCACCGCCTTCGGCGACCGCGCCGAGGACCGTGCCGACCTGCATCACACCGGTCAGCGGCAGCAGCGCCGCCGCCACGACGGCCCAGACATACTCGGGCAGGCGGAAAGGACGGAACAGCAGACCCACGGTGGCGAGCGCCACCGCCGACCAGATGATGGCGGAGGAGTAGGAAGCGAGCATGGGGAGGGGGAGCAGGAAACGCGGCATCATACCGTGTGGGTCGCGCCGCGGCCGCGTGTGCGATGCGCACAAGGGGACTGCCGCGGGAATGATTTGCTGCGCTGCACGGTGACAAGCGGGAACCAGGGTGATTAGTCTGCGCCTCAACGCGATGGTAGCGCTACCAATAGATTCGGGGTTTTGGGTCCAGGGGCTGCCTTCTTTACCGCGTGTTCGTCCTGGCAGGCTTGAAAGCGAGTTTGAGTCGCGGCGCGTCCGGCGCCCGCGATGTTCGGTTTGGAATACGGGCCTCGCCCGTGCGTGCCCCTGGGAGGGGGCGGTACATCCATTCGATCGTATGTCATAGGGGACTTTCATGAGCGCTCGCAGTTTCCGTGCTACTCCAGACCCGAGGACCCGTCCATGAGCCGGACCTTGGCGAAGTTCCGCTCCAGGGCCATGTTCACGTTCGTCGGCGGCGTCCTGGTGATCAATCCCGCCTTCGCACAGGAGGCCTCCACGACCACCGCACAGCCGCCTACGGCGCAGACGCAGCCCACGCAGCCTACTCAGCTGGACGCGGTGCAGGTGACCGGTATCCGCAACAGCCTCAGCCAGGCCATGGACATCAAGCGTGATTCGGCTGGCGTGGTGGACGCGATCAGTGCTGAGGATATCGGCAAGTTCCCCGATACCAACCTGGCGGAGTCGCTGCAGCGCATCACCGGCATCTCCATCGAGCGTCGTGACGGCGAAGGTGCACAGGTCACTGCACGTGGCTTCGGTCCGCAGTTCAACATGGTGACCCTCAACGGACGCCAGATGCCCGGTGCCGATGCATTCGGTGCGTCCGGGCAGGTCGCCATCGGTGGCGTCGACGGTGGCACCCGCGCCTTCAACTTCGCGCAGCTGGCCGCCGAGGCCATCAACGGCATCGAGGTCTACAAGACCAGCCAGGCGCAGGTACCCAGCGGCGGCATCGGCGCGACGATCAACATCCTGACGGCGCGGCCGCTGGATCACGAAGGCATCATCGCCAATGCCGGCGCGAAGCTCGTCTCCGACCGCAGCCAGCCGTTCGACAATGATCTGACGCCGGAGCTGTCGGGTATCTTCAGTTACAGCAACCCGGAAAAGACCTTCGGTGTGAGCCTGAGCGCGAGCCAGCAGAAGCGCAAGGGCGGCTCGGTGCAGGCCACGGAGAACTACTGGAACGTGCAGCCGTGGACGGGCTCGATGCCCGGCAACCCGACGGTGGTCAACGCGCCGGAGATCGGCCAGCTCTATGCACGCCCGAACGACCTGCGCTATGCATTCTCGGAGTTCGAGCGGGAACGCGTGAACGGCCAGGCCGTTCTGCAGTTCGCGCCCACGGACAGCCTGACCCTGACCGTGGACTACACCTACTCGACCAACGAGATCACCGAGAACCGTGGCGAGCAGGGCATGTGGCTGCAGAACAGCAACTACACCAACGTCCAGTTCGATACCAGTGGTGCGGTGGCCACCCCGGTCTACATCCGTGAGATCGCCGGCACCAAGGATTTCGGGTTGGAACAGCAGCGCAGCATGCAGGAGTACAAGCTGGGATCGCTTGGCTTCAATGCCGTGTGGAATGTCACCGACCGCTTCAAGCTGAGCTTCGACGCACACAATTCGAAGAACGAGAGTCGTCCGAATGATCCGCTCACCGGCGGCGGCTCGATCTTCATGAGCATTGCCGGCACCAACAACTGTACCCGTGGCCCCCATTGCGGCGGCTCCTGGGTGCAGGAACTGGAGTTCAACAATGGTCTGCCGGTCGGCACGCAGACCTGGTATCCCAGCACGGCAGATGCGATCGCCGGCACCAACGGCGTGGTCAACCCGGGCTTCCAGGAGGGAGAGATCGGCACCCAGGTGCTGCGTGTCAACGCACAGTCGCAGGTGAGCGAGATCAAGCAGGCCCGCGTGGATGGCGAATGGAACTTCGACCAGGGGCGGTTCCAGTTCGGCGTGGACACCAACAAGTCGACCACGCACCGCATCCAGGCAGCCGAGGCCTACTCGACCCTGGGCGACTGGGGCGTGGCCAACGTCAACCGCGATACCGATGCCGGGCTCATGGATCTGCTGCGTCCGGTCAACATCGTCGGCCTGTTCGATGACTACAGCGCCAGCAGCTGGCCCGCATGGCGGGGCAACGCCGGCCAGCTCGCACAGTGGGCGGCCGACGAGTATGGCGTGGGGCTGGGAGTCAGCCCGCAACGCGCGGCCGACAACTTCGTGGAAGAGAAGACCAAGGCGGCCTACTTCCAGGTGGAACTGGATGGCCAGCTGGGCAGCATGCGCACCAACACCCGGCTGGGCGTGCGTTACGAAACCACCGACGTGGTCTCGACCTCGGTCATCGCCGTGCCCGAGTCCATCGAGTGGCAGGCCAACAATGATTTCCGCATCGTGCTGTCCGACGAGCAGCAGCCCTTCACCGAGAAGGCAAGGTACAGCTACATCCTGCCCAATCTCGATTTCAGCATCGATTTCACCGATGAGCTGAAGGGCCGTGCCTCGTTCGGCAAGAGCATCGCCCGCGCGCCCTACGGCAATCTCTATGCGGGCCCGGGCGCACAGCAGCCGTTCGGATCGGTGCTCATCGATCCGTCGTCGCGCGCCAGCGGCAACGCGCAGAATCCCAGCCTGAAGCCGTTGGAATCGGACAACCTCGACCTCGGGCTGGAGTGGTATTTCGCCGACGCCAGCTATGTGTCGCTGACCTACTGGAACAAGTCGGTCGACAACTTCATCGGCAATACCGTTGTCCAGGAGAGCCTGTACGGGCTGACCGATCCCACGTCCGGCCCGGATGCGCGTGCGGCTCTGGACTTCCTCACCAGTGCAGCCTGCGTCTCCCAGGTCGGTGCCGCCAATGCGGCCGCCTGCTCGGCCAACGACACCTCGCTGTTCACCGCGCTGGCCTTGCTGCGCAACAACCCCGCCGGACTGGCGGCCTACAACGGAACCGACGCGCAGGTGCTGGCCACCGAAGCGGCCTACGATCTGTATGGCCAGGCGGACGATCCGCTGTACCAGTTCAATGTCAACCGCCCGATCAACCAGAACAAGTCCAAGCTGCACGGCTGGGAGCTCGGCGGGCAGTACTTCTTCGGCGACACCGGTTTCGGCGTGCTGGCCAACTACACGATCGTCAGCGGCGACGTCGGCTACAACAATGGCGGCGATCCGGGCATCGACCAGTTCTCGCTCACCGGTCTGAGTGATACCGCCAACGCCATGCTCATGTACGAGAAGTACGGCTGGTCGGTCCGCCTGGCGTGGAACTGGCGCGACCAGTACCTGATCCTGGCCAACCAGGGCGCCAGCCGCAATCCCTACTATGTGGAGGCTTACGAGCAGTGGGATCTGAGCGTGAACTACACGCTGGACGACCACTGGTCGTTCGGACTGGAAGCGATCAACCTGACCGGCGAGGACGTACGCTGGCGCTCGCGCACGTCGCAGATGATCGTGAAGCTGGCTGACCAGAGCCCACGCTACATGCTGGGTGTCCGCTACAAGTTCTGAGTCTGGCGACGGACCCGTCCGGCACGGTACCGTTGTCCCGGCAACGGTACCGCGCGGGCCTGTCCTGACGCAGCACCTGTCGCACGTGCCGGCGGTACCCTGCCGGCCACTGGCCCCGCACCGGACTGGACATCCTGATGGCCCGCTATGAAATGCTCAACAACATCGCCCATCGGGACCTGAGGGTCGCCACCGGCTTCGGCCCCGAGTTCGGCGACGCCGTGGGCATGGTGCCGGCCTATCCCAGCGAGTTCGCCGAACTGCAGCGGGAATATCCCATCTTCCTGCGCAAACAGGCCGGATCGGGCGAATGGCAGGCCGTCGCCCTGCTCGGGTTTGAACAGCACGAGAACCTGTTCCTGCAGGACGGCCGCTGGAACGCCTCCTATCTTCCTGGAGCCGCAGCGAAGGGGCCGTTCCTGATCGGATTCCAGGAGCATTACGTCGACGGTGTGCTCACCCGTGAGGCGGTGATGCATGTCGATCTGGACCATCCCCGGGTCAGCACCGAGGCCGGCGAGCCGTTGTTCCTGCCGCAGGGTGGCAACACCCCCTACCTGGACCACATCGCCGGCGTGCTGCGTGGCATCCATGATGGCAGCGCGTTCGGCGCCGCGATGTTTGCAATGCTCGAGGAAAGCGGACTGATCCAGCCGATCACGCTCGACGTGCAGATCACGCAGCATCACCGGGTGAGCGTGAACGGATTGCACGGCATCGACCGTGAGCGCCTGGCGCTGCTGGACGACTCGACGCTGGCCGCGCTGAATCGCGCTGGCTGCCTTGAGGGCGCCTACCTGATGCTGGCGTCGCTGCACAACATGCGCCGCCTGATCGCCGAGAAGCAGCGGCGCCTGCGCGCGCAGGATGCAGCAGCGTCCACGGCCAGGAACTGAGGGCGGGCGATGGGGGCTGCGATGCGGATACTGGAGGGCATCGATCCTGCTGCGCTGCCCCTGGCCTCGCTGGTCGAGGCCGGAGAGCCGGTAGTGCTGCGAGGCATTGCGTCACACTGGGCGCTGGTCGAGGCTGGACAGCGCTCCACGCTGGACGCGCTGGCCTACCTGGGCGGCGTCGACGCGGGCGTGCCCATCCAGTACTCGTTCGGCGGGCCGGACATCGACGGGCGCCCGTTCTACACCGCCGACTTCAGCCGGCTGAACTTCGAGGTCCGTCGCGCATCGCTCAGCGAGGTGCTGGAAGGCATCGCCTCGACACTGCATGAGCCGAGGCCGCCCACCTACTACGTGGCGTCGCTGCCGGTGGAGCGGGCATTGCTGCCGGCATTCGCACAGGCCAACCACGCAGGGTTGGCGGGGCAGGGCATCGAGGCGTTGGCCAGCATCTGGATCGGCAACCGCGTCACCGCATCGTGCCATTTCGATACCCCCGACAACCTTGCGTGCTGCGCGGTGGGCCGACGCGAGTTCACGCTGTTCCCGCCCGAACAGATCGACAATCTCTACCCCGGCCCGCTGGATCCCACGCCAGGCGGCCAGGTGGTGAGCGTGGTGGACTTCGAACGTCCCGACTTCGACCGGTATCCCCGCTTCAGGGAGGCCCTGGCGAGTGCACGCAGCGCAGTGCTGGAGCCAGGGGATGCCATCTTCATTCCCAGCATGTGGTGGCACCATGTGCGCAGCCTGGCGCCGTTCAATGTGCTGGTGAACTACTGGTGGCGTAGCTCGCCGGCCTTCCTCGGCTCGCCCCTGCCGGCGCTGCACCATGCGATGTGGGCCCTGCGCGATCTGCCCGCGCGTGAAAAGAAGGCGTGGGAAGCGCTCTTCCAGTATTACGTATTCGGCCCCGGCGAGCGCGCGGGGCAGCACCTGCCCGACGATGCGCGGGGGGATCTTGCACCGTTCGACGAGCAGCGCGCGCGCCGCATGCGCGCGATGCTGCTGGGCAGACTCAACCGCTGAGGGGCACCGTGATCGATACCGCGAGCACAGCAGAAGGGCGCATCCGCAAGGTGGTCATTGCCGGCGGTGGCACCGCCGGTTGGCTGGCCGGATGTGCGCTGTCCCATCAATTCCGCGACCAGCTGGACATCACCCTGGTCGAGTCCGAGCAGATCGGTACGGTCGGTGTCGGCGAGTCCACCGTACCGCCCATCCGCACTTTCCATCACTTTCTGCAGATCGACGAGCAGGAGTTCCTGCGCGCGGTGGCCGGCACGTTCAAGCTGTCGATCTCGTTCGAGAACTGGCGCCTGCCGGGCGAGCGCTTCTTCCATCCGTTCGGCACCATCGGACATGGCACCTGGGCCACGCCGTTCCACCATTTCTGGCTGGACAGCCTCCGCCGCGGGATGCCATCGGATCTGGGCGATTTCTGCCTGGAGAGCGTCGCCTCGCGCGACGACCGCTTCTCGCTGCAGACCCAGCCGCAGCCCAGCTACGCCTATCACTTCGATGCCGGTCTCTACGCCCGGTTCCTGCGCCGCAGAGCCGAAGCGCAAGGCCTGCGACGGGTGGAGGGCAGGATCGCCGAGGTCAGACAGCATGCGCATGATGGTTCGGTGCAGTCGCTGGTGCTGGACGACGGGCAGGTCATCGAGGGCGATCTGTTCATCGACTGCACCGGCTTCCGTGGCCTTCTGATCGAGCAGACATTGAAGACCGGCTATGAGGACTGGCACGAATGGCTGCCGTGCGATCGTGCCGTCGCGGTACAGACCGAATCAATCGCGCCGCCGGTGCCGTACACCCGGGCCATCGCCCATGAAGCCGGATGGCGTTGGCATATCGCGCTGCAGCACCGCGTCGGATGCGGGCTGGTCTATTCCAGCCGGCACATGTCCGATGACGAGGCGAGGGCGAAGCTGCTGCGCGACGTGGGCGCACCGCCGCTGCGCGAACCCTGGCAGGTGCCCTTCCGCAGTGGACGCCGTCTGCAGGCCTGGAACAGGAACGTGGTGGCGCTGGGGCTGGCCAGTGGCTTCATCGAACCGTTGGAATCCACCAGCATCCATCTGACGATCAGCGCCGTGGTGCGGCTGATCCAGTTGTTTCCGTTCGATGGGGTCGCGGCCTCACTGGTGCAGCTCTACAACGAGGTCAGTCGCCAGGAGATGGAACACGTGCGCGATTTCATCATCCTGCATTACCACGCCACCCAGCGCGAAGAGCCGTTGTGGAAGGCGTGCCGCGAGATGGCGGTGCCCGAGTCGTTGCAGCAGCGGCTGCGCGCGTGGCGTGAGCGCGCGCACGCGTGGCAGGACCCCGGCGAGCTGTTCCGGGTCGAGTCGTGGACCAGTGTGCTGCTTGGCCAGGGCATCCAACCGGGCCGCCCGCACCCGCTTGCGCGGGCACTGAGTGACGCCGACCTGCGCACGCTGCTGAAACGCATCCAGCAGCCGGTGCGGCAGGCGGCCACGCAGATGCCATCGCAGGCGGAATTCATCGACCGCTATTGCCGGTCGGGCCCCGAGGTATGGCACGCGAACAGGGCGGCGTCGTAACAGGTCTGCCTGCAGATGCCGCGACGGCGAGCAGGGTTTTGCGTTGCAGCACGCTTTTTCCGCCGCGGCTGGTTACAGTGCGGCATCACGGCGGGCGGTACGCACGCCGTGCAAACGAGGAGGCAGTGCAACAAGGCCTCCTTTTTTGAATGTCAGAAATGGTAGCGCTAACGTTTCGGTGTTCGGAGGCGGTTTCGATGGGTCTGGTTGCCGGTGTCGACGCAGGAACGCAGAGTTTGAAGGTGCTGGTCTACGACCCGGAGGCGCGTGCCGTTGTCGCCCGCACCAGCGCGGCGCTGGAGATGAGCAGCGGCGCCGATGGCAGCCGGGAACAAGTGCCGGCCGACTGGGTGGCAGCGCTGCGCACCTGCTTCGACGGGATTGATCCATCGCTCCGGTCACGCATTGCAGGTTTGGCCGTATCGGGCCAGCAGCACGGCTTCGTGCCGCTGGATGCGGCGGGCGACGTGCTGGCGCCGGCCAAGCTCTGGTGCGATACCAGCACGTCGGCCGAATGCACCCGGATCATGGATGCCGCCGGCGGAATCGACCGGACCATCGCGCTGGCCGGCAATCCGATCCTTGCCGGCTATACGGCCTCCAAGCTGCCGTGGACGAAGACGCATCGCCCGACAGCCTATGCGCGGCTGGCGACCATCCTGCTGCCGCACGACTATCTCAATTTCGTGTTGACCGGGCAGCGGTTCTGCGAGCACGGAGATGCCTCCGGCACGGGCTGGCTCGATGTGCGCACGCGCACGTGGTCGCAGGCGCTGCTGCGCGCCACGGATCCGGACCGCGATCTTGCCGCCTGCCTTCCCCCCATCGCCCCGCCTGATGCGTTGTTCGATATCGACCGCGCGGCTGCCAGCATGCTCGGACTGCCGGTGACGGTGAAGGTGGCGGTCGGCGGTGGCGACAACATGATGGCGGCCATCGGCACCGGCTGCGTCACGGAAGGCCGCCTGGCGATGAGCCTGGGAACGTCGGGCACGTTGTTTGCCTACTCCGATTCACCGGTGATCGATCCGGACGGGGCCTGGGCCGCCTTCTGCTCTTCCACCGGCGGCTGGCTGCCGCTGATCTGCACGATGAACTGCACCGTCGTGACCGAGCAGGTAGCGAGTACCTTTGGTTTCAGTACGCGTGACGGCGATGCCCACCTCGACGCGACGTCGCCCGGCGCTGGCGGATTGGTCATGCTGCCGTTCCTCAATGGCGAGCGCACCCCCGACCTGCCGCTGGGCAAGGGCGTGCTGGCCGGCCTGGACACCCATAACTTCACGCCGGCGCACATCTACCGCGCTGCCATGGAAGGGGCGACCTACAGCCTGAAGTTCGGCTACGACGCGTTCAGGCGCGCCGGCATGCAGTTCGACCGCATCGTGCTTACCGGGGGTGGCAGCAACAGTGCCGCGTGGCGGCAGCTGGTGGCCGATGTGTTCGGACTGCCGGTCGACGTGCCGGTGCAGGCCGAAGGCGCGGCATTCGGTGCGGCGCTGCAGGCCCTGTGGGCCATCGGGCGGTCGCAGGGTGATGCCGCGCCGATCAGCGAGGTCACCGCGCAGCATGTCCGCGTGGACCCGGCACTGGCCGCGCGTCCGGATTCCGGCCGCAGTGGGGCCTATGCCTCCGCCTATTCGCGCTTTCTCCGCCATCTCGAGGCCGTCACGCCGCTGCAGCGCGGCTGAGGTCCGCCTCCCTCCAACATCCCGCACAACGACAGGAGCACGTACCATGACCACGCAGCCCTTCATCGGCGCCAAAGAGTACTTCCCGGGCGTCGGCCGCATTCCGTTCGAGGGCAGGGACTCGGACAATCCGCTCGCCTTCAAGGTCTACGACGCGAACCGGGTCATCGGCGGCAAGACCATGCAGGAGCACCTGCGCTTCGCCGTGTGCTACTGGCACACCTTCTGCAACGCCGGCCACGATCCGTTCGGACCGGGAACCCGGCAGTTTCCGTGGGAGGCCGGTTCGCCGCTCGCCACTGCAGAGGCGAAGGTCGATGCAGCCTTCGAGTTCTTCACCAAGCTGGGCGTGCCGTACTGGTGCTTCCATGACATCGACCTGGCGCCGGATGCAGACGACATTGGCCAGTACCAGAAGAATCTCACGCACATGGTGCGCCTGGCCAAGGCCCGCCAGGACGCCACCGGGGTCAAGCTGCTGTGGGGTACGGCCAATCTGTTCTCGCACCCGCGCTACATGAACGGCGCATCGACCAATCCTGATTTCGCCGTGGTTGCCCGTGCCGCGGTGCAGGTGAAGGCCGCGCTGGATGCCACCGTCGAGCTGGGGGGCGAGCACTACGTATTCTGGGGTGGGCGCGAAGGCTACGCGTCGCTGGCCAATACGCAGATGAAGCGCGAGATCGAGCATTTCGCGCGATTCCTGACGATGGCCCGCGACTACGGCCGCAGCATCGGCCTGAAAGGCAACTTCCTTATCGAGCCCAAGCCGATGGAGCCGATGAAGCACCAGTACGATTTCGACAGCGCGACCGTGGTGGGCTTCCTGAAGGAGCACGGGCTGGACAAGGACTTCAAGCTCAACATCGAAGCGAACCACGCCACGCTCTCGGGGCACACCTTCGAGCATGACCTGCAGGTGGCCTCCGACCATGGCCTGCTTGGCAGCATCGATGCCAACCGTGGCAATGCGCAGAATGGGTGGGACACCGATCAGTTCCCGAGCGATCTGTACGACACCGTAGGCGCGATGCTGGTCGTGCTGCGGCAGGGTGGCCTGGAGGGCGGGCTGAATTTCGACGCCAAGGTGCGCCGGGAGTCGACTGACCTGGAAGACCTGTTCATTGCCCACATCGGCGGCATGGACGCGTTCGCACGGGGTCTGGAAGTGGCACACGCACTGCTCACCGAGTCGCCGTGGGAGCAGTGGCGCAGGGAGCGCTACGCGAGCTTCGACACGGGAGCCGGCAAGGATTTCGAGCGCGGCACGCTGAGCCTTGCCGACCTGGCCACGCTGGCCGCCGATATCGGCGAGCCGCGCCAGACCAGCGGCAAGCAGGAACGCTACGAGAACCTGCTCAACCAGTATCTGCTGCGCTGAGCACGGCAGCGTCAAGGCGGCAATGGAGCGATCGAGGGGATGTCGATGAACCAGGCAGCAGATGGCGGAGAGAACACACGGCTGATCGTTCTGATCAGCGTGGTGGCAACGATTGGCGGGTTCCTGTTCGGGTTTGACAGTGGCGTCATCAACGGCACCCAGGACGGCCTGCACCAGGCGTTCCGCTCCGGGGAATGGATGCAGGGCTTCGAGATCGCCTCGATGTTGCTGGGCTGCGCCGTGGGCGCCTTCAGCGCCGGCAGGTTGGCCGACCGGCTGGGGCGGCGCAATGTGCTGATCCTGTCGGCGGTGATGTTCCTGCTGTCGGCGCTGGGGGCCGGCGCTGCGGGTTCTTCCGCGTGGTTCATCGTCGCGCGGGTGATAGGGGGATTTGCAGTTGGCGCGGCGAGCGTGATTTCACCGGCCTACATCGCCGAGGTGGCACCCGCCCGTTACCGTGGCCGACTGGCTACGGTGCAGCAGATCGCGATCATCAGCGGGCTGACCGCAGCGTTCCTGTCCAACTACCTGCTGGCCGCCGCCGCCGGGGCATCGACGGAACCTCTGTGGGCAGGGCAGGCCGCCTGGCGCTGGATGTTCTGGATGCAGGCGGTGCCCTCGCTGGTGTTCCTGCTGCTGTTGCTGACCATCCCCGAGAGCCCCCGCTACCTGGTGGTGAAGCGGCGCAAGGAGGACGCACTGCGGGTTCTCACCCGGCTGCTGGGCCGCGACAAGGCACAGCTCACGCTCGACGAGATCGAGGCCTCCCTGTCCACCGACCATCATCGTCCGCGGCTGTCCGACCTGAGGAGCAGGGCGACCGGGCGGATCCGTCCCATCGTCTGGGTGGGTGTCGGCCTGGCCTGTTTCCAGCAGCTGGTCGGCATCAACGTGGTCTTCTACTACGGCGCCGTGCTGTGGCAAGCGGTCGGGTTCTCGGAGAACGACGCGCTGCTGATCAATGTGCTGTCCGGCGCACTGAGCATCGGCGCATGCCTCGTCACCGTGCTGCTGATCGACCGTATCGGTCGCAAGCCGCTGCTGTGGATCGGCTCGGTGGGCATGTCCGTATCCCTGGCGCTGGTGGTGGTGGCCTTCGCCAGCGGCTCGCTGGCCGACGGGCACCTGCAGCTGCCGGGCCGCATGGGCACCCTGGCGCTGGTCGCCGCCAATGCCTACGTCGTGTTCTTCAATCTGTCCTGGGGACCGGTGATGTGGGTGATGCTGGGCGAGATGTTCCCCAACCAGATCCGGGGCTCGGCACTGGCCGTCGCCGGTGCAGCGCAGTGGACGTCGAACTTCGCGGTCACGGTGACGTTCCCGATGCTGCTGGCCGCGGCCGGGCTGGCGGCAACCTACAGCATCTACCTGGTGGCCGCGGTGGTCTCGGTCGTGTTCGTGCTGCGCCATGTGCACGAGACCAAGGGCAAGGAACTGGAGCAGATGGAAGGATGAGCGCCATGACATCGCAGGATTCCATGCGCCGTGCCGGCGCGCTGATCGCCGGACTGATGCTGGCGCTGGCCGGTTGCAAGGGGGGAGGCCGGCCAGCGCAGGCCACCGCTACCGAGGCTGATCCATGGCCACAGGTGGCCTGGCCCCTGGCCGAGGATGCCGCACTGGAGAAACGCATCACCGACCTGATGGCCGGCATGACCGTGGAGGAAAAGGTCGGCCAGCTGGTGCAGGGAGACATCGCCAGCATCACCCCCGACGACGTGCGCAGATACCGGCTCGGCTCGATCCTGGCCGGAGGCAACTCCGATCCTGGCGGTCGCTACGATGCATCGCCCGCCGAGTGGCTGGCGCTGGCGGACGCGTTCTACGACGCCTCCATGGACACCTCGCAGGGTGGAAAGGCAATTCCGCTGCTGTTCGGCATCGACGCGGTGCACGGGCAGAGCAACATCATCGGCGCCACGCTGTTCCCACACAACATCGGGCTCGGCGCTGCTCGCAATCCCGAGCTGCTGCGCAGGATCGGCGAGATCACCGCGCTGGAGACACGCGTCACCGGCATGGAATGGACGTTCGCGCCCACGGTCGCGGTTCCGCAGGATGACCGCTGGGGGCGCACCTACGAGGGCTATTCGGAGTCTCCCACCGTAGTGGCCAGTTATGCGGGTGCCATGGTGGAGGGCCTGCAGGGCAGGATAGGGTCGCCTGACTTTCTTGATGGCCGCCATGTGATCGCGTCGGTGAAGCACTTCCTGGGCGATGGTGGCACGACCGGCGGGAAGGACCAGGGCGATACCCGCATCAGCGAGGCCGAGCTCGTGCGCATCCATGCGGCCGGCTATCCGCCGGCGATCGCTGCCGGAGCACAGACCGCCATGGCGTCGTTCAACAGCGTCAACGGCGAGAAGATGCACGGCCACCGGCACTACCTCACCGACGTGCTGAAAGGGCGGATGAACTTCGGCGGCTTCGTGGTCGGCGACTGGAATGGCCATGGACAGATCAAGGGCTGCACGACCACCGACTGTCCCGCCACCATCAATGCGGGCCTGGACATGGCCATGGCGTCGGACAGCTGGAAGGGCTTCTACGAAACCACCCTGGCGGCCGTGAAGGACGGCAGGATCACTGCTGAGCGGCTGGATGATGCGGTGCGCAGGATCCTGCGGGTGAAGTTCCGCCTGGGCCTGTTCGAGGCGGGCAGGCCTTCCAGCCGGGCGGTGGGTGGCCAGTTCGCGCTGATCGGCGCCCCTGAGCATCGCGCGGTGGCGCGGCAGGCGGTGCGCGAGTCGCTGGTGCTGCTGAAGAACCAGAACGGCATCCTGCCGCTGTCGCCAAAGCAGCGGATCCTCGTGGCCGGCGACGGTGCCGATGATGTCGGCAAGCAGGCCGGCGGCTGGACGCTGAACTGGCAGGGCACCGGCACCACCCGCAAGGACTTCCCCAATGCGGATACGATCTTCGAGGGCATTGCGCAGCAGGCCAGGGCCGCGGGTGGCGAGGCCACGCTTGCCATCGATGGCAGATACACAGTGAAGCCGGATGTGGCGGTGGTGGTGTTCGGTGAAGATCCGTATGCCGAGTTCCAGGGCGACCTGCCCACGTTGGCCTACAAGCCCGGCGATGAAACGGATCTGGGATTGATTCGCCGGCTCAAGGAAGACGGCATTCCAGTGGTGGCGGTCTTCCTGAGCGGGCGACCTCTCTGGGTGAACCGGGAAATCAATGCCGCGGACGCCTTCGTGGCGGCGTGGCTGCCGGGATCGGAAGGCGGTGGCGTTGCCGACGTACTGCTGCGTGGTCCGGATGGCCGCATGCAGCACGACTTCAAGGGCAGACTCAGCTTCAGCTGGCCACGTACGGCCACGCAGTACGCCAACAACGTCGGCCAGAAGGACTACGCCCCGCTGTTCCCGTTCGGCTTCGGTCTGAGCTATGCCGACAAGGGCGATCTGGCGGCACTGCCGGAAGTTTCGGGCGTCACCGGCAACGAGGGGGCGACCGGTGTCTTCTTTGCCCGCGGCGATGCAGGTGCCGGCATGGCGCTGCGGCTGGAGGATGGTGCCGGGCAGGGCATGACCGTGATCAGCGTGCCGGATGCACTGGCAGATGACCGTCTGAAGATCACCGGTGTGGACCATCTGGCCCAGGAGGACGGCCGGCGTCTTGCCTGGTCGGGTCAGGGGGAAGCCGTGGTCGCACTGCAGTCGCACACGCCGCTGGACCTGCAGCGGGAAGCCAATGGTGATCTGATGCTGTTGACCACGCTGCGTGTCGACGTGGCACCACGTGGCGAGGCGTGGTTGTCGGTGGGCTGTGGTGCCGGGTGCTCGGCGCGCATCGCCATCGGGCCCACGCTGGCGGCGCTTCCGGTCGGCCAGTGGACGCGCGTGGGCATTCCCCTGAAATGCCTGGCTGCGGCCGGAGCGAAGGTGGGTGCGCTGGATCGGCCGTGGTCGGTGGGGACGGCTGATGCAATGACGATCTCCGTGTCCCGCGTGGCGCTGGGCGCGCTGAACGAAGCCGAGACCACCCTCGGATGCGGTGCGTGATGGCATCCTGCCTGGAGGCCAGCGCGCTGGACACAGGCACCGTGCGGGTGCCGGCATGACACGGGCCTGTGCGCTACCGGTGCGTAGGCGGGGCCGCCACCGAATCGCGTGCGATCAGGCGATGCGGCACGACATGATCCCGCAGTACGGGGGCGTTTCCGGCCGGGCGACGGATGGTGCGCAGCAGGATATCGATGGCAGCATTGGCCATCGAGGCGATCGGCTGATGGATCGTCGTCAGTTCCGGCCACACGGTGGTCGCGGCCGATGTGTCATCGAAGCCCACCACCGACAGGTCGCGGGGGACCTCCAGGCCGCGTCGGTGCGCCACGGAGATGGCGGCTGCCGCCATGTCATCGTTGCTGGCGAAGATGGCCGTCGGTGGCCGACGCTGGGACAGCAGCTTCTCGGCGGCGGCCAGTCCGGACCGGTAGGTGTAGTCGCCGTGCTGGACCAGGCCGGGTTCCACCGACAGTCCGGCTTCCTGCAACGCGGTGACGAAACCATCGTAGCGACGCGCACTCGCGCTCAGATCCCGGCGCCCTCGGATGAAGCCGATGCGGCTGTGGCCCTGCCGGATCAGGTGCTCGGTCATTTCCTTGCCTGCGTTGAAGTCGTCGATGCGGACGCAGGACAGGGCCTCGCTCAGGCGCCCCGATGCGATGGCCACCACCGGGATGCCGGCCTTCACCAGTTCACTCACGGCCGCCTGCGATTCGCACAGCGGCGGCGGCAGGATCACCCCGTCGACGCGGCTGGCCAGGGCACGCGCTGCCGTGCGCTCGGACTCATCGTCAAGGTTGTCCCAGTAGTCGATGACCAGTTGGATGGCAGAGCTGGACGCGACGCGCAGCAGCCCGACCAGCAGTTCGCGCAGGTAGGCACCGCTGGGATTGGTATAGATCAACGCAATGCGCGTATGCTGCGCAGCGGCCAGCGAACTGGCCGCCAGATTGGGCGTATAGCCCAGCTCACGCACGGCACGCATCACCCGCTCGCGGGTGACGTCCCGCACCTTGCCCTGGTTGATCACCCGCGACACGGTCATCGGCGAAACGCCGGCAAGGGCCGCAACCTCGTCGATCGTCACGCCCGCGGTTCTGCGGCGAACCGATTTCTTCGGCTTGTCCAATGCACGATCCCTTTGTTCTTGGTGGCGTTGCCGCGCAGGTGCGAGGGCAGATGATGAACCGTTCCGGCGCCGGTCGTAGTCTACAAAGTCGAATGTTAACGCCGTTGTTCCGTGCTGTCGGCGGACGGCTGTGCGCCGCCCTTGCCTTGCTGGCATGCGCCGGTGGCGCACATGCGGAGGATGGCTACGCATTGTGGATGCGCTACGTGCCGGCGGCCGTGGAGGTCGCTGCCGGCTATCGGCTGCAGCTGGGCGAGGTGGTCGCCCCTGACCAGACGCCCACCCAGCGCGCCGCGCGTGATGAACTGGCGCGCGGCCTTCCCGGGGTACTGGGAACGGCACCGCCCATCCGCACGGACCTCGCCGGTGATCACGCCCTGGTGCTGGGCACGCCGCAGTCCTCGATGCTGGTCGCGCCGTTCCGCGAAGACATTGCCACCTTGGGCGAGGATGGCTACCTGATCAGGAAGGTCCGCAGCGGAGGACGCGATCTTCTGCTGGTGGCGGCACGGCAGGACATCGGTGTGCTGTACGGCGTGTTCCACCTGCTGCGGCTGCTGCAGCGTGGCGGATCGCTGGAGTCGCTGGACGTGCGGGAATCGCCCCGGGTTGCGCTGCGGGTGCTCGATCACTGGGACAACCTGGATCGCTACGTCGAACGCGGCTACGCGGGCAGCTCCCTGTGGGACTGGCAGACCCTGCCGCAGTGGCGTGACCCGCGCTATACCGACTACGCCCGCGCCAACGCGTCGCTGGGCATCAATGGCACCGTACTGAACAACGTCAATGCCAGCGCCCTGAGCCTGTCGCCGGCCTATCTCGCCAAGGCCGCCGCGCTGGCGGACCTGTTCCGCCCCTACGGCATTCGTGTGTACCTGAGCGCACGCTTCAGCGCGCCCATCGAGCTCGGCGGTCTGGCCACGGCCGATCCGCTGAATCCGGAGGTGCAGCGCTGGTGGCGGAAAAAGGTCGAAGAGATCTACGCCCTCATCCCGGATTTCGGCGGCTTCCTGGTCAAGGCGAACTCGGAGGGCCAACCGGGCCCGCAGGATTACGGCCGCTCCCATGCCGACGGTGCCAACCTGCTGGGCGATGCCCTGGCGCCGCACAACGGCGTGGTGATGTGGCGTGCCTTCGTCTACTCGCACGAGGTGCCGGAAGATCGCGCCAAGCAGGCCTACGGTGAGTTCATCGGCCTGGACGGTGCCTTCCGCCGCAACGTGATCGTGCAGGTGAAGAACGGGCCGATCGATTTCCAGCCCCGCGAGCCGTTCCATCCGCTGTTCGGCGCGATGCCACGCACGCCGTTGATGATGGAGTTCCAGATCACCAAGGAGTATCTGGGATTTGCGACGCACCTGGTGTACCTGGGCACGCTTTACGAGGAAGTGCTGCGGGCCGACACCCGGGTACGCGGACCGGGCTCCACGGTCGCGCGCGTGGTCGACGGTTCGCTGCACGGCCACGGGCTGACCGGCATCGCCGGCGTCGCCAACATCGGCGTGGACCGGACCTGGAGCGGCTCGCACTTCGATCAGGCCAACTGGTATGCCTTCGGGCGGCTGGCCTGGAATCCGCAGCAGTCTGCCCGCGCCATCGCTGAAGACTGGGCCGCGCTGACGTTCTCGCCGGACCCGCAGGTGACCGGCCCGATCGTGCGGATGATGATGGCCTCGCGCGAAGCGGCGGTGGACTACATGACCCCGCTGGGCCTGCATCACCTCATGGCCCGTGGGCATCACTACGGCCCCGGTCCCTGGGTGGATGGGGGGCCGCGCGCCGACTGGACGTCCGTGTACTACCACCGCGCGGACCGGCACGGCGTGGGCTTCGACCGCACCTCAGCCGGGAGCAACGCGGTATCCCAGTATGCCCCGGCGGTCGCCGCGGAGTACGGCGACCTGGCGCGGGTGCCGGAGTCGCTGCTGCTGTGGTTCCATCATGTGCCGTGGGATCACCGCATGCGTTCGGGGCGGTTGCTGTGGGACGAACTGGTAGGACGCTACTCGCGTGGCGTGCGCCAGGTGCAGTCCCTGCAGGCTACCTGGGCAACCCTGCAGGGCCGGATCGATCCACAACGCTATCAGCACGTGGCCGCGTTCCTGCAGATCCAGCAGGAGGAGGCGCAATGGTGGCGCGATGCCAGCGTGGCGTACTTCCAGTCGCTCAGCGGCCGGCCGTTGCCGCCCGGCGAACCGCCACCGCCGCACCCGCTGTCGTATTACCAGGCATTGCAGTTTCCTTTCGCACCGGGGGATGGACGATGAGCATGATCGGACGGGCCGGGAGGGCGGCCTTGCTGCTGGCCCTGGCTGCAATGGCCGGGTCCGTCGCGGCACGGGAGCCGGCGGCGTTGCTGCATCCGCTGTTCCAGGATCATGCCGTCCTGCAGCGTGATCGGCCGATCGCGGTCTGGGGCCAGGCGCCTGCGGGGCAGGAAATTTCCGTGACCTTCGCCGGGCAGGCGGTGACCACGCAGGCGGATGCCACGGGCCGATGGCACGCCACGCTGCAGCCGACTCCGGCAGGCGGCCCCCACATGCTGCAGGCAACGTCCGGCAAGGACATCCAGATCGCCCGCGACATCCTGGTCGGCGATGTCTGGCTGTGCTCCGGACAGTCGAACATGGAGCTGCCCGTGTGGCGCGCGCTCAATGCAGGCAGCGAGATCGCCTCCGCCACGCTGCCGACGATCCGCCTGTTCACCGTGCCACAGGCCGCGGCGGTGCAGGCGCAGACGACATTCCAGAGCGCGGTTGCCTGGACGCCGGCATCGCCCGCCACGGTGCGTGACTTCTCCGCGACCTGCCTCTACTTCGCACGGGAGCTGCGGCGCACGGTCGCCGTGCCGATGGGATTGATCCAGGCCGCCTGGGGCGGCTCGCGGATCGAGGCATGGACCAGCGTCGAGGCGCTGCGCGCGCAGCGGGGCATGGCAGAGCCCCTGGATGTCCTCGCGCTGTATGCCGATGATCCCCTGGCGGCACGCGCACGCTGGGGGCGGTACTGGCAGCAGTGGTGGGCGACGCGCGATGAGGCTGTGCCCGGCGCAGCGCCGTGGCGCGCGGAGGCCAGCGACAGCGGATGGCAACCGGCGCCGGCAGCGCTGGGCGCATGGGAGCATTGGAACGTCCCGGCGCTTGCCGATTACAACGGCATGGTGTGGTATCGCACGCAGGTCACGCTGAGTGCGGAACAGGCGGCACAGGGCGCGACGCTCGAACTGGCATCCGTTGACGAGACGGACATGACCTGGGTGAACGGTGTCGCCGTGGGCAGCCAGTATGGCGCCGGTGAGCGGCGCTATCCGCTGCCGAAGGGGCTGTTGAAGGCCGGGTCCAACAGTGTCGTGGTCAACGTGCTGGACACCTACGGTGAAGGTGGCCTGGCCGGCCCTGCCACCGCACATGCGGTGATCCTGGAGGACGGTCAGCGGGTGGTGCTGGATGCGTCCTGGCAGTACCGGATGGCACCTGGCGGACAAGCGCCCCCGTTCGCTCCCTGGCAGGCGGCGACGGGTCTATCGACGTTGTACAACGGCATGATCGCGCCGCTGGGCGCGTTCGGACTGCGCGGCATGCTGTGGTACCAGGGGGAGTCGAACACCGGCGACGGCGCCGGATATGCGGCACTGCTGCGCTCGCTGCGGGATGACTGGCGACGCCAGTTCGGTGCAGGCACGCCGTTGCTGCTGGTGCAACTGGCTGGCTATGGCCAACCGCCCGTCGCCCCTGCGGACAGCGGATGGGCGCAGGTGCGCGACGCACAGCGCCGGGTCGCGGCCGAAGATCCCCGCAGTGGCCTCGCCGTGGCCATCGACATCGGCGATGCCTACGACATCCACCCACCGAACAAGCAGGAACTGGGTCGCCGTCTGGCCCGGGTCGCGCGCCACGTCATCTACGGCGAGCACGCAGTGGCCCCGTCAGGGCCGGATGCGGCCAGGGCCCTGCGCGTGCCGGCAGGCGTGGCCGTGGAATTCGAGGATGTCGACGGCGCCCTGGCAGCAATCGGTTCGAAGCACCCCATCGGCTTTGAACTCTGCGATGCCGCTGCCCCGCGCTGTGAGTACAGCGACGCCGAACTGGATGGACGCCGGGTGGTGTTGCGCAGCCTGCCTTCCCTGCGCCCGACGCATGTCCGCTACTGCTGGGCCGATGGCCCGGTGTGCACGCTGCGTGACAGCAGCGGGGCGCCGGCCGGTCCGTTCGAACTTCCCATTGCCGACGCCGAGGCCCGACGATGAAGATGTTGTCCCTGCAGCACCCTTCTGCCCGGCGCGCCCGGGTGTCACTGGCGCGCCGGATGCTGGCAGCGATGTTCGCGCTGTCGGCGGCGACCGCCCATGCCGCCTCGCCGGAGGCCGCGCCGCCGGTGTACTTCGACTGGTTCGAGTACCGCGCTCATGACACCGCGTTTGAGGCGCCGCTGCCGGCGGGCCACTACCGCAACCCGATCCTGGCCGGCTTCCACGCCGATCCGAGCATCGTGGGCGCGAACGGGAAGTTCTATCTGGTCAACTCCAGCTTCACCTACTACCCGGGCATTCCGGTGTTCGAGAGCGTCGACCTGGTCCACTGGAAGCAGATCGGCAACGTGATCGACCGTCCGACACAGCTGGATTTCGACGGTCTGAGCGTCTCCCGCGGTATCTTCGCGCCCACCATCGAGTTTCACGAGGGAACCTTCTACGTCGTCACCACCGCGACCGACAGTGGTGGCAATTTCATTGCCACCGCGCGGGATCCGGCGGGACCGTGGTCCGATCCGCACTGGTTGCCCAGCATCGATGGCATCGATCCGTCACTGTTCTTCGACGACGATGGCAAGGTCTATCTGATCAACAACGATGTGCCGCCTGGTCCGGCGCGCTACGACGGCCACCGCGCCATCTGGATGCAGCAGATCGATCTGTCGGCCTTCAAGCCGGTCGGCCCGCGCAGGGTGCTGGTCGATGGTGGCGTGGAGCCGTCGAAGAACCCCATCTGGATCGAAGGGCCGCACATCTACAAGCGTGAGGGCTGGTACTACCTGTCCGACGCCGAAGGCGGCACAGGGCCGCAGCATTCGCAGGTGGTGCTGCGCAGCCGTGATGTATGGGGGCCGTACATCCCCTATCCGGGCAATCCCATCCTGACCCAGCGCGAGCTGCCGGACGACCGGCCGCTGCCGATCACCAATGCAGGGCACGCCGATCTGATCGAGGGCCCGGACGGCTCGTGGTGGGCAGTGTTCCTTGCCAGCCGCAATTACCAGAAGCGGCACTACAACACCGGGCGCGAAACCTATCTGCTGCCGGTTCGCTGGCAGGATGGCTGGCCGCAGATCCTGCCGACCGACCAGGCCATTCCCTATGTGGTCAAGGCACCGTCCTGGATGCAGGGGCAGGCGTCCCAGGCGCCGCTGACCGGCAACTTCGTCGACCACGACCCCTTTGATGGGCCGACGCTTGCCGCCCACTGGCTGCGCGTTCGGGTGCCCAAACAGGCCTGGGCCGACCTGGGTGACCGGCCGGGCATGCTGGCCGTGCACCCGCTTGCGGAGAATCTGGACACGCTGCGCAATCCGGCGTTCCTCGGTCGCCGCCAGCAGCATCTGCGCTTCGAGGCGAGTACCGAGATGTCCCGTCCGGCCATCGGTGTCGCGGCGGGCCTGGCTGCATTCCAGAGCGAGGCCTACTGGTACTTCCTTGGCGTCCGCAGCGTGCGCGGTGATCGTCTGTCGGTCTTCCTCGAGGGCCGCGACGGCAGCGGCACCACGCGAACGCTGGCCAGCCGCGAGGTCCCCGCATCCGCGGTCCTGCGTCTGAAGATCGCCGGGGATGAGGCCGACTACGCGTTCTCGTTCGATACCGGTGACGGGCAGGGCTGGCAGACGCTGGCACGCGATGTGGATGGCACGGTTCTGAGTACTGATCGCGCAGGCGGCTTCGTAGGCGCACTGCTGGGACCATTCGCGCGCGATGAGCGCGCCGGGAGGAGCAAATGATGATATCGACTTCGTCCAACGGCGCTGTACACCGCGGCACGCGGCATGGCCGGCGGGCGCTTTATGCTGCGCTGCTGTGCGTGGCGACCGCCGCGTCGGCCGCTGCGCCGCGGCCGTGGCTGGATGCTTCGGCCAGCTTCGAGCAGCGGGCCGCATCGCTGGTCGCCCAGATGACGCTGGAGGAGAAAGCCGCGCAGATGCAGAATGCCGCGCCGGCGATCGAGCGCCTCGGTGTGCCGGCCTACGACTGGTGGAACGAGGGGCTGCATGGCGTGGCGCGGGCAGGGCAGGCCACTGTCTTTCCACAGGCCATCGGACTGGCGGCGACGTTCGACGTGCCGCTGATGGGCGAGGTGGCGACGACCATCAGCGACGAGGCCCGTGCGAAGCATCACCAGTTTCTCCGCGAGGGATCGCACGGGCGTTACCAGGGGCTCACGTTCTGGTCCCCGAACGTCAACATCTTCCGTGACCCGCGCTGGGGCCGTGGCCAGGAAACCTACGGCGAGGATCCCTACCTGACTGCCCGCATGGGCGTCGCCTTCGTACGTGGCCTGCAGGGCGATGACCCGGTGTACCGCAAGCTCGATGCCACGGCCAAGCATCTGGCCGTGCACAGCGGGCCGGAGGCCGACCGTCACCACTTCGACGCGCGGCCCAGCCGGCGCGACCTGTACGACACCTACCTGCCGGCGTTCGAGGCGCTGGTGAAGGAGGGCGATGTCGATGCGGTGATGGGCGCATACAACCGGGTGTACGGTGAGTCAGCCAGTGCCAGCCGGTTCCTGCTGCGCGACGTGCTGCGGCGTGACTGGGGCTTCAAGGGCTACGTCGTCTCGGACTGCTGGGCGATCGTCGATATCTGGAAACATCACCGGATCGTTGCCACCCGTGAAGCCGCCGCAGCGCTGGCGGTCAGGAATGGCACCGAGCTGGAGTGCGGACAGGAGTACGCCACGCTGCCCGCAGCCGTGCGCCAGGGCCTGATCACCGAAGCGGAGATCGACGACGCGGTGACACGCCTGTTCGCCGCACGGATGCGCCTGGGCATGTTCGATCCACCGGAGCGGGTGCGTTGGGCGCGGATTCCCGCCTCGGTCAACCAGGCGCCCGCGCACGACACCCTGGCGCTGAGGGCCGCCCAGGAATCGCTGGTCCTGCTGAAGAACGAGGGGGTACTGCCGTTGTCGCGTGACCTCAAGCGCATTGCCGTGGTCGGTCCCACGGCTGACGACACCATGGCGCTGCTCGGCAACTACTTCGGCACACCGGCCGCGCCGGTCACGATACTGCAGGGCATCCGCGATGCGGCGAAGGGTATCGACGTGCGCTACGCCCGTGGCGTGGACCTGGTCGAGGGGCGTGATGATCCCAGCGCGACGCCGCTGATCGAGCCGACCTTCCTGCGGCCGTCGGCGGCGTCGACCGAGCGTGGCCTGCGTGGCGAGTACTTCCGCACGGCCGACCTGTCGGGCACGCCGGCACTGGTCCGCACCGACGCGCAGATCGGCTTCCGCTGGGACCGCGGTTCGCCAACCGACAATCTGCTTGCCCGTGGTGAGGCGGCGCCGGGGCAGGGCATTCCGAGCGATGGTTTCAGCATCCGCTGGACCGGACAGCTGCTGCCGCCGGTATCCGGGCGCTATCGGCTGGAGGTGGCCGGCGACGACGGCTTCCGCCTGTATCTGGACGGCAAGCGCGTGCTGGACCACTGGGTGAACTCGGATCGTCTGCACGCCGAAGGTATCGACGTCGATCTGCAGGCGGGCCGCACCTACGAGCTGAAGCTGGAGTACTACGACGACGAGCGCGATGCGGGCGTGCGGCTGGGCTGGCGCATGCCGGGCGCCAAGGCACCCTTCGACGAAGCCCTTGATGCGGCCCGCGACGCCGATGTCGTGGTGTTTGTCGGCGGCCTGACCGGCGACGTCGAGGGCGAGGAGATGACCGTCAACTATCCGGGCTTCGCGGGCGGGGACCGGACCGATCTGCGGCTGCCGGCACCCCAGCGCACCCTGCTGGAGGCACTGCATGCCACCGGCAAGCCGGTGGTGATGGTGCTGACCGGCGGATCGGCAATGGCCGTTGACTGGGCCCAGGACCATCTGCCGGCGATCCTGATGAGCTGGTACCCGGGGCAGCGCGGCGGCACTGCCGTGGGCCAGGCGCTGTTCGGCGACGTCAACCCCGCGGGTCGCCTGCCGGTGACCTTCTACAAGGCCGGTGAAGCGCTGCCGGCGTTCGACGACTACAGCATGGAGGGCCGTACCTACCGGTACTTCCGCGGCACCCCCCTGTATCCGTTCGGCCACGGGCTCTCGTACACCCGCTTCGATTACACAGCACTGCGCATTGATGCGGACAGGATCAATGCCGATGGCCGGCTGGGTGTGCACGTGGACGTGACCAACACCGGCACACGCAGCGGTGACGAGGTCGTGCAGCTCTATGTGCGACGCCAGCAGGCCGGCAGCGACGAGGCCGTGCAGGAACTGCGTGGCTTCCAGCGTGTCCATCTCGCCGCCGGCGAACGGCGCACCGTGACGTTCTCGCTTGAGGCACCGCGGGACCTGCGCCGTTATGACGAAGCGGGCGGTGCCTATGCGGTGCCACCCGGGGCCTACGAGGCGCGGGTCGGCGCCTCGAGTGCCGATATCCGCGCGCGGGCCGGGTTCTCGGTGGAGGCCGTGCATGGCAAGCACTGAACACACCCTCACGGTGCGCGAGAAGCTGGGCTACAGCCTGGGCGATCTCGCGGCGAACCTGATCTTCCAGACCCTGATCACCTATCTGGCGTTCTTCTACACCGATGTCTACCGGCTGCCGCCGGCAACGGCGGCTACGATCATCTTCGTGGTCGGCATGCTCGGCGCGTTCGTTTTCACCCCGCTGATCGGCATCGCCGCAGACCGCACCTCGACGCGGTGGGGGCGGTTCCGTCCGTGGATCCTGTGGACGGCGATCCCGTTCGGCGTGCTGTCGCTGCTGGCGTTCAGCACGCCAGAACTGGGCGAGCGCGGCAAGGTCATCTATGCGCTGGGCACCTACGCTCTGCTGGTCTTCGTCTATGCAGCGAACAATCTGCCGTACTCCGCACTGAGTGGTGTGCTGACCGGCAGCATGGCACAGCGCAACAGCCTGTCGGCCTATCGTTTCGTGGCCGTGATGATCGCGCAGTTCATCATCCAGGTCCTGCTGATGCCGCTGGTGCTGATCCTGGGTGACGGTGACCGCGTGCGTGGCTTCGAACAGGTGATGACCGTGTTCGCCATCGTCGGGACGGTGTTCTTCCTGATCACCTTCGCCACCACGCGCGAGCGCATCGTCCCCACCCGCGAGCAGACCGGAGGCGTGCTGCAGGATCTGTCTGACCTGCTGCACAACCGGCCGTGGCAGGTGATGCTGGCCCTGACCGTCCTGGTGTTCATCAACCTGGCGCTGAAGGGCGGCACGTACATCTACTACTTCCAGTACTACATGAGCGACGCTGCGCTGGTCGACTTTCTGGAAAACTCAGGATTCAACGGCCTGATCGGCGCGCTGAACGCAGGTCTGGGTAGTGCCGGATTCGCCGGCTTCAGCTGGCCCAAGGACGCGGCAACCTCGGCCTTCAGCCTGTTCAATGCCTGCGGAATCATCTGCATGATCCTGGGCATCGGCGTGTCGCGACGGCTGGCAGACCGCTTCGGCAAGCGTGACGTCTTCGGTGGCGCACTGTTCATCTCCACCCTGTTCCTGCTGGCCTTCTACCTGTTTCCGCCGACGGCGGTCGGCGTGGCCTTTGCTGCCTTCATGCTGCATGGATTCTGCTACGGCATCACCATCCCGCTGCTGTGGGCGATGATCGCCGACGTTGCCGACTACTCGGAATGGAAGAACCATCGCCGGGCCACCGCGATCATCTTCTCGGCGATGCTGTGCGGCCTGAAGATCGGCCTCAGCGTGGGAGGCGCCCTGGTCGCCGGCATTCTTGCCCACTACGGCTACCAGGCGGGTATGGCGACACAGCCCGAGGGCGTGGTTGAGGGCATCCGCCTGACCGTAAGCGTCTACTGTTCCCTTCCTTTCCTGCTCGCCGTGGCGCTGCTGTTCGCGTACGAAATCGACAAGCGCGCGGAAGCCCGCATCGAACAGGACCTCCAACTGCGTCGCCGCACGGCCGACGCGTCCGCGTAACCCAACGATGACGACCATGATCGACCTCTCTCCAGGCGACGACGGCGGGGCCGACGACGCCCGCCTCGCGCAGCTCACCCGGCACGCCATCTCGCAGCCGCTGGTGACCCATATCTACACCGCCGATCCGTCGGCCCATGTCTTCGAGGGACGGCTCTACATCTATCCCTCGCACGACATCGACGGCGGCCAGCCGTTCGACGACGAGGGTGGGCACTTCGGCATGCAGGACTACCACGTACTGCGGATGGACACGCCCGACGGCGACGCCATCGATTGCGGCCAGGCGCTGCACCTTGACGACGTGCCGTGGGCGCACAAGCAGATGTGGGCGCCCGACGCCGCCTGCCGCGACGGGCGCTACTACTTCTATTTCCCGGCCAAGGATGCGCAGGGCCTGTTCCGCATCGGCGTGGCGGTCGGCGAACGGCCGGAGGGACCATTCATTCCCCGGCCCGAACCGATGCAGGGCGCGTACTCGATCGACCCGGCCGTATTCGAGGACGAGGACGGCAGCCACTATCTGTACTTCGGTGGGATCTGGGGCGGACAGCTGCAGCACTATCGTGACAATCGGTACGACACCGCGCACGAGGAGCCGACAGGCAGTGCGCCGGCGCTGGGGCCGAGGGTGGGCCGGCTCGATGCCGGCATGACCGAACTGGCCGAACCCACGCGCGAAGTGCAGATCCTGGACGAGCACGGCCAGCCGCTGCGCGCGGACGATCATGCGCGCCGCTTCTTTGAAGGGCCGTGGGTGCACAAGTATCAGGGCCGGTACTACCTGTCCTATTCCACGGGCAACACGCATCTGCTGTGTTATGCGATCGGCGACAGCCCCTATGGCCCGTTCACCTATGCCGGCGTACTGCTGACGCCCGTAGTGGGCTGGACCACGCACCACTCCATCTGCAGCTTCAAGGGACAGTGGTATCTGTTCTACCACGATGCGCTGATGTCCGGCGGCGTGACGCATCTGCGCTCGGCCAAGTGCACGCCGCTGCACATGGAGGCCGATGGCCGCATCCGGACCATCGACCCCTATGGTGCATGAGCGCAGGCTGCCGGTGGACGACGCGCTCGCCCCGCTGCCGGCCGGTGAGCTGCACTGGCTGCGGGCGGGCGATCTCGAAGTGGCGCTGGCGGCCGGGGCAGGGGGTCGACTGGCACAGATGCGTTACCGGGGCGTCGACTGGCTGGTGGACGCAGAGGAGGGCGGAGCGGCGACGATCGCCTGGGGCTGCTATCCGATGGTGCCGTGGGCTGGGCGCATTCGTCGTGGACACTTCAGCTTCGACGGTGCACCCCATGAATTGCCGGTCAACTTCGGCGGGCACGCCATTCACGGGGTCGGCTTCTCCAGGCCCTGGCAGATCGACAGCCTCGACGCGACGAGCGCCACGCTGACGCTTGATCTGCCGCGTGACAGGTACTGGCCCTTCGGTGGCGTTGCCCGACAGGTCATACGCCTGCAGGCACACTGCCTGCAGCTGCACCTCTCGGTGCAGGCTGCGCAGCAGGCCATGCCGGCAGTACTGGGCTGGCACCCGTGGTTCCGCAAGCCGGACCGGCTGCTGTTCAAGCCTCGCGCGATGTACCCGCGTGACGAGGAGGGTATTGCTGTTCTGCCGTGCGTGCCGCCCACGCCAGGTCCATGGGATGACTGTTTCATCACCGACCGTGATCGTGACATCGCGCTGGTGCGCGGCGGGCAGCGCCTGCGGCTGCGATCGGACGGCGACCACTGGGTTGTCTACGACGGTGCCCCCCACGCCACCTGCGTCGAACCGCAGAGCGGGCCACCTGATGGCTTCACGCTTGCGCCGCGCCGGCTGCAGCCCGGTCAGCAGCTGGCGCAGACGTTCGAGCTGGTCTGGGAGCAGGACGCCCCCTGAACTGCGGCGCGGTTCAGCGCAGGGCGGGAACTGCGACGGAACGGGCCATCACAGGCTCCAATCGATGCGCAGGCCTGCAATCAGCGCATCCGGCAGGTCACGCTGGCGCGCAGGTTCGTTGAACTGGTCGGGATGGACGATGTAGTGCAGGTTCGGCGCAATCCGCAGCTGTGGGGTGAGCTGGATGCCGTAGCTCAGCTCCATCATCACCTGGCTGCCATGCGGGGTGCCGCTGCCACCGGCTGCGGCTCGCGCCAGGCGCAGGTTCTCCAGGGCGATGCCGCTGTACTTCTGCTGGGTCACAACGAAGGCGATGCTGTCCTGTGGACGGCGGGCGAAGGTGCCTTTCTGCACCAGGCCGGCCTGCAGAAAGTGATCCTCGATCAACTGGCCGGAGGTGCCCTTGAGCACGGCGCCGAAGACCGTCAGGCCGCGACCGCTGCCATCACCGGTCAGCTGCTGCTCGAAACGGGCAAATGCACCGGAGCGACCGTGGCGGTTCGCGTAGTCCTGGCCACTGAGCACGGCGGGCATTCCGTTGATGTCGCGCAACGGATCACGATAGGTCGAGTTGTCCTGCCAGCCACCCAGTTCATACCGGGCCCGCAATCGCGCCGAAGCCGGGCTGCGCCAGCCGATCGTGTACGGCACGATCCAGCCGGTGGCCTGGTGCGTGCTCCATTTCAGGCCATGCTGGCCGTCTTCGGCCTGACTCGGATCGACCTGGTAGGCGCCGACGCGCAGATAGACATCCGGCGTCAACCAGGTGGTGGCATCGGCCATCCAGCTCGACACCGGCCACCAGGTGAAGTTGCTGGTGCGGAACACGTAGGTCGGGTTGCCGCAGGCCGAATTGCCCTGGAAGTACTGGCACAGTTCGGAGCCGAGGAAGTGGATGTTGGCGACGCTGCGTCCGGCTTCGAGCACCAGGCGGTCGTCGAGCAGTTTCTGTTCGAGGGTCAGATTGGCCAGACGCGTCCCCTGGCCACCGTAGATTTCCTGCACCGAGGTGCTGTTGCCGGTGCTGCTGGCAGCCAGGTTGGTGCCATGGCGGTTGATGCCGTAGGCCTTGATCGTTGCCCCCTGCCACCCGAACGCGGCCTCCAGGTTCACGTCCGCGCCGAACATCAGCTGGCCGGCGTAGGCGGTGCCGCTGTTCTTGCCGCCGTCGAGCGTGGCCGCGGCTTCGCCGGTGTAGGAAAGCTTGGGTGAAATGACCTCGCCCCGGTCGGCGGCCGCGGCCAGCGAGGGCAGCGTCAGCAGGAGTGCGGCCAGCAGCAGGCGGCGGGAGGAGCGGGGCATGGGCGGAAGTCCTGTAGATGGGCAACGACGCGGCCCCGGAAAGCCGGGACAGCCGAGTGATCGAGGCAGGGAGAACGGTCAGGCCGCGGCGGTGACCGGCTTCTTGAGGAGACGCAGCGCGAGCGCCGTCACGGTGACGCCGGCCAGCAGCGCCAGCAGGTAGACGCCCAGATGGGTGACCGCGTTCGGGATCGGCAGCACGAACACGCCGCCATGGGGGACCTTCAGTTCGACGCCCGCGGCCATCGAGATCGCGCCGGCCACGGCCGAGCCAAGGATCAGCGCCGGAATGGTGCGCAGCGGATCGCGCGCGGCGTAGGGGATCGCACCTTCAGTGACGAAACTGAGACCGAGCACGCCGGCGGCTCCGGCAGTGCCGCGTTCCTCGGCCGTGAAGCGGTTGCTGAACAACCACGTCGCCAATGCGATGCCCAATGGCGGCGTCATGCCGCCGATCATCGTCGCTGCCATCGGCGTGTAGACCTGGCTGGAGATCAATGCAGTGGAGAATGCATAGGAAGCCTTGTTGACCGGGCCGCCCATGTCCACCGCCATCATTCCGCCCAGCAGCAGACCGAGCAGGATCGCGCTGCTGCCCTGCATGCCCCGCAGCCATTCGGTCAGCCAGGCCAGCAGCCCTGCGACCGGCGTGCCGATCACGTACATCATCAACAGGCCCACCAGCAGGGTGCCCAGCACTGGCAGGATCAATACCGGCTTGAGGCCCTCCAGGCTGCGCGGCAGGCGCAGCGCTCGGTTGATCCAGTGCACGCCATAGCCGGCAATGAAGCCGGCCAGGATGCCGCCGATGAAGCCCGCGTCCATGTTGACCGCGACCAGCCCGCCGATCATGCCGGGCGCGATGCCAGGGCGGTCGGCGATGGAGTAGGCGATGTAGCCGGCAAGTGCCGGCACCATCAAGGTGAAGCCGGCCTTGGCGCCGATCTGGAACAGGGACCAGGCCAGCGTGCCCTTGTGTGCATCGTCGAAGGCATAGATGCCGCCGAGGGCGAATGCCAACGCGATCAGCAGGCCACCTGCGGTCACGAACGGCAGCATGAACGATACGCCGGTCATCAGGTGCTTGTAGGGGCCGGTGCCCTTGCTCTTCTCGGGTGCGCGGCCCGGAGCAGACGCGCCGGCGTGGACATTGGCCTCGGCCAGCGCCTTGCGGAGCAGGTTCTGGCCATCGTTGATCGCGGGCTTGGTGCCACTCTTGAACAGGCGCTTGCCGGCGAAGCGTGACAGATCCACTTCACGGTCTGCGGCGATCAGCACCAGGTCGGCGGCAGCGATTTCCTCGTCGCTCAACGCATCCTGCGCACCGACCGAGCCCTGCGTTTCGACCCGGATTGCGTGACCAAGCGCCTTGCCGGCCTGCTGCAGGCCTTCGGCCGCCATGAACGTGTGGGCGATGCCGGTCGGGCAGGAGGTGACAGCGACGATGCGCTTGCGAGGGTCCGCCGCATCGGCCTTGGGCACAGCAGTTTCCAGTGATGCCAATGCAGCGAGTGGATCGTCCAGCACTTCGCCGAGGCCGGCGCGCACCACCGTCGCAGTGTCGAAGCGGGTCAGATCGGCCTCGCCGTCGCCCACCAGCAGGAGCGTCGTCGCGGTGGCGTGTGCGGCATCAAGTGCGCCGGTCACGCCCTGTTCGCTGCGGATCTCGATCACCAGTTCGAGGCCACGCTGGCGGGCGGCGCGGCGCAGCGCTTCGGCAGCGAGAACGGCCTCGATGCTGCGCGCGCCAGCGGCGATGATGACGGGGAAAGGGTGCATGGGAACTCCTGGAATTCTTCGGGTTCTGTTCTGCGTGAGGCGCTGGGGCGGGCCGTGGGGCCTGCAGCGCCGCCTGCAGGGTTTCAATCCAATCGTTCGATCAGTACATCGTCCGTCCACCCGCGGACCTGCGCCGGATCCAGCCGTCGCGCGTCGCCGCTGTGCAGGCGACTCATCGAAAAGGCCGTTGCCAGGCGCGCGCAGCTGGCCAGGTCGAAGGCCGGCTCAAGCAGTGCGGCGGAGATACCGGCCACCATGGCGTCGCCCGCACCGACCGTGCTGCCCTGCGACAGACGCGGGGGACGCGCGATCAGGGCGCCGTTGCGATCCATGAACAGCGCGCCGTCGACGCCAATCGAAATCACCACCAGCGCAACCCCGCGTTCAAGCAGGCGCAGGCCGGCAGCGCGCAGGGCGCTCCGATCCGGCAGCGGCGTTCCGGCCCACGACTCCAGTTCGTGGCGGTTGGGCTTGACCGCATAGGGCACTGACGCGTGTGCGCTGCTCAGGGCGGCGGCGAGCGCATCGCCGCTGGTGTCGAGCAGTACCCGCGCGCCCGCGCCGCCCGCCTGCGCCTGCAGTCGCGTCCATGAATCGGCCGGCAGGCCGGAGGGCAGGCTGCCGGACAACACCACCGGCAGCTGTGGCTGGAGCACGGCGGCGAGTCGTCGGCACACCGCATCCAGATCGGCGCCGTTCAAGGGCAGGCCGGGCAGGTTGATATCAGTGGTCTCGCCGTGGGTCTCATCCACAAGCTTGATGTTGGTGCGGGTCCTGCCCGGCACGCGCAGGCAGCCGTCGGTGATGCCGCGCGCCGAGAACAGCGCACTGAACACGCCCGGGTTGTCCTCGCCGATCACACCCAGTGCGGCTGTCGGCACGCCCCAGTCGGCCAGGCAGGCGGCAACATTGATGCCCTTGCCCCCCGCGTCGTCGCGGCTGCTGAAGGCACGATGCACATGCCCCGGCTGCAGGCCCGCCAGGCGCACGGTCTGGTCGATCGCCGGGTTCAGGGTGACGGTGACGGCGCGGGGGGTCATGCGCGCGCTCCCTCAAGGGCACGCACCTGTTCGGTGGTTTCGCAGTCCAGTGCCTTGCCGGCCAGCGCCTGCAGATCGGCCAACCGGGTACCGCGCAGGCGGGCCTTCACCGCCGGAACATCGTTCGGGGTCATCGACAGCTCGTCCACGCCGAGACCGGCCAGCAGCATGGCGCCGAACGGGTCGCCCGCCAGGCCACCGCAGACGCCGACCCAGCGCCCATGCGTGCGTGCGCCGTCGACCGTGGCGCGGATCGCGCGCAGCACGGCGGGATGCAGGCTGTCGGCCTCGACGGCGAGTTCCGGATTCTGGCGATCGATCGCCAGCACGTACTGGGTCAGGTCATTGGTGCCGATCGAGAAGAAATCGGCATGGCGCGCCAGCACATCGCTCTGGGCTGCGGCTGCGGGCACTTCGATCATGATGCCGATCGGCACTTCGGGCGCCTCCAGCCCGATGCGCAACCGTTCGCAGATGGCACGCAGCGCGATCAGTTCCGGTACGGACGTGATCATCGGGAACATGATCGACAGGCGCGCACCGTCCTTCGCCGCGCGATACAGCGCCCGCAGCTGCGGCTCCAGAAGATCGGGACGGCGCAGCAGCAGGCGCGCGCCGCGCACGCCGAGGAACGGGTTGTCCTCATGCGGCAGCTCCAGGTGCGCAACCTGCTTGTCGCCGCCGATGTCGAGCGCGCGCACGATCAGCGGGCGGCCATCCAGGGCGCTGGCCATCGCCCGATACGTGGCGTACTGCCCATCCTCGCTGGGCGTGCTGCCGCGCTCGAGGAACAGGAACTCGGTCCGCATCAGGCCAACGCCTTCGGCGCCCTGTTCCAGTGCCAACGGCACCTGTTCGGGCAGGTTGACGTTGGCACCGATGTCGATGCGGTGGCCGTCGGTCGTCTGCGCGGGCTGCGCGCGTTGCGCGGCCTCGCGTTCGCGGATGTGCTGCTGCTCGGCGATCCAGGCGCGGGCCGAAGCGAGATCGGCATCGGACGGAGACAGATAGAGCCGCCCGCTGCTGCCGTCGATGATGGCCTCCACACCCGCTTCAATCGTCAGCAGATCCGCGCCACCGGCAACCAGCGCCGGCAACCCGAGCGTGCGCGAGAGGATCGCGGTATGTGAGGTGGGCCCGCCCTGTGCGGTGGCCAGACCGAGCACGCGACGGGTGTCGAGGTTGGCGGTGTCTGACGGTGAAAGGTCGGCCGCGAGCAGGATGCAGGGGTAGGCGGGCAGGTCGGCGAGACCACCGCCGGCCGCAGACGGATCAAGCTGTGCCAGCACACGCCGACCCACGTCACGCAGGTCGGCTGCGCGCCCGGCGAGCACCGGATTGCCCAGCGCCGCCAGTCCGGAGGCAATCTGTTCGATGGCCTGGTGCCATGACCACGCGACGCCATGGCCTTCCACCATCAGCTGACAGGTGCGGGTGATCAGGTCTGTGTCGTCGAGCAGCGCGGCCTGGGCCCCGAAGATCGCCGCATCGGATGCGCCGAGCCGGCGCTGGGTGTCGTCCTGCAGCGCCGCCAGCTGCTGGCGGGTGCGGCCGAGCGCGTCCTGCAGGCGTGCACCGCCTTCCCCGAGCGGGGCGGGGTGGTCGGCGACGTTGGTCTGCCTGCTGGCGAGCACATGGATCCGGCCGATCGCCAACCCGGGGCTGGCACCAATGCCGACGATCGCTGCCTGTGCCTCCGGTGGATTCCAGCCCGCGACCGGCGCCGCCTTGCGCTGTGCTGCACGTTCGGCATCGGCCTTTTCCTGAGCCACCAACCCCTCCATGACCCTGCGCAGTGCGGCCAGCAGTGCCGGCGCATCCGCGCCTTCGGCAGACACACTCACCGGGTCGCCATGACGCAGACCCAGCTGCAGCAGCGCGACCAGGCTCTTGGCATCGGCCGCCTGGTCGCCTGCGCGCACCTGGGCACGGGCGCTGAAACTGCGGGCCGTCTCGGCCCAGCGAGTGGCAGGGCGCGCATGCAGGCCATTGGGGTAGGCGATGGTCCAGCCGAAATGCTCGGCCAGATCCTGCGCTGGAACATCGTTGGCCAAGGTGGTGACGTCGCCGGCCAGCGCTGTCACGATCTCGCTCGCTTCGGCGGTCGTGAACAGACGCTGCAGCGTGGCGTCATCCTGGATGAGCCGGGTGAGCCGGCGCAGCAGGGTGATGTGGGTGTCGGACTGGGCGGCGATGCCGACCACCAGCCGCGTCACCTGGCCCGGATTCCATTCGACACCGTCCGGCAACTGCAGCACGGCAATGCCATCGCGGCGCACCAGATGGCGGTCCTCGCCGAGCCCATGCGGGATCGCCACACCGTGGCCGAGGAAGGTGTTCGCCAGCTGCTCACGGCGGCCCATGCTGGTTTCGTAGCCCGGCGCAACGCAGCCGGCGGCCAGCAGCATCTGTGCGGCCTGGGCGATGGCATCTGCCTTGTCACGGGCCCGTGCGCCGAGGCGGATCAGTTCGTGGCTGACGGGAGCAGGGGCGGGGAGGGAAGACAAGGCGGGCTCCGGGAAGGGTGTGCTGGCGTATTGGGAACGTTCCCAGTCCGCATTTCAATGTGCACTGCACAAAAATCCAATAGTACTTTGGCGTTAGCATTGTCCTGAACGGCCGTCGCGCTGCGGCCAGCACAGTTGACCGGGAACGTTTCCAATCCAATGAGCATCAGCATCAACGACGTGGCGCGCGTGGCGGGCGTCTCCAAATCCACGGTGTCGCGCGTGCTGGGTGGCGGCCCGGTCAGTGGAGAGGTGCGCAGCCGGGTCGAGGCCGCCATCCGCCAGACCGGCTATCGCCCGAACCTGCAGGCCAGGCGCCTGCGCTCCCGGCATACCGGCATCATCGGGCTGGTAGTGGCGGATATCCGCAACCCCTTCTTTACCGCGCTGATTCGCGCGGTGGAGGAGGTCGCCTATCGCGAGGGCCTGCGCGTCACCCTGTGCAACACCGACGAGGACCCCGAGCGCGAGGCACTGTACCTGCAGTTGATGCACGAGGAGCGCATCAGCGGGCTGATCTTCGCGCCGACCCGGACCACGGTGGGGCGGCTGGAACGGCTCGCGCTGGACTATCCGACGGTACTGGTGGACCGCGCCGCGCCGGGCGGGGCGATCGACAGCGTGGTGCTGGACAATCCGGCGGCCATGGCCGGCCTGGTCGAGCATCTGGTTGAACGCGGCTATCGGCGCATCGGCGGCCTGTTCGGCAGTACCAGTACCACTGCGGCCGAACGTCGTGATGGCTATCTTGCGGCCATGCGCAGGCATGGGCTGGAACCGGACTACCGGGAAGTCGAACCCACGGCCGAGGCCGCCATCAGCACCGCCGGACAGTGGCTGGCTGGGCCTTCGAGGCCCGAGGCGCTGGTTACCAGCAACAGCCTGCTGCTGATGGGAGCACTGAAAGCGGCACGCAGCGCAGGACTGGCGATTCCAGGCGCGCTGGCGCTGGCGGGGTTCGACAACGAGCGCTGGACCGAACTGGTTGAACCGGGCATCACCGTCGTCGAGCAACCGGTGGAAGAGATGGGGCGAGCCGCGATGTCGCTGCTGCTGGAGCGCCTGCGTGCACCTGACATGCCGGTGCGCCGGCTGGTGATGACCGGTCGCTGCGTGGTCCGGGGATCAACCGCTTCGCGATAGTTTCCGGACGCCCGGGGCCTGCGGAACTGCGTTGCAGATCGTGGAGAACAGATGATCTCGGCCGATTCGTACCGATTAACGTGACGCGTCACGGCTAATGTGTAATGAGATGCCTTGCTGAGCGACCAGGAGCAGCTGCGCAACGCCAAGGGCGAATGGCTGCGCTGCCGTGAGTAGCAGAACAGGCATCAGTCGCGAGGCTGATGGTTACTCCAGCGAGCTGCGGGCCCGGCGACGGATTACGTCGGCCAGATCAATGATGCCGGCCCGACCAAACGGACGCTTCTGGCCACCTTGCGCGGTCTCCATCAAACGGCGCCATTCATGGGCCTGCACGGCAAGAAGGGAAAGCCATGCCAAGTCCTCGGGGAGCAGTTCACGACCCTCAGGCGTGACCAGTCGGCCGCCCTTGAACGAGAAGCCGGCCCAAGCACCGGTAAATTTCCGATCACGCATCATTGTGGCTCGATGTCAGAGTAGGAGCCGGGACGCGGCAAGAGGCGTGCCGGGATGCCCTTGCTGGGTCGGCTCGAACATAATATACATTATGCGAAATGCCATGCTTGACCTGATCCGGTTCGTGGGCTCGGCTTGGCAATGGTTCCGGCTCTGGCTTGGCTCTTGCCTGCTGACGAAGCAGGTAAATCTGTTACCAAGCGCCAAGTAAAAGTGTTACGTGTTCGAACACAGCGCCTTTAGAACATGAGCCTTTGCTCATCATCCTAACATTTGCCGCGCAGGATATCGGCAGACTGACTGGCCGTGGCGGCCAGCGAGGCTCCGGTGATCCAGTTCTTAGTCGACCACATCCAGCGCAAGAACAAGACCGGTCTAGTCAGCGAGCTGCCTCCGGCGATCGACCAGGCGCTGGTCGCCGTCGGCCTCAAGGCCAAGGTCGGGCCGTTGAAGCTGTCGACCGTGGTCCAGCGCGTGGCTGTTCTGTCCACCGCGCACAAGCTCACGCGGCTCGCCAACCCTTGCGAGCTACCCAGCGTGCGCACCCTGCTCAGTCGTGCGCGGCGTGCGGCGGTCAAGCGTGGAGAGCGGCCGGCCAAAAAGACCGCTATCACCCGCGCCGAGCTGGAGGCCATGCTGGCCACCTGCGATGACAGCTTAGAAGGCCGGCGTGACCGTGCCCTGCTCTGCTTCGGCTTCGCCAGTGGCGGGCGTCGGCGCAGCGAGATCGCGGCAGCGGACATGCGCGACCTACGCAAGGTCGGCGAGGACGGCTACATCTATCGACTGGAGTACTCGAAGACGCAGTAGGCGGGGGTGACGGTGGATTCGACGCCAGACAAGCCAATTCTAGGGCGTAGCGCCGAAGCGCTCGCAGCCTGGCTCGATGCGGGGGAGATTCATGAGGGTCCGATCTTCCGGCGCATTTGGACAGGGCGTGTCGGCCCTGCCCTGCTACCGGGGTCAGTGGCGTCTATCGTGAAGCGCCGGGCGAAGTTGGCGCGGCTTGAAGGGGACTTCGGAGCGCACAGCCTTCGATCTGGGTTTGTCACAGAAGCGGGCAAGCAAGGCGTACCTTTACCGGCGGTGATGGCCATGACAGAACACCGTTCTGTTGCGAGCGTGATTGGCTACTTCCAGGCCGGAACTGCGGAAGATAACCCTGCCGCTCGCTTGCTGAAGTGATCTGAGCTCGTCTGCAAACGGCCAAAGGCCCAACATCAGCACTTTGCATGGCCGTCATCATCCAGTGATATAAAAACGACCGAAAACTAACTTACAGGCTCAAGGCGCTAGCTCGGGGCAAGGCAGCCTACAGGGCGGCATTTCGAACTCTCAGGTGCAAAGGTCGCCGATCTCGCGTTCGACGAGCCGGAAACGCTCCTTAATCTCTTCACCCGCATAAAAAGCGAGCATGTCTTCCTTGGTGAGAGTCCCCTCGGCGAGGAACTTGATGAGGTAGCGCTGATTGAATTCGGCAAGAAGGATGCCTTTCTCGATCTGCGCGAGGATCTGCTTCATATTGTCGATGTTGGCGATGACGAGATGCTTCACCAACGCCATGTCTCGTGCATCTTTGATCAGCCGATTCACGATGATCTTGAGGACGTCGGTGTCGAGCTCGAGCGTCTTCGCATTGAGCGCGATGTCGCGCGCAAGCATATAAGCAATGGCGAGATTGCGATAATCGCCCTTCTGGGAATCAATAATTGCGATCAGACCGATACCGGGGAGGAACTTCACGTCCTGGACGGCGGCAAGGATGCTGTTGTCGATGAGCGAGACGTCGAACACGATGATTCCGGCCTGGCTGTCGCGATTCGCCTGCGCCTCAAGCAATTGGCTCCAAGCGGTATCCGCCTTTTTGGTGAAGACGTCCTTGGTCCGAATGTCCCCCAGGCGGATGCTCTTGTCGAACTTGCACTCGATCGCGATCCGCTTGCCGCTGTCGCCGGCCAAATGGCACACAATGTCGCCTGTCTTATTGCGACGCATCGTCCCGGTGCGATCGCCGGTCAGTTCGATCCTGTCAGTGATCTTCTGGCGATCGAAAAACTCCGACAGGAAGTCGGCGATATCGGCCTCGGCGAGTACGCCCTTCACCGCCGACCGATAGAAAAGTTCCTTCTTCATGTCGAAGATAAGCTTCAAACTTTCGAGCTCGGTGCCGAGCTCGTTCGCGGTTCGCGAGAGGAAGCTTGAAAGTCGGTCCTCCATGAGCGCCAGAACTCCGATATAGAGGGCCTTGTGGAGCTGCTCATCGCGATCCGCGGCGGCGAGCCTATTGAAGAACTCGAACAGGATTTTGTTGTCGACCTCGAAGGCATCGAACTGAACGCGGCTATTCTTCTGATCGAGGCTGACAAGTGGCATCTTAGACTCGGCTGTAGCGATAATGACCCTTGATGGACGCTGCGAGGAACTCGCCCTTCGATCCGGCCTGATCGAATGCCTGAGCGATCTGCGGCGGCACCTCATAGTAATGGTATCGCCCGCCGTTGAGAAACTCGATCTCGAGCAGCAGCTGATCCTCGTCATAGCGGATAGCCGCGACGTTCGACGAAGTAAAGGGAGCAAATTCGTACCAGGCCATGTAGTCATTCCTTCTTGGGTGGAGTGTGGACAGGGTTCTGCTGGAGCCAAGTCTCAACAAAATATCTATAGTCCGCGGGGAAATGGGACTTCAGATTCCAACCGCCCGGCGTCATCGATTCTTCGGGCGCGACCTCATCGCAGATTAGTGGATCCTGGCTGTCAGGACGACGATCACGGGGCGGCGCCTGGATCATAGTGCGCATCGGCAATCGAACCGCTTCACCTAAGATGATCGCCTCACCGGTGCGCAGCACTGGCAACATACTTGTCAGGCCCTCAAGATTGTCCGAGAGCGCGCTGGTCACATGCGAGCGATCGGTGGAATTGCTCAACCGCATCGCGAAGAAGGTCCCGCACTGCGACAGAATCGTCGGGTTAATCTCAGCCGGACGTTGGCTAACGATCATCGCGCCGATTCCATATTTGCGACCTTCCTTGACGATACGCTGCGTCGCGATCGAGGCCGCGCTACTCCCGTCGTCGCCAAGATAGCTGTGCGCTTCCTCCATCACGACGAGAAGCGGACGCTCGCGCCCACCTTCCGATAGGTTCCGTGCCCAAAAGAGGCCATCGTAAAGAACGCGCAAGATATTGCCGATGATGTCGTTCGTCACGGTCGAGGGGATGCCCGACAGGTCGAGGATAGTGATCGGCTTGTCGCTGCCGAGCCATTCACCGACCAAGTCGGCGAGCGTCTTGGTCGTCTTGCCGTCAAGGTCGGGATGCCAGTCACCCGCCTTCAGCAAGAAGTCGTAACGGGCGACACGGAGCCGAGCACCCAACGCCTCGAGTGGCCCCCGGATGTTGAGGGCGTCCGGCAGCCAGTTGATCTTCTCCGGATCGTTCGCGACATTTTTGACCTTACGAAAACGTGGCGGTATGCCGGCTTGGGCATCGCCCATGACTTTCGCGTTGGAGGCGTCAAGCTCATAGGCCCAGTTCGATTGATCCGCTGGGCTCGCGCCATTGGCACTGAGATAGGTGCCAAATTCCCGGCAATAGAGTCCGTACCAGAGCTTGTTGAGCGAGAAGGGAACCGGGCTGTCGGCGGTGATGCTGGCGGGGTCCACACCGGCGATGGGCTGGACTGCCAGGCTCGCGATCTTGGCCGCAAGGATCTCCTCGAGGATGATGTTGCGGGCCTTTCCATCGGACGGGAGGCTCCCAAACGTCACCCGCAACAACTCGTCGAAACTCAGCGCCCAGAAGGGAATGCACAGCCGGCGTTCGTTGGCGTAGCGGGCGTCGGGGCTGATCTTGAAGATGCTCGCGCGATCGCCGAGCGCTTTGCCATATTCGCCGTGGAGATCGAGCACGACGATCCGCGCCGACGGAAAGCGGCTTTCGTCTGACAAGACATTCAAGAGCCCCGCGACCGTCGTCGACTTGCCCGAACCGGTTGTCCCGACCACGGCGCTGTGACGGGTCACAAGCTTGTTGACGTCGACCAGCGCATCAATCGACTCGCTGCCCGCGACATGACCAACGCGGACGAGGTGGTTCTGCTTGTCCGACCGGCCATAGATCGCCTGAAGATCGGCTTCGGAGACGAGATGGACCTCGTCCTCGAAAGTTGGATATTGCGAGATACCGCGCTGAAACCGGCCCGTGCGGTAGCCCTCGCCGATCAGTTGGACCGTCATCCAGCGTAGGCCATTGGGCATCGAGAGGGCCGCCTTCTCGGGCACCGCACTTGCTCCCACCTGAGAGACGATGCCGTAGAGATCGACATAACCGACCGGGATTTTGACGAAACTGCCGATCTGGCCGATCTTATGTCCTTGGCCCTGCACGAAGCTCAGGCCCGAGAAGCGGTCCGACGTCAAAGTGACGCTGACCGACGTGCCGCTGACGTCCTGGACCGTGCCGATGACGGTCGCCCGGTCGGCAATGTCAGACCGGATCATTGCTCATCCCATCACCCGAAAGGCCACGTAACAGCATGCCGAGCGCGGCGAAGTCTCCGAGCCGCAGGGTAATCTTGTCGCCATCCTTCACGAGGATGCTGGACGGCAGCAAGAGATCATCGGTCCCTTCGCCCGACCACTCACCGAGCGTGCGGCCGACGATAGCTTTGTCGAACCCAAGAAGGCTCAGATTTGGCGTCGCCAGCGCGCATTGGCGTGCAAGCTTGTATTTCTCCCACTCAAGCTCACCAAATACGCAAGCGAAGGCATGTGCGGTCGGATTGGCCTCGAGGCTACGGCAGATGACGTCGTTGATATGCTCGTCTGCGAACGAATAGCCGCAGATGAAAAGCAGCGACGACGGAGAGAGCAAGAAGGCCTTCAGGCGATCGAGCATCGCGAGATACGGCATCTTGCGGCTCTGGTCATATTTGAGATGCGATGGGTAGATCAGATAACTCTGTTTGTCGGTCTTCTCGTCGCTGCGCACGACATCGGTCTTGCCTTCAAGACGCCAGTTAAGTGAGCCGTGGATCTTCCAGAGCCGGGTCCAGCGTGGCGGTAGCAAGGCCTCATCCTCGACCGCGCCAAGGTCGAAGAAGGCTTTTCGCGCGCCGATGAAGCCATCGAAATAGGGCGCCGAGCTCTCCTCGAGCGCTTGCTCCATCAACAGATCGTAGTTGGTCGTGAAGAGATGGACCGGCCGCTCGCGACGGATCGAACGACTCCAGATCGCAAGATTATGATAGGGGCTATCCTTTGCCGGAAGCTCGCGCCGGACCTCTTTGGAGATCACGTCGCAGACATTAGTGTCGAGAGCGATGAGCTCGGCGGCGGTCAGCCCACGCACATCGCCGGCGCCGGCGACGCTCGAAAACACGCGGATGCGGCTGAGCAGAAGCTCAATATTACCGCCATCGCCGCCGTCATCGGTCACGATCTTGACGATCTTGTCCCAGGTAGACGGGTTGTCGACGTCCTTGCTGGACAGCTGCTCTGCGATCACGTTCGTTAACCCCGCCACGTCCCAGATCAGAGGGTCGGTTACGATCTTTCCGCCCTCCTTCCGCTCATTGACTCGGATCGACAGCGGACACCCGGCGCCCAGAAAGAAGCCTATCGGTTTGCGGTTCTGCGATAGGGCTTGTTGAATGAAGCTAATCTGACGAGCCGGATCATGTTTTTGCATCTCGCCCCCTAGCATGCACTAATGAAACATCACCTTTTGTCGAGCAATATAAGATAAAACTAGTTGCATTGATACCTGACCTGACCCACCCTGATCAGGTCTTTACCGATCACGAATTGGCGAACGAGGTATTCCGTCCGCGCGTGTAGTCTGACGACCAATGCTGAGGTGCATGCATCGGGCCGATGAGCGGTCGCGCCAGAAGAGCTACCCCGAAGACCTCCGTCAAGGCATCGTCCTGCCCGCGCTAGTGACCATGACCGACCGGCCATAGCCAACGTGGTGGGCTACTTCCAAGCCGGCGCTGTCACCACCAGCACGGCCACACACCTATTTGATGGTCGCGCTCCGGACCTCGGTCCTCGATGACACTACGGCAGGGGTGCGCCATTCTCATTGGACGATCAGCTGCTCCACCACGCGGCGGCTGCTTTCCAGGCTTGGAGATTCCTGCAAGTACAGGGCCGCATTCTGTTCCCGCGCCACCTGCCGCAACAGTTTGTCCATTTCCATCGATAGTCGCCTTAGCGCGGTGACTTTCTCTGGCGTGTCAAGAATGCGCCGCGAGCCGTCGGGCGTCATCAGCGCTTGAGCTTCTGCGGGATAGTGATAGCACCAATCCAAGTGCCGTTGCGTCTCCGCCAGGATGCCCAGCTCCCATTGCGCACCAGCGCGCAGCGCGGTCAGGTCCGCGTGATAGAGCAAGCCGGCGATCTCAAAGCTGGATAAATTGATCACTGTGCCCTCCTCTTCCGAATCGGCTTTGACGTTCTTGCACAGCCGGATAGCCTTGCGAAGGCTGCCGAACGCAACAACGTCTCGGTCTGACACCCGCTTGATATGGAGAAATGGCAGATTATCGATCGTGACATTGTCGAACTTGTGGTAGATCGAGACGCCGCGGTCATGTTCCAGGCCACTGAGCTGGTACTGCACTGTATCCCACCAGACCGCCGGGACGACATCGACAGGACGAGCCAGCGAGCCGCCGCTGAGCTTGATGGCCTTGGCGTTGGTCGTGTCTACGTCGACCGCTGGGAAGGCGGCACGCAAGGCTGGCTCACTCATGCGACGTAGATCGCGCAGCAACACTAACGTGTCGCGCAGCGGGGGGGAGTAATCACCGCGCTGGGCCCGCACACCGGCCGGTGCGTAATACAACGAGTCTAGCCCGATCGTCAGCAGATCCACATCGCTAACGCCCCGAATGTGAACATTCAACGGCACCGAACCCTGCAAGCGGTAGGTGGTATTGAGCCCTTCGGCCGCTAACCGCTGCCGCAGTTGGTTTTCGACACGGTTGGCGGTCTCGACGCTGATACGTGTGTAGTCAGGATCGACCTCCTGCATGGCGCCCAAGGCGTAGCGGGTGAAGGGTTTGCCCCCGGCCCGTCGCTCATAGGCCTCCCCCAATACCTGCTTGCGCAGGATCTCGATCTGCTGATCCGTCGCCACTGCGGTGGCGCGGTCAGCGCCCGATCGCCTGGCGCGTAGCTTCTGGAGCCGTTGGTCGATCGTGGTCATGGCTGGCGCCTCCAGCGCATTCGACCGTAGGTCGCACGTCCCCGTCCATTGAAGTAGTCGCCTTCCGCCTGCTGCTGGTCCGCGCTCACAGTCATGTCGCAGAAGCCCACGTGATTAGCAAGCTCAGGCTGATCGATGCGTGCATCATTGCGATAGTTGTAAAACAGCCGGTAGCCACCCGCCTCATCGTGCATCAGTGCTGCGACCACGCTGTCGGACCCGGATTTCTCGGTGGTCAAGCGGATGCGTAATCGATCCCAGCTCTGGGCGATGGACACCGTACCGGTCCAGTCTCGGGCCGACGCATCGTCTGCCCCGCCATACGAAGTGCCCTCGCACCGCCACTGCCCCTGCAGATCGGGGACTTTTAGCAAACTTGCCAGCCAAGGTATGCGCCAGAGATGGCGGTCGAATAGCCAATAGAGGATCAGGTACACGGTGCCCGCTCCGATTAGTGCCATCACCGAGGGCGTCAGATGCGCAGGTAGGCCGTATCTTCCAGCTAGATCGATCACACGCAGGACCAAGTAAACAATGCCCGCTGAAATGGCCGCCGCCGCCGTCCCCAAGTAGCGGCCAATCTTCGCTCGGCTGATCCCGTCCAGCAGGACGTACTCATGACTCCTCATGCTCTCGACCCCGCTCCTTGAACCCTCAAAGCACCGCGCCACATTGGGCGCCCCCTAACGTTATTAAGCCACCATAGCCGGGGCCAGTCGCACGGACTGAGACAGGTGCCAAGGCTGCGGGACCGGCGTTAAACGGGCCTGTACGATCATGAGGACACGACTACTCCCCCGCTTCTGGAGCATCTCTGTCAGGCATCTGAATGGGTCCAGATAGGGCGGAGAGGTGACTTTCGACGCCCCGCTTCTCAAGGATATATATGAGAAGGCAGGCCCAAGCCACGAGAACTGGTTGTTGACCCTCCGCGGATGGCGCCTTTGGGGCGGGAACTACCATGCCCTACCCCCGATAAATCTTCCTTGTCGCGACTGCATCGGCTAGGCCCCACGCTTCCTCCTCCATCGATGCAAACCTGCCATATAGCAAGCGGCGCGCAACCTATATCGGAATCGGGGCCCACGTACTGGCGGCCATTTGTTTCGCGATGCACGCCATTCACTGGCGCCCGGCAGGTGAGCGCGCGACTCACTCAGTATCGACCCAGCCCGCATCGCGCGCACGCGCAAGATCTTCTGGCGTGTCGATATCGAGGCCCAGTTCCGGTGCCTGTAGGACATGCACCATATCGGCAGGAAGTTGCCGCAGGCGCGCTCCGAAGCCGCGGTCACCGGCTGCACCCACAGGGATGAACCAGGCGCGCGGTACTACCGCGGGAACGCCAAGCGCACTCCCATGACGGGTGCCAGCGCACCCTGACGCCGAGACGCGGGCACCTGAAAGCAGCGCCTGCAGATGGGAGCGCTCGATTGCGGGCTGGTCGCATGCCACGACCATCACCGCGCTCACCGTCGGCAGCAAGTGTGCGCCGGCGACCTGCAGACTGCTCGCCAGGCCGCGTTCCCAGTGGTGGTTGGTTACCGGGGTGGCATCCAGCCCGGCAATGCTGGATGTCACTGCCTGTGCATTCGCGCCTACTACGACCAGCACCTGCACTGGCGCGAGCTTCAGCGCCAATCGGACCACGCGATGTACCAGGGTCTCGCCCTGCCGGGTTAGAAGCTGCTTGGGCTGGCCAAGTCGGGTGCTCCCGCCGGCAGCAAGCACGACGACCGCATGCGGGTCGGTCACCTGCCGTGCGCGCTTCGCCATTGCTGCAGCTGCGCGGCGATGCTGAGCGAAATCGCCTCTGGCCCTCGGCCGCCGATTTTCAGGCCAACCGGTGATCGAAGTCTCGGGGACAGGCGGTGGCGCTGATCCGGAGTCAGCAGTTTGAATAGGTCCTCGCGCCTTCGCTGCGGACCCAGCAGTCCAATGAACGCGACTTTGGTATCCGCCAGGGCCACCAGCGCCTCCCGGTCAAGTTCGAAATCGTGATGCATCACCAGTACCGCGTCGCACGGGTCGCCATGGAGGGCCTCGGCCGGGCTGGTCTGCAACTGTGCATCGGCGCCCTGCCCCGCTGAGGCCCAGCGCGCTCGCCGTTCGGCCACGCTGATCTGCCACCCCAGGCCACGCAGCAACGGAACCAGGAAGGGCGTTTCGGGACCGCCCCCCAGGATCAGGGCCCGCGGAAGCCGGGGCAGCGTCAAACGCCACGCACCCTCACCAAAAGGCTGCGGACCGTCCATCGGGTGCAGCTGCCACGTCCGCTCGCGATGGCCCGCGCGGAAAAGGATCTGCCCCGATGCGCGTAGCTCGCGCTGTAGTGGCACACCCTCGCGCAGCCATGCCTCGATGACAACGTCGATGCCGGCCATGGCACGCAATGGCAGAAGTGCAATCCGCAGACGACCACGGCACCCAAGCGCGGACCCACTCAGCAGGTCCTCGTCACTGCGCGTGTCGATCTCGATCCAATCGACCTGCCCTGCCGCGCTTACCTGCTCTGCGCGTCGCGCGAGCTCGGGCTCCAGGCATCCGCCGCTCAGCCAGCCGACCTGGCTGCCGTTGCAGAACAGCACCATGTCGCCGGCACCGGCGTAGGTGGAGCCATCGGTTTCCAGCACCAGCGCGAGCACGGCGTGCTGCCCCGCGCGCGCGCGCGTCAAGGCCGTCTCGAGCACGCTCCGCGGGCTTCCTTCGGTGAGGAAGCCCGGTGCTGCGGACAATTGCCCGGCAGCATCCCTGGGCCCTCCTCCGCCTATCGCGGAGGCCTCCAGAGTGGCTGAGGCCGCGGGTTGGTCCATGCGCAAGGGTCAGCCCACGTCGGGCAAGCCGGGCAACAGCTTGTCGAGGGTGATGGGATAGCTGCGCACGCGCACACCGGTTGCGTTGTAGACCGCATTGGCGATCGCGGCACCGACCCCACAGATGCCCAGTTCACCCACGCCCTTGGCCTTCATCGGCGAGATCACCGGGTCCAGCGTATCGAGGAAGACCACTTCCTGGTATGGAATATCGGCGTGCACGGGAACCTCGTAGCCGGCCAGGTCGTGGTTGATGAACAAGCCAAGCCGCTTGTCGACCACCAGCTCCTCCATCAGCGTCGCGCCTGCACCCATCACCATCCCGCCGATGACCTGGCTGCGTGCGGACAGTGGATTGAGGATCCGGCCGCCATCGCATACGGCAAGCATGCGGCGAATGCGCGTCTCTCCAGTGTAGGCATGCACGGCGACCTCGCAGAAATGCCCTGCATAGGTGCCGACGTCGTAGCCTTGTTTGAAGTCGCCGAAGGCAATGCCGTCCTCCGCCGACAGTGTCCCCGCGTCCGCCAGCTTGATGGTCCGCCCACCCGCCTGGATGCTGCCATCGGCGAAGTTTGCGGTGTCGCCGTCGAAGCCCAGTTTCTCGCCCACCTTGCGGCGCAGGCTGACACACGCCGCGTACACGCCTGCGGTGGAGCTTGCCGCGCCCCACTGGCCGCCGGAACCGGCGGAGGCGGGATGACGGGAGTCGCCGAGGGTCACCTGGACCCGGTCCAGCGGCACGCCCATGGTCTCGGCTGCCGTCTGCGCGATGATCGTGTAGGAGCCCGTGCCGATGTCGGTCATGTCGGTTTCCACGATCACGCCGCCTTGGCCGTCGAGCCGCACCCGCGCCGCCGACTTCATCGTCGGTGCGCCGCGATAGCCCGCGGACACGCCCATGCCGACCAGCCAGTGCCCTTCCCTTACCTGCGCCGGCCTGGCATTGCGCTTGTTCCAGTTGAAGCGCTTGGCGCCTTCGCGCAGGCAGCGCACCAGGTTGCGGTCGGAGAACTTCTTGGACGGGTCGCCGGGTACGACCTCCGGCTCGTTGAGGATGCGGAACGCGATCGGGTCGAGGCCCAGCTTCTCGGCCATTTCGTCCATCGCCACTTCCAGCGCCATGTGGCCTGGCGCTTCGCCCGGCGCGCGCATTGCATTGCCTTCGGGCATGTCGAGCGTGGCGATGTAGTTGGCCACCAGGCGGTTGGCGCCCGCGTAGAGCTTGGGCGTCTGCAGGGTGCCGTTCTCGCCGTCCTCGCCGTTGATGTTGCCCGACCAGTTCTCATGGGCGATGGCGGAGATCCTGCCGTCTTCCGCGCAACCGATCCGGACGCGTTGAATGGTTGCGTGCCGGTGGGTGGTGTTGTTGGCCATCAAAGGCCGTTGCAGCGCGATCTTCACCGGTCGCCCGACCTGCTTGGCCGCCAACGCGGCCAGCACCGCGTCGGCACGGATGAACAGCTTGCCGCCGAAGCCGCCGCCGATATAGGGCGAGTCCACGCGCACCTTGGCAGGATCGATGCCGAGGATCGCCGCCATGCCCTGCCTGGCCCAGTCGATCATCTGGTTCGCCGTCCACAGCGTGAGCGTGTCGCCCTCCCAGGCGGCGATGGTGGCGTGCGGCTCCATCATCGAATGACTTTCGTCGGAGGTGTGGTAGGTCTCGTCGAGTTTGACCGCGGCGCTCGCGTAGGCGGTGTCGAAATCGCCCAGCGCCTGCCGGTCGGGCTTGCCATCGCGCCCCTTTGCCAGCGGCGCGGACGGCGCCAGTGCGGGAAAATCAAAACGGCCCTTGCCGCGCTCATAGCGGGTGCGGATCAATGCCGCGGCGGCGCGGGCCTGCTCGAAGGTCTCTGCCACCACGCAGGCGATGGCCTGGTGGTAGTGGGCCACTTCGGGGCCGCCGAACAGCGGTGCATTGTTCCAGTTCGATTTGCCGACCGGCTTGGTCTCCGGTGCGGTGATGACCGCCAGCACGCCCGGGGCGGCGCGTGCGCGGGAGGCATCCATCGAAATGATGCGCCCCTTGCCGATGCCCGCGCCGACGATATAGCCGTAGGCCTGGTTCGGTGCCACGTCATGGCGCTCATACGCATAGGGGGCGGTGCCGGTGGTCTTGCGTGGGCCGTCGATGCGCGGCGTCGACTTGCCGACGACCTTCGCTTTGTCGAACAGGTTGTCACCGGCGGGGGCGTTGAATTCAAGGGGCATCAGTGCTCTCCTTCCACCAGCACGGCTGCGAGGGTGCGCTCGGCGAGAGCGATCTTGAACGCGTTCTCCCGCGTCGGACGGGCGCCGGCGAACACCTGCCGGGCCGCGGCCTTTACGCCGTCGCGCAGCAGGGGTTCGGCTGCCTCGATGCGCCACGGCTTCGGCGCAACTCCACCGAAGGCGAACCGCGCCGAGCCGTCTTGCTGCACGACCGCGGCGACCGACACCAGTGCGAACGCATAGGACGCGCGGTCACGTACCTTGTGGTACACGTGCCGACCGCCCAGGGGTTCCGGCAGCGTGACGTGGGTGATCAGCTCACCGCGTTGCAGCACGTTGTCCTGCTGCGGCCTGTCGCCGGGGGAACGATGGAAATCGGCGATCGGGATGCTGCGTGTACTACCGTCACCCCTGACGGTCTGGATCGAGGCGTCCAGCACCCGCAGGGCCACCGCCATGTCGCCCGGATAGGTCGCGATGCAGCTGTCCGAGGTGCCGATCACGCCCATCTGCCGGGAGAACCCTTCGAGCGCGCCGCAGCCTGATCCGGGCAGGCGCTTGTTGCAGGGAAGATGGGGGTCGTAGAAGTACGGGCAGCGCGTGCGCTGCAGCAGATTTCCGCCGGTGGTGGCTTTGTTGCGCAGCTGCCCGGAGGCGCCTGCCACGATCGCGCGGGTCAGCACCGCGTAGTCGCGGCGCACGCGTTCATGCGAGGCCAGTGCGGTATTGGTGACCAGCGTGCCGATGCGCAGGCCGCCCTCGTCGGTGGGTTCGATCCTGTCCAGGCCGATGTCCTGCACGTCGACCAGGTGCGTTGGCGTCTCGACCTCCAGCTTCATCAGGTCGAGCAGGTTGGTCCCTCCGGCCAGGAACTTCGCACCCTCGGTACCGGCCACGGCTTTGGCGGCCTCGGCCGGGGACTTCGCGCGTTCGTAACTGAAGGCCCTCATGAGCGCCTCCCTGCAGAGGTCACGCCAGCGACCTCTTGCATTGCCTCGGCAATGTTGGAATAGGCGCCGCATCGGCAGAGGTTGCCACTCATGCGTTCGCGCATTTCCATGCTGGTGGCCTGGGGCAGTGCGCTGACGTCCGCCTGCACATGGCTGGGGACACCCCGCTTGATCTCGTCCAGTACCGCTACCGCCGAACAGATCTGCCCCGGCGTGCAATACCCGCACTGGTAACCGTCATGCTTGATGAAGGCGGCCTGCATCGGATGCAGGTCATCGGGGGTTCCGAGGCCTTCGATGGTGGTGATGGCATCGCCCTGGTGCTGCACCGCCAGGCTGAGGCAGGCATTGATGCGCTCACCGTTGACCAGCACGGTACAGGCACCGCATTGACCGTGGTCGCAGCCCTTTTTGGTCCCGGTCAGCTCCAGATGTTCGCGTAGGGCATCGAGCAGCGTGGTTCGCGTGTCGAGCTCAAGCTCCCGGCGCGCGCCGTTGACGGTCAAGGCCACCGTGCTGATGACCGGCGGCCTGGGCGGCGGGGATGCCGCCAGTTCGGCGGCGAGCGATGACGCCCCTGGTGCGGCGGACATCGCCACGGTCGTGGCGCCGCCGGCGATCACCTGGCGACGCGTCAACTTCATTCCTTCATCCCAACTTGGCACAGTGACCTCCTGGCGTTCGGGGAAACCCCGTGGCTGGATGGACGCGCTCACACTACTCAGAGGGCACTATGCCCGTCTTCGGGGTACAGATTTGTGAAGCCGGTCGGAGGCATGCCGGCATCATCGGCCGAGCGTACTGGCCGGTCATCTTCAATGCCGTGTCTGGCAAGCGTGCGCCACAGACACTGATCTGCGCCACTGGGAGAAGGAACTTTCCGACCAACCCCAGCAAGGAGGCACGATCCACGCTGAATGCGCGAGAGCTTCCGTTGGCAGCGCATTGTCCGGCCAACGGGGCCTGACGGTCCGCCTTCGCCCTCGCGCAGCGCACGAAGTGCTTCGACGTGAGCTACCACAGCTTGCTTGAGCGAAAGTCCACCGCGGCCTACCTCCTGGATAGTGCATGCCGCGGCGTCAAGCAGGGCCAGCCCCGGCGCTCAGGCAACATCCGCGCTTGGCATCCGGAACGTGAACACTGTTCCGGCACTTTCACTTGACACCACATCGAGTATCCCGCCGTGAGACTTGGCAATCTCCGATGCGATATAGATGCCCAGACCAAGACCTGGCCTGGGAAGCTCGCCCTTCTCACGCGAGAACGGGTTGAAAATGGTGCCGAGCCTGTCGGGCGCAATGCAGCCTGCGTTGTGCACATCCAGCCTGAGACGATTGGATGCAGCGTGCACCCTCAGCGTGACAGGGGCCGACCGCTCGCCATGCTGCACTGCGTTCGTCAGCAGGTTGGCCAGCAGCTGCGACAGCCTGCCGGGATCGCAGACCACGCTGCCCTCGATCCGCATCTGCACATCGATGTCCTGGCGGCCGGTGGCGATCGCCACTTCCGCTGCAACTCGTTCAAGGTCAGCTTGCAACGTATCGCTTTCCTGGAGCGAGATCGGAATGCCTCCACCCAATCGGCCCCTGGCAAAATCAAGCACATCGTTTATCAGCCCATCCATCCGGGTCACGCCAGATGCGATGTGCGCAAGCATCTGCTGCTGACGCGCGGACGTCGCCTCAACCTCAAGTGCATCTGCTGCTACGCTGATTGCCTGGAGGGGGCTGCGAAGATCATGGCCCAGTACCGCGATGAACTGATCGCGCAAGTCGGAATCCCGCTGCGCGTCCGAAAGCGCCGTCTCCGCTTCCTGTAGGCGGTCCTCCTTGTCCAGATAGTTGCCGACGAGCTCGGCAAGCAGCTCCATGGACCGTCGGACATGGGCTTCATCGAAGTTGCCCGGCGAAGAATCGATGGCGCACAGGGTGCCGAAGAATCTGCCGTCCGGCCGATGAATCGGAACCGACGCGTAACTCTCAAGCCCGTAGATCCGAGGCGTGTGGTGCTTGGAGTACAGCGGGTGGGTACTGGCGCGTGCGAAAACCACGGAGGTTGATGACTGCCTGATCTCGTCACAGATGGTGGTTTCCAGGACCAGCTGCCCGCCTGGAACAAGCCCGAACCCGAGCGTGTCCAGGGTGGCGCAGGCCGTCCAGGTCGTCTCTGTAACCCTGGCAATCGCCGTGAATCTCGAGCCCGTGATATGGGCTACGGTTTCGAGGATGCGCGGCACTGCCTCGATACGACCGATCTCAGCGACGTCATTGAGAAGGTGGGGATCAGTCAGCGTATGCATATGTTGGCAGGCGGGCACAGTGATGCATCATCCCATGAAACCGCCATCGCAAGCCGGCTCCGTTCAGAAGGGGGCGTCCAAAGCGGGCAAACGGGCGATGAGCCCGCAGCCGCGAGCATGCGCCTGCTTCATTGACAAGTGAATGGCCGCAATCCCTAATCGGCCGGCAGATCGCCGTCCGCCTATCGACCCCTTCATCATGTCCAGAGTATCCACCACTGATTTCGCAGCGCACGCGAGCGTCGACAGCCTTCACCAGGCAGTTGTAGCCGTTACTGCCGCTTCGGTGGCGCGGGACTGGGAAAATGAGCGCCACCAGCACCGCAAGGCACAGCTGATCTATTCGGTTCGCGGCGTCTTGACCTGTGAGGTGGAAGATGGCGTCTGGATCGTTCCTCCGCAGTGCGCAGTCTGGATACCGGGCGACCTTCCCCACTCGGCAAGGGGAGCGGGACACACAGAATGCTACTGCCTGTTTGTCGAGCCGGAGGCCGCACCGGACCTCCCAACGTTCTGCTGTACCGTTGCGGTTTCGCCATTGCTGCGCGAACTGCTGTTGAAGGCGGCTGATTTTCCTGAGCAGTATGCAGCTGGAGGCAAGGAGGAGCGCCTCATTGCCACATTGCTCGACCAGCTGGCAGAGGCCCCGGTTGAAGATCTGCATCTGCCGATGCCGCGCGATGCAAGACTCCGTCGCCTGGCCGAGTGCCTGCTGGTCGACCCGACCGACAAGACCCCGAAGGGCGTATGGGCGAGCCGCGTCGGCATGAGCGAGCGCAGCATGAGCCGCCTCCTGCAGGACGAGATCGGCATGGGCTTTGGGCGTTGGCGCCGGCAGCTGCACGTCATCCTTGCGCTCCAACGTCTGGCCCAAGGTGAAAGCGTTCAAACGATCGCACTGGATCTGGGGTACGGCAGTGCAAGCGGCTTTGTAACCATGTTTCGCAAGGCGATGGGAAAGCCACCTGGGCGCTACCTTTCAGAACGCTCCATGCTGGCGCCGCAGATCGCGCCGCCCACAATCACCTTGCCCGGCCATCTGCCGGGCTGAACGGGCTGGCCAGCTCCCGCCCCCCCCTGGCCTGCTCCACCTCCGGCCCGGTTCGACCCCGCTCCTTCGTTGCAGCCGACTCTCGCCTGCCGCCTGCCGCCTGCCGACCTGGCCTGACTGAACAATAGTCTGGCCTGGGTTCGCCAGTGTTCCACTGGATTTCGTTGTTAAATGTGCCGCCCAAACGCGAATGACTATTATTTATGACTGGCCAGCAGAGCGCCGATGCTCCCCATTACCCGATCAACGTGCTTGCCGGTGCGGATGGGAATTCTGATCTGGAGTACAGGCGCGGGCGCCCGAGGGACGCCCGATACGCTGGCCTGGCCGTGGCAGTTGCATGGGCCCTGCTGGGCGCGCCGACCGCATTTGCAGGCGAATCCGTTCCGTCGGATCGCGCGGACGAATGGACAGCGCCGGAAGAGACCGCGTTACCCACGGTTACAGTGCTGGCTCACAAGGACAAGGCGGCCACAGAGGGCACAGGATCCTATACGACGCGGGAGTCCTCTGCCGCCACGCGCATGCCGCTATCGCTCCAGCAGACGCCGCAGGCACTGACTGTACTGACGCGTCAGCGCATGGATGACCAGCACCTGGACTCGGTGCAGGCAGCGCTGGAGAGCACTTCCGGAATCGCCACGTACCAGTCGGACAGTGAGCGTACCAGCTTCTATGCGCGAGGCTTCCTGATCAATAACATCCAGTACAACGGCATACCCACGGTGGTCGGCAGCACCGTCAATGGAAGTGGCATCGGCGCTCTTGATACAGCCTTCTACGACCGCGTGGAAGTCGTGCGAGGTGCATCGGGCCTGCTGACAGGTACCGGCAACCCCTCAGCCGCGATCAATCTTGTCCGCAAACGACCGACACGTGATTTCTCGGCGAACGCTTCGCTGGGGGCTGGCAGCTGGGAGACCTATCGGAGCGTCGGCGACATCTCCACACCGCTGACCGCGGACGGTCGGATCCGGTCGCGACTGGTGGGGACATACCAGGACGGACATAGCTACCTTGATGGTTACAGGCCGCAGAGGAAGTCGCTATATGGCGTCATCGAGGCCGATCTGACCGCCGACACGACCTTCCGCCTGGGGTACGAATACCAGGACATCACGCCGAAGGGATCGACGTGGGGAGGCCTGCCACTTTGGTTCAGCGATGGTACGCAAGCGGAGTATCCGCGCTCCAGGAACTACGCGCAGGACTGGAGCTATTGGGACAACACCCTCAAGACGGCCTTAGCCGAAATCGAGCATCTCTTCGGAAACGGCTGGAAGTTCCAGGCCACCGCGAATCAATATCGGACCGAGCATGCCGCCGAGCTCCTCGGCCTGATCGGCCGACCTGATCGTGCCACAGGGCTGGGCGTGTTCCCCAACGGGGCCTATCCGGTAGCGCTGGCGTCCGAGGGGCGCAGTCGCCAGAACACGTTCGACGTCATGGCCGGTGGCCCCTTCCAGCTGTTTGGCCGACAGCACGATCTGGTCGTCGGCGCCACCCGCTCGCGGCGCAACGCATATCAGGAGGACGTCGCTCCCTTCTATGCAGGCATCTGGCCGGTGAACGTGTATGAGTTGAGCCCCTCATTCCGCAGGCCTGACTTCGATGCGATGTCCACAACGCCGACGCGAACCCGAATCAAGCAAGGTGGCGTCTACAGCGCGGCGCGACTCTCGCTGGCCGAACCATTGAAGCTGATCGTCGGGGGTCGCCTCAGTACCTATGAAATCCACGATGCGGCCGGTGGAGCACCGGTGCACTACAGAAAAAGTGGCGAGTTCACCCCGTACGCCGGCCTGATCTACGACATCAACGCGACGTACTCGGTCTACGCCAGCCACACAGGAGTGTTCAACCCCCAGACCGAGTATCGGGACAGCAACGGTAACGTGCTGACCCCTTCAAAAGGCAGAACAAGCGAAATCGGGCTGAAGGCAGGGCTTCTTGACGGGCGCTTGACTGCATCGATTGCCCTCTTCCACACCGAACTGGACAACGCCGCGCAATCGGTCGCCGGCACCTACACACCCAGCGGAGCGCAGGCTTACCGCGGCGCCGACGGGACCAGGTCTGGCGGTATCGAGCTGGATCTTCAGGGAGAGCTGTCCCGTGGATGGAACGTCTACGCGGGTGTCGCGCACTTCACTGCGAAGGACGGTGCCCACGAGCGCTTGAACACGCAGTTGCCCCGCACCACAGCGCAGCTTTTCACGACCTATCGGTTGCCGGGCCAATGGGACCGCTTGACGCTGGGCGGCGGCTTCAAATGGCAAAGCCGCTTCTACAACGCGCCCAACACAGGAACCAGTTCCCTGGGTGGAGAACAGGGATCCTATGCACTTCTCTCGGTACTGGGTCGCTACTCCATCACGGACAAATCCAGTGTGGCTATCAACGTCAACAACGTCCTGGACAGGAAGTACGCGCTTCAGAAGGGAGATTTCGACACCGTCGGCTATGGCGCGCCGCGCAATGTGATGGTGACGCTGGACTACAGATACTGATTCATCACTGTACCCGACAAGATCCATAGAGGCTCATCAGAGAACAATCCGCCATGCCCACTCAGCCCTCCTCGCCCACCGCCCCACCCCGGCCCGGAAGTGTTCCAGACAGAGTTGCATTGCTGTGGCTGACAACTGCCGCTGGCGCCATTCTCTTTGTCACCTTCCAGCTGTTCTTCTACGTCAACGACTTCGCCAGGGCCAAAGGAGCGGCACCGGCGATCACGTTTGATCACGATGCGCTCTGGGCATTTCCCGCCTATTACGGGTGCTGGATAGTGACAGTGCTTCTCGCACTGTCAAATACCCGAAGATCCTGGTGGATTGCGCTGATACTGGGGAGCGCACTTGTGCTGCTGAATACGCTCGGCGGCGTCTTCGACGGTTTCAGGGACGGTTGGCACGTCACCTTTTCCGCAATCCTCTTCATCACGCTGCCGGGCCTGTTCGCTGCAGCGACCACCTGGCGACACATCAAACTCAAGGAAGCCGCCCATGTCGATGAACAGCAGTGATTTTCCCCTGGTCTGGATGGACCTCGCGCAAGGCCCCGAACACGAACATCAGGATGACTTCGACGCATTTGAGGAAAATCTGCGCCGGGGGGAGCCCTTCGTACTTCTCACTGATACGGCGCCATCGGAGGAGCATGACCACTCGCCAGCGGAGAAGAAACGCATGGCGCTGTGGATGAAGCAGCACAAGGCCGAGCTTCGCAGGCTGGTTCTGGCGATGGTCCTGGTCGAGCCCAATCCGGCCAAGCGCGTCGCCTACAAGGCGTTCTCGGTACCCTTTTCCAAGTTCTGGGGCTACCCTCTCCACATTGTCACCTCACGCGAGAAGGCAATAGAAGTGGCGAGGAATCTGCTGTCTCAATCAAACGAGACGCCCTGAGCCGCCTTCGTTGGGCGCTGTACCTGCGGCGCCTCAGCGCTCCTGACAGCATGCCTCCGAGTTCTTCAATTGAAGGGCCTGCTGAGCGCGCGAGGCCGATCAGAAGTAGAAACCGAGGTTCAGATTCAACCGAGAATGCCAGCGCGAAGGGCCTCCCTCGCTGATGCCGATACCGTCGCCGCCGGCAAACCACATGTTGCGTCCGGCGATCCAATCGACATAGGTGAGCATGACGCCCTTCTGCAGGCTGCAACCGGTCACGTTCTGCCACGAGTTGCGTAGGCCCGCGCGGTGCCCGACCGGGCGGGTCATGCTGAGGTTGTTATAGCAGGTGATGTCATCCAGCCAGCCCTTCTGGCCGAACGAATAGGCGATGTTGGCGCTTGGCACATCCGCCTGCGCTGCAACCTGGAAGGGGGATTGGAACGCCGACATCGCGATGCGATCTCCGGGCACGTCATACCGGTACCGCGCCCACTGCAACTGCGCGGTCCAGCCATCGCGCGTCCACTGTGCATGCAGAGCTGCACCCTGGTGACCGTAATGGCGTCGTGTCTGTGTGTTCTGCACTTTGCCGGCGAACGCGGATGCGCCCAGCAGCAGGCCCCCGCCAGCCCAGTCGCGCGCATTCTCCACGCGTGCATGCAGCCGTTGCCGCTCGCGATACGGCAACGCCTCGGTCTGCGCGACATCGAAGGAGTAGCGATCGTAGCGAGCACCCGATCCGTATTCGTCTCCGGAGAACCAGCCCAGATGCCAGGTTGTGCTGCCGCTGCGGTGAATCACTACAAGGCCCGGATCGTAATCATCCTCGATGCCCAGGTAGTAGCCGGAGCCGAACCAGAAACTCTGCGAAACGCTAGGGAGCAGCCCGAATGGGACTTGCTGGATACCTCCCTTCAGCTGGGTAGCATCGGAGAACTGCCAGCCCGCGTAGGCGTGATGCACAGCGTCGAAACCATCGTACCAGCGGTATTGGGCAGAGAAGGAGAACGGCCCGGTCCCAGCGTCGAGGTCTGCACGCAGCAGTTCAAGCTGGAGGCGGCTGGTTGCGCCGTAGTCGAGCCAGCCGTAGTTGAACCTTACCGCGCCGCCCGGCTCGAAGTAAGTGCCGCCGTTTTGATCGCGTTCCGATGCCTCCGCTGTCAGCGAAGCGCTGACGAGCACGGCAGCGGCAATAGAGGAAATGGCTCTCACGATGGGGCTACTTGCCTCCCTGTTCCGCATGTGAAAGCGCGCAAGTGTAATGTCGCGGGCAGTGAAGAAGGCGTTGGTCGATGGTCGGCGCGGTGCAGGCCCGCGCCTTCAGGAAATGACAGAGCCCCCGGCCAGCGGCGCCACGCCATCATCAGGCAGCGGCAACGATCCTCACGTCAACGATTGACGTTGACCACGACGCGTCCGCGGATGCGTCCTGCCATCAGGGCTTCGGCAGTGGCTACAACCTCTCCCAGGCCGATATGCTGGGAGATGGCGTCGAGCTTGGCCATATCCAGGTCCTTGGCAAGCCGTTCCCACGCCACGAGCCGCTCTGCGGTGGGCCGCGTGACGCTGTTGATTCCCAGCAGGCTCACGCCGCGCAGGATGAAGGGCGCCACCGTGGCAGGAAAGTCCATGCCCTGAGCCAGCCCGCACGCGGCCACGGCGCCATCTTCCTTGATGGCGGCACACACATTTGCAAGTGTGTGGCTGCCCACCGAGTCAATGGCGGCACTCCACCGCTCCCGCTGAAGTGGCTTGCCTGGCTGGGACAGCACATTGCGATCAATAACCTCGCTGGCACCCAGGGACTTCAGGTAGTCGGTCTCGTCCAGCCGTCCGGTGGACGCCACGACGTTGTAGCCACGATCGGCCAGCAATGTCACAGCGAAGCTGCCTACGCCTCCGCTCGCTCCGGTAACCAGCACTTCACCGGCATCCGGAGAAAGGCCATGGCGCTCCAGCGCGATCAGACTCAGCATGGCGGTATAGCCGGCCGTTCCGATGGCCATGGCTTGCTCGGGTTGCATGCCCTTTGGAAGCGGGATCAGCCAGTCGGCGTTGACGCGTGCCAGCTGCGAAAGCCCTCCCCAGTGCCGCTCACCCACGCCCCAACCATTGAGAACCACCTGGTCGCCCGGTTGATAGCGCCGGTCCGCCGACTCGAGCACAGTGCCGGCCAGGTCGATGCCGGGCACCATCGGAAAGGACCGCACCACCGCACCGCCCTGGCCGGTGATTGCCATCGCGTCCTTGTAGTTCAGTGTGCTGTGCGAAACCTGGACGGTGACGTCGCCCTCCGGCAGGGCCGATTCAGGCACCTGCCTGACGTCGACCTGCAATTCGTTTCCCGTCTTGTCTATGTATACGGCGTTGAACATGGCCTTCCTCCTGGGGCAGCGGCAAGGTTGCTGCGTGATTTAGACTGATCGGCTACAAGCCGGCAAAGGAACATGGACTCAGCGGGGCAAGCCCGCCAGGAACGCATTGGCGAAGATCGTGAGCGGCGCAGCGCTGCGCTCAAGCCGTGCTCGTTGGACAGCTCCCTCCCATCCGATCCAGAAGGCGGTGGCGATCTCGGAGCAGCGCGCATCGGACGAGAGCTCAGCGCGCCCCCGGGCCAGTTCAAGGCACGCGGCCAGCCGGGATTCCCATCCGTTGAACACCTCGATCAATCGGGCACGGTAGGCCTGCGGCAATGTCGAGATCTCCTGGCCAAGGTTGCCGACCAGGCAGCCTCGCCGGAAGTCGAATCGTTCCAGGCCACTGCAGGCGTCGGCGACAAATCCCAGGATCCGCTCAAGCGGATCGCGTTCTTCGTCCAGCAGATGCCGGTCGAGCTTGCGGCAGAAATACTCGTCGTAGGCCTCGAGCACAGCCAAGCCGTAGGCCTCTTTGCTGTCGAAGTAGTGGTAGAACGACCCCTTGGGGACACCCAGCTGCCTGACGATTGCGTCGATGCCCGTTGCAGAGAAGCTTCGCTCCGTCAACAACGCGATCCCAGTGCGCACCAGCTCGCGCCGGGTGTCATCAAAGCCGCGATCCGCCCTCGGCGGGCGCCCCCGGCGGCGCGTAGTCGTAGTGACAGCAGGAGTCATGCCGCACATTTTAGACCGACCGTTTTCTAAATTCAAACGGGCAGGTCTGAACCCTCCAGAGCTGCCAGGCTTCGCCATTCTCAGAGCTGGAACCAGCACCCTGCCGATCATGATTGGGATCATGCGTTCGGCATGTCGGCCGGAGCGAGCACGAGCAACAGTGCTGATGCGAACAGCAGCGCGCCCATCACCCTGTCAATCCAGTTGCGTGCCGCGGTTGTGTCCAGATGGCGCATCATTGAAACGCCCATCGCGCACCAGAGAGCGAGACAAAGTGCGGAGATCACCGTAAACGCTGCCGCCAGCACAAGGGAGGTCCGCAGGGGCTCGGCGCCATTGCCGACGACGGCAGTCACCGTCAGCACCAGCACCCAGCTTTTGGGATTGACGAACTGAAAGCAGAACAGCGCCACCACGCTGCCGTGCCGGACACTGGTCGGCGTGGGCACGTGCTTCTCAGGTGGCCGGAGTGTTTCCAGGACCAGGCGGGCGCCCATCCAGCACAGGTACGCCCCGCCAGCAAGGGTCATCAGGGCGTACAGGTGCGGCACGGTTTGGAATGCGGTGCTTGCTCCGGCCGCCACCAGCGCCCACATGCCCAATCCTCCGGCAACGATGGCGGCGATCGCTGGCAGCGCGCTCACGAATCCGGTTCGCGCGGCGATGCGCATGACCAGCAGGTTGTTGGGACCTGGCGTGATGGTGGCAACGGCGATGACACCTGCGCCGATCAGGAGAGCGCTCATCGCACCGCCTCTCCGCGCTGAAGCGTCATGGGATCGACCTCAATCGCTTGCCCGGAGGCAAGCGTCACCCGCGCCGGTCCGAAGCGCTCGCGACCGTGCGCAGCCGACCAGTCCGCATCGGGTGCGGCGGCAATGATGCCGAACGGGTTGACGCTTCGATCGTGCCAGTAATACCCGTTGCGGATCACATCGAGATCGACCGTAGCGGCGACACCGCGCCAGGAGTACAGGTCTCGCGCGTAGGCCCACAGGTGCGGGTAGTCGATCAGTCGCCGACGTGCACATTTGAAGTGGCCGTGATAGACGGCGTCGAACCGGACCAATGTCGGGAACAGGCGCCAGTCCGTCTCGGTGATGATCAGGCCAAACAGATAGCGTGCATTCGCAAGACGCCGCTCCAACTGATCCAGCATGGCGAACACACTCTCGACAGCTTCTTCGTAGGCGTCCTGCCGTTGCGCGAAACCGGCGCGATAGACGGCATTGAACAGCCCGGCCTGAAGCGCGGCGTTGAGGGCATCGATCCGGCCGCGGAAGGCGGGCGGGACGAGCGTGAACGCCCCCGCGACGTTCGCATCGGCCGCATCGAACGCGCGCATGATGTGCGACGACTCATTGCTGACGATCCTGCAGGCCTGACTGTCCCACAGCACCGGCACTGTTGCCCGGCCGGTGTAACGGGGTGCCGACAGACGGTAAATCTCGTGCAGGTGCCGGACCCGCGAGCCGCATCCCGGGACGACCCAGGAGGCACCGCCGGCCACCGCGTAGCCCTGCCTTCGCTCACCACCCGCGATCTGCACCGGCACTGCATGCTCCAGGCGCTTGAGGGCACGCAGCAGCAGGGTGCGATGCGACCACGGACAACTGGACGACGCAATGAGCCAGTAGCGACCCGGTTGTGCACGCAGTCGGCCCGCAATGCCATCCAGACCCTGCCGGAACATGCTTTCCGGTCTCACAAAGCGACCATCGATCATTGTCGAATCGGCATCGACCCAGCGGCCATCGACCAGCATTCCCATGTTCATCCTCTCCGATCTGGACTCGATGCAACATCGTGTGATGGCAAGCTGGTCCAAGGAACGCCGCTTCTGGTCTATTATTGAGTCCACCATGAAGATGCCCCTCAACGGACTTCGGGCGTTCGCCACCGTGTATGCCCACGGCGGGATTCGCTCGGCCGCGCGCGAGCTCGGCATCGTCCACTCGTCGGTGAGCCGCCATCTCGCGGAGCTGGAGCTCTGGCTGGGTGTACGGCTGGTCGGCGACGCTGCAGGCCGGCGAGGAATCACATTTACACCGCAAGGCGAGGCATTGGGCCGAGCCACGCTGTCGAGCTTCCGCGATATCGAGCGCGCAATCACCGCAGTGCAGGAAGCACGCTCCGGGCGATCGGTGACCGTATCGACCACACCTTCATTTGCGGCACGCTGGCTGCTTCCGCGCCTTCCGCGACTCGAGCAGGCGCATCCTCATCTTGAGGTGTCGGTGGTTGTAGACCAGAAGATCGACAACCTGCAGACCGGCGACATCGACCTGGCCATACGCATGGGCCGTGGGCCCTGGCCCGATGCCAGGTGCGAGCCGCTGATGGACGAAGTCCTGTATCCGGTCATGAGCCCGGCGCTGTTCGAAGCTTCCGGCCAACCGGCGCAGCCGGCCGACCTGCTCGGGACGCGGCTGGTGCATGATCGTGATCCACATGCATCGTGGGAGGCATGGCGGCAGCTGTACGGTCCGGCCTCGATGGATGTGACTGCCGGCCCGCGCTTCTCATCGTCAGACCTCGTGCTTCGGGCTGCTGTGCAGGGCCAGGGCGTCGCGCTGGCGCGCCATCGCTTTGCATTCGATGACATCGCCTCGGGCGCGCTGGTAAGGCCATTCAGAGATGCCGCTGTAGTGCTCGGCCCGGCCTACTGGATTGCGCTTCCACTGCACCGCGATGTGCGCAGCGGCGCATCGACGGTGATCGCATGGCTGAAAGAACAGGCGGCGTTTAGCGATACGGTGATCTGAGTGCCCAGCACCTTCAGATCCCTTCTGCCGCGTGTCGTGATTGCCCTGAATTCCAGGCTCCGGGACTCGAGCCATCACCACCACGACAGCCCACGCCTGAAATCAGGCCAAACCCTTGCACGATGGGCGCCTCCCTGCCCCGGCCAGCTATGCAACAATGCCGAAAGCGTCGAGGGCGTTGTCGGCATCAGCCCCAAGCCCTTGGCTTCCCGCATGACCGGGAGTAATTCTTGGCGCGCCACCGAAAACGGCTGGCCGGGCTTCGAAACCCCGGTTCTACGCTGAAGTACAGGCTTGCCAGCCGGCATCACCCATCAGGTGGTGCCGGCTGGCAATCCGTCGGCCGGCTATGGCGGGCGGTGCGCGGAGGCCTTGTGCCTGCCGGTTTAGCGTAGACCGGGTTTCGAACCTCGCACCGTCCGCCACCTTCATCGGTGGCGGCTTCCGTTTATCTGTTCGGAGCCCTGCCATGACCAACGCCTCCCCCCCTTCTCCGCACCCGATCCGCCTGCATCCCGCCAACGAGCCCACACCGGATCCCAACGCCTTTGTTTCACTGCTGCACAGCATCGGCGCAGGTGCCGCGTCCAACGGCCGGCCCTGGCCGGAAGGCCATCTTCCGCCAGGGCGACGCATGGCACTGTCCGACGCCGACTGTTCTCTCAATGGCCTGCGCGTGGTGATGGAAATTCTGCTTGCCGCAGAGCGCGCCCGCAAGAATGGAGAGCCTGACCAGTACGTCGGCGACCGTGTGCTGGAAGGGCTGGTCATGGCCGGCCTTGGGCTGACCGCACACGCCAGTGAACGCCTGTTGCCGGAAGGCTGATGCCTCGTCCCGCGGGCGCTGGCGCTCGCGGGACACACAGCCACTCCCGTTGACCGCAGCGTCCGTAGATGTGGGCCCGCCCTGACCGGCGGGCGGCACTTACTAACGTGACGCATCACACCCAACCACGCACCGTTAACAGCCGCGCACTATCCTCGAAGCCCCTGAACCTTCACGAGGCGAGTCCATGACCAAGCTCCACACCGTGCTGATTACCGGCTGCCTGCTGGCCCTGAGTCCGCTGGCCTCGGCCGAAACCGTGAACCTGACCAACAGCGCCGAAGGCGCCAACCGCGATGCCGGCATTGCTGCGGTCAAGAAGAAGCTGCAGGACGCCTGCACCGATCGCAAGGGCTCGCCGGATACCGACTCGTTCGAGGTGGTCTTCGAGAAGACCAGCGACAACCCCAACGTGCCCAAGCCGTACTACGTGGACGGAAAGATGAAGTGCGAGCTGCCGGGTTGAACCCGGCGACCGCTATCGACCGGCGTCGTCCCCGGACATGACCCGGTCGATCCAGCCGGCGTAGCGTGAGATGCGCACGTTGAACACCACCTGGCCATAGAAGCCGGCCTCAAGGGCGTGCTCGGGAACGGCGGTGATCCAGGAACCCAGGCCGACCAGCTGCCAGTGGTCCTGCACATTGATGACCAGCGGGCCACCGCTGTCGCCGTTGCCGAGCACGCCTTCAAGCGGCAGGCCACGCGGCGGCGGATCGAAGCGGTACCAGAGATAGCGGTCGTTGCCGCCGGTGATGGCGTTGAACGCACGCCGCAGAGCGGTGCGATGCGACCCTCCGGGGATCAACCCCTCGGCGCCATTCCCGCTGGCGCCCTTCCCTATCAAGGTGGCCACCTGCGCAACCTCGCCCGCGCCCCGATAGAGGGCGACGGGCTCGACATCGGCAACGGGCGTTGCCAGCCGGATCAGTGCGATGTCATCCGATGCCGCCAGGAACGCGTGGATCTTCCCTGCACTGCCTGTTGCCAGGGCCTCTTCGCCCAGCGCGGCCGGCATCGGCCTGAAGCCGGGGTGCAGATACACACGCGCGACGGCGTAGTTGCGCCCACCGACGGTGACTTCGGCACCCATGCCGTCCATCGGTGCCGCGTGCGCGGCGGTGACCACCCAGCGCGGAGCGATCAGTACGCCGTGCCCCTCTCCCGGCAGGTCGGCCAGGGCCGGGAAGGCAGATCCATCGATGCGGTAACGGGCATCGTCCACGTCGTCACGGATGACGATGGCCCCGGCAGCAAACGGGACCGTTACAAGCATCAGGAAGAGCCAACGTTTCATGTATTTCTGCATCCCCGTGTTCAAGTGCCCACGCTAGCCGAAATGCACCTGCCTGGTGAGCGGCATGCGACCAGAGCCCGCGCCGGCCGACGAAGGCCGGCAAAGCGGGCGCGGAATCAGGGCTGCGCTGGCCTGCCAAGGGATTCGATCTGCGCCCCGCCCAGCTCCACCACCCGATCGGCGTCGGTGACGACACTGCGCCGATGGGTGATGGCCAGCACGGTCACCTCGCTGGCCAGCGCCCGAATATGACCCATGATCTCGCGTTCGGTGGCCTCATCCAGGGCCGAGCTCGCTTCGTCCAGCAACAGGATCGCCGGCTCGCCATACAGTGCGCGTGCGATGGCGATGCGCTGCCGCTCGCCGCCGGAGAGCTTCAGGCCACGCTCCCCGACCGTGGTCTCGAAGCGCTCGGGCAGTGCCTCGATCAAGGCGAGGATGGCAGCCTTGCGTGCGGCGTGCCGCAGCCGCTCGTCATCGCGCGGGCGCCCCAGCAGGATGTTATCGGCCACGCTCTCGTTGAGCAGCATCACGTCCTGCGGAACGACCGCGACGGCCGCGTGCCACGTCGCGCGATCAATTCGGGCCAGGTCGGTACCGTCCACCCGTATCCGGCCGTGCTGGGGCTCGATGGATTTCAGCGCCAGCTTGAACAGTGTCGACTTGCCGGTACCGGTCTCTCCCATCAGGAAGGTGATGCCGCCGCGTCCGGCGTGGAAGGTCGCATCGGTGACGCCGCGACCGTTGTCATAGCGATGGCTCACTGCGTCGAACTGGAGCAGGCCGCTGCGGGCGGAGAACCGTTCGGCATGGGCCACCTGCGGTTCCTCGGGCGCGGCCCACAGGGTAGAGAGCGGCGCCAGCATGCTCCACGAGCGCGCGACGTCGTCGATGGAGCGCGCGATCATCTCCAGCGGCAGGTTGAGCTGGAGCAGCAGCAGATTGAACAGGACGATGTCGCCCACGCTCAGCTGCCCGTTCTGGTAGCCCGGGAGCAGCAGGCTGAAGGTGACGATGAACTCGATGGCCAGGCCGATGCCCAGCAGGGCGACGAAGCCTACGCGCTGCAGCACGTAGGCACGCCAGCTGTCGCGCACACTCTGCGCCTTCTGCTCGAAGCGCTGCACCATCCAGCCGCTGCCGCCGAATTGCCTGAGCGTTTCCATGGCATTCATGGCATTGCCGACGAAGCGGGCGTTCTGCTGGCCGGCCTCGACGGCCGCTTCGCGGTGGATGCGTGCACGTCGGGTAGCGAGGGCAGATAGCGCTACGGCCACCGTGCCGTAGCCCAGCACGATGGCGACGATCCGCATGTTGATCAGCGCGCCCAGGGTGACCAGGGTCAACACGATCTGCAGGGCACTGGGAATGAAGGCCACCAGGCCCAGCTGCACGACGATCTTGAGCGCCGCCCGCCCCTTTTCGCCGGCCACCTGCAGTTCCGCTGCGTTGTATTCCACGAAGAAGCTGTTGGTCTTCTTCAGCAGGCGCGCGAAGTAGCGGGTACTGGTGATGAAGCCCAGATTCTCGCCGCTGAGGAATGACAGGTACTGCACCGTGTTCTGCAGCACGCTGCCCACCCCGAGCAGCACCGCGTAGAGAACGAACCACCCGGCCAGGACCGCTGCGCCCTGCTCGGGGAGGCGGTCGATCAATCGCGAGAACAGATAGGGCGCGGCAACGGTGGCCAGACTGGAGAGCAGCACGGTGGCGGCAATGAGCAGCAGCAGCGTGCGATCGGCTTTCCAGTAGGCCGTCAGTATTTCGCTGACAGGCGCGGGCACAGCGAACGGCTTCATCACTCTCGGTCCCCGGCGTCTCGGCGGTCCACAGGGCAACGCAGTCCCTGTACAGTTGAATGATATGATATAACATCGCCCTCAAATGCACGTGACCGTGCTGCAGGCCGATATCGGATGAGAGTGATGGACCGGGGAATGGAACAGGTATTCATGGGCGGTAGGCGCGCGTTGCTGGCCGCGAGCATCGCTGCCGCGCTGCAGATCGGAGCGCAGGCCCAAGCACAGAACGCGGGCACCGACGACGATGCACCCACGGCCACCCTGGACAAGGTGCTGGTCATTGGCAGCAACATCCGCGATGCCGTCGGCGGTGGGGCGTCGCCGGTCATCGTGATCGACCGGGAGGCCATCGACCGCACTGGCGTGGCCTCCCTGCAGCAGCTGTTCGAGAAGCTGCCGCAGAACTTCGGTGGCGGCGCCAATGGTGCCAATGTGGCCAATCTCGGTGTTGACCGTGATACCGGCAACAACTTCGGCCAGGGCACCGCGATCAACCTGCGTGGCCTGGGTACGGGCACTACGCTGACCCTGGTCAACGGCCATCGCGTGACCTCATCGAACCGCTACCAGTATGTCGATGTATCGCTGATTCCACTCAGTGCGGTCGAACGCGTGGAGATCCTCACCGATGGTGCCTCTGCCATCTACGGCACCGATGCCGTCGGTGGCGTCGTCAACATCATCCTGCGCCAGGACTTCACCGGCTATGAGTCGTCGCTGCGGTACGGCACGGTCACCACCGGCAACATGGACGAGTACCAGGTGTCGCAGTCCGCGGGGTGGGCGTGGGACCGCGGCCGTGTGCTGGCAAGTTACGAGTTCCTGAAGCAGGGCAACCTGCCCGCCGCCGACAAGGATTTCTCCCGGAACGTCACGGTCAGTCCCTACGATCTCTATCCCGGATCGAAGCGGCACAGCCTGTATGTCGATGGCGTGCAGGAGCTCAGCGATGTGCTGACGCTGAATCTCACCGGCTCGTTCGCCAAGCGCGAGATGGACACCACCATCTCCGGCACGGCCGACGAAACCCGGTTGTTCCCGCACACGCAGCAGTTCGATGTGTTCGCAGGCCTGACCCTGGAGCTCCCGCGCCAGTGGCAGGCGCGCCTGGACGCTGGATTCGGCAGGAACGAGGTGTCCTACGAGCGCACGACCATTACCGGCAGCACCGTCAGCACGGCGCCACCGACGGATACGAACTCTGAATCGCGCTACCTGGACGTGGTGGCCGACGGCGAGGTGCTCAGCCTGCCCGCCGGCCCGGTACGCGCAGCGGTCGGCGTCGGTTACCGCCGCGATGGCTATGAGCTGCTCGATCACCGTGGGCTGGAAAAGCCGCTCGATCTGCAGCGCACGATCAGGTCCGCCTTTGCCGAACTCAACATCCCGCTGCTCAAGGAGATGCCCGGCGTTCGCAGCCTGTCGCTGACCGCGGCGGCCCGCTACGACGACTACAGCGACTTCGGCTCCACCCTGAATCCCAAGCTGGGCCTGCTGTGGGAAGCCGCCGAGGGACTCTCGTTCCGTACCAGCTACGGCCGCTCCTACCGCGCGCCGGTCTACCAGGACATGCAGCTGAACAACACCGTGGTCGTGGCGAACGTGCCGAACCCGAACGCGGCCAACGGCAGCACCGTCCTGATGATGCTCTCCAACGGCAATCCCGATCTCGGCCCCGAGCGTGCGAAAACCTGGACCGGCGGGTTCTCGTTCGCGCCGCCCTCCGTTCCCGGCCTCACGGTTGATGCCAACTACTATCACATCGACTATGCGGACCGGATCGGCAGCGGCTTCGGCGGCAGCTTCCCGTCCCTGTTCCTGCAGTCCACGGCCCCCTACGCGGACATCCTGACCGTCGATCCATCGCAGCAGCAGATCCAGCAGGCGCGCGAACTGGGCGTGTCGGGCCTGGGGCTGTTCGTCTCACGTGTGGGGCCGTATGCACTCCCTGCCGGCCTGGACGAGACCAGCAGCCAGGTGATCCTGGACAACCGCTTCCGCAACAACGCCTTCACCTCGCAGCGCGGCGTCGATCTCAACGCGTCCTATCGCGTCGATGTGGGCCAGACGCGGATCGCGATGAACCTGGCCGGGCAGTACATCCTCGAATCGACGCGGCGCGTGACCAGCACATCGCCCGAGCTGGACGCGGTCAACGCGGTCTACTACCCGGTCGACCTCAAGCTGCGCGGCGGCCTGACCTTGGACCGGGGCCAGGCCGCAGGCGGCGTCTTCGTGAACTACGTGGACAGCTACCGCGATCCGGCCAACATCGCCCACCCACACGTCAGCTCCTGGACGACCGTCGACCTGAACCTCAAGTACCACTTCGGCGCCCCGGCCGGCGACCACGAAGGCACGTCGCTCGCCCTCAACGTGCAGAATCTTCTCGACCGGGATCCGCCCTTCATCATCAACAGCATCAACACCGGCTACGACCCAACCAATGCGACCGCGCTGGGGCGCTTCCTGTCGGTGACCCTCACGCATCGCTGGTAAGCCGGATGAGTCCGCCCTCCCCCGCCCGCTTCCGGCCTGCGTCGACGCTTCGGCAAGCTGCTGGTGTCGCGGCAACCCAGCTGACCTTGATGTGGCGTGAGCGGCGCCTGCCGTGGCTCGCCCTGGTCCTGCTGCTGCTTGCGGGCGCATCCGTTGCCACGGGTGCCGCGCGCCTGGCCCTGCAGGCGCAGGAGCGCCAGGCCGTAGCAGCGGAGGAAGCGCGGCTGTGGGACGGCCAGGGCGTGATCGATCCCCATGCCGCGGCGCATGTGGGACGCGCCATTCCCGCACCGGTGCGACCCCTGGCCGCGCTCGATCCGGGACTGACCGATGTACTGGGCACCTCGGTGTTCATCGAAGGTCACGCACAGAACCCGGCCAGGCATCGCGCGATGGACGCGGGCACCGCCCTCAGCCGGTTCGACGGTTTCTCTGCCGCCTGGGCGCTGCAGGTAGTAGCGCCGCTGCTCATCATCCTTGCCGGCTTCGCCACGCTGTCCGGTGACGTCGCCCGCGAAACCCTTCGCCAGGAACTCGGCACCGGGGCGTCGCCTGCGGTGCTGATCATCGGCCGATTGATTGCTCTGGCAAGTGCTTCCCTGCTGCTGGTGCTTGCCATGCTGGCGGCGACGGTTCCCGCTGTGGCGGGACAGAACGCCGGCTGGATGGACATCGCCGCGCTGCTGGCCATGTGCGCGGCCTACGGACTCTATCTGCTGGTGTTCTGTGCCCTCACGGTCGGTGTCTCGGCGTTGTCCAGCTCGGCGCGGACCTCGCTGGTGGTGCTGCTGGGGTTCTGGGTGGTGGCCACCGTGCTTGTGCCACGAATGGCGCCAGCGGTGGCCGAATCGCTGGATCCCACGCCCACCGCGCCGGCGTTCAGGGCCGCCGTGACGGAAGAGGCGGAGAACGGTGTGGATGGCCATGACCCTGCGGACAAGCGGCTGGACGCCCTGCGACACGCGCTGATGGCGCGCTACCAGGTCGACACGGTGGAAGAGCTTCCCGTCAACTTCCGGGGCGTGGCCCTGGAGTTCGCAGAGAGGAACTCGACGGACACCTACAACCGCCATTTCGAGCGGATCCATGCGACCTATCGGCAGCAGCAAGCAACACAGCGCGCATTCGCCTTCGTTTCTCCGGCCATCGCGCTGCAGTCATGGTCACGCGCATTCGCCCGCACCGATTTCGCGGCGCACCTGGCCTTCCTGCAGAGCGTGGAAGACTACCGCTACCGCCTGATCCAGGCACTCAATGCGGAAGTGAAGCAGCACAAGGCGCCGCAGGGGGAGAAGCACCGCGCCGACATCGCGACCCTCACCCGGTCCGTAGCCTACACGCCGGGGCAACAGTGCCTGGCCGGCACTGCCGCGGCACAGGCGGCGAACCTGGCCATTCTGCTGGGCTGGGTGCTGCTGGCGCTTGGACTGGTGTTCTTCTCGGCCCGGCGCCTGGGGACGACCCCATGAGCAGTCTTTCAGTTGCCGGCCATGAGGTGCGCAGGCTGCTGCGCGATCGGGCGCTGCCCACCCTGCTGACGCTGCTGCTGGCGCTGGCCGCCTACGCCGCGTGGAATGGCAGGGCGTGGGTCGAACAGCGTAACGCCGCCATCGGCGTGATCCAGCTCGAAGAGCAGCACACCCATGACCGCAGCCGGGTGTTCGTCGGCAAGGCGCCCTCGGTGTTGCCGCGCGTCCAACCCGTGCTGCCGCCGGCTGCGATGGCGTCAGTATCGATCGGGCAGGCGGAGGCCTATCCCTATACGGCCGATGTGGTGGCGCTGGGCGATCGCACCCAGCTTTTCAGGAACGTGTGGGCCGACATCGGCAATCCGGCAGCGCGGGCCGCAGGCCGGTTCGATCTGGCGTTCGTCATCGTCTTTCTGCTGCCCTTGGTCATCCTGGCAGCCAGTTATGACCTCTGGGCCCGCGAGCGCGAGCGTGGCATCGCTGCGCTGGTACTGTCGCAGCCGGTCGCGGCGGGACGGCTGATTGCGGTAAAGGCGCTGGCCCGGGGCGCAGTGGTGCTGCTGCCTGCGGGAGTGATCCTGGTCGGCGCGGCGGCGTGGTCCGGTGCGGAGAGCCTTGCCGGCCTCGGCCTGCTCTCGCTGGTCATCCTCGCCTATGGCGGCTTCTGGCTGGCGGTAGCGGTACTGATCGGCTGTTTCGCCCGGCGCACCACGGAGGCGGCCATTGCGGCCGGCGGAGTGTGGTTGCTGATCGTGGTGATGGCCCCGTCGTTGACCCTCGCCGCAGTGAATCTGGCCGTTCCGCCGCCATCACAGATGCAGCTCGCGACCGACGTGAAGGCGCGGCTGGCCGCAACGGCCAGGCAACAGACACTCCATCGCCGCAGTGCTTCAACGGCTGTACGTTCTTCGACACCGGTGATTCCGGACGACGTGCGCGAGGCCTATGCCGACCTGCTGGCGACCGATCTCGACCTTGCGCCGCTGATCGAATCGCATGAGCGGGCGCAGGATGCACGCCGCCGGGTGCTGGACAACGTGCGGTTGCTGATGCCCGCGGTCGCAGTACAGGACGCGCTGGACCGCATCGCCGGCTCGGACGCGGATCGCGCGCTCGCCTTCCAGGACCAGGTCCATGCGTTCTGGCAGGCCCGTCGGTTGCTGCACAAGGCGTACCTGGATCGCGACGCGCCGCAGACACTTGCCGAATATGAAGCCCTGCCCCGCTTCCGGTTCGCGGAGCCGGCCGGCGTGGGCCGGCGTGGAGTGCGTGCCGATCTCGCGGCGTTGCTCGCCGCCACCCTGATTCTGCTGATCGCCGCCGGATCGATGCGTCGCCGGTTGGCGACCCCTTGAGGAGCCCACATGCTTTCTGCAAAGAACCTGGTCAAGGAACACGGCACCCACCGGGCACTCGACGATGTCAGCTTCGAGGTGGGACCCGGCGAGATCTTCTGCCTGCTCGGAGCCAACGGTGCGGGAAAATCGACCACGATCAAGCTCTTTCTGGGCTTCCTCACCCCTACCTCCGGATCCGCGGAAGTCGATGGACTCAGCGCGCACCGGCACCCGCAGGAGGTGCGACGCAGGCTGCTGTACATCCCCGAGACCGTGGCGCTGTACGACGAGCTGTCCGGTCTTGAGAACCTGGACTACTTCGCGCGTCTGGCCGGCGTGGACGACCGCTCACCCGCCCGGCTGCGGGATGCACTGAGTACAGCGGGCCTGGCGCCGGATGTCTTCGGACGACGCGTGGGCCTCTACTCCAAGGGCATGCGGCAGAAGGTCGGCATTGCCCTGGCCATCGTCAAGGACGCCAAGGTGCTGCTGCTTGACGAGCCGACGTCCGGCCTCGACCCCACTGCGTCGGCCGAGTTCCATGACCTGATCGTGCGACAGCGTGATCGTGGCACCGCCATCCTGATGGCCACGCACGATCTGTTCCGCGCCCGCGAGGTCGCCACCACGATCGGCCTCATGCAGGCCGGGCGGCTGCGCAGGACATTGGATGCCACCACCATCACCGCCAACGATCTTGAGAGCCTGTACCTCGAGGAGATGAGCCGGAGCGCCTAGGCGACTCCGGCTCCCTGCCCTGCGGGCCGCTCTGCCCAGCGCCTGAGCCAGGCTTCGATGTTGACCTGCGGGCCGAAGATGCCGAGCACCTGCGACGAATGATCCAGGCCGACCCGGCGGATGCCAGCGTCGGCCGAGGCGCTGTCGATGTACCCACGCCGGGCCAGTAGCCCATCGACAAGCAGGCTGCGGATGAACGCCTGATGGCCCTGGGTGACCGCGACCGAATGATCGTCGAGGTAGGACTTCACCTTCCGCGACAGTAGAGCGTCCGGCAGCAGCCCCTGCAAGGCACGCCGTGCGATCGTCCGGTCCTCCGCGTCCGCCATGAGCAGACGCAGCGGCATGCGCGCGAACAGTTCGACCAGCGGTTGTGCGCTGATCGGAGAGACACCGTGCCAGCGACCCGCGCCCTCGAACGGATCAAGGACGCTGGTCGGAAACACCATCCGGCTGATGTGCGCAAGCTTGTACGGTGACACCTCATGGCCTTCGTTGCGCGCATGGCGCAGCCAGGCCGGTGGCGTGACGTCCTGCTCGGTCGCGTCGACCTTCACCCATTCGCAGGGGTTGCCCCAGCGACCGTTGATGCTGGCCGGCCGCCTGAGCAGCCCATGGATCACCGCATCCTTGAGGACGCCATAAAGCGAATCGCCCGACTGTGCGGTTTCAAAGGCGACCCGGAAGAAGTGGCGGTCGATGCCGCGCCGCCAGGCATGGTCGATCGCCGCAGCGTTGCCCTTGAAGCGCAGGAAGACCGCGTCGCCGCCGACGCCGGTGAACTGCACGGTATCTGCGTCAAAGGTGACATCACGGCGATGCAGAAGGTAGCCCGAGCAATGTGCCGGCCGCGCCGTCCGCGGGAAGGTCATGATCTCTTCCAGCGCGCAGTGGGGTTGCCGCCGGTACTCGACGAACCCGCAGCGCCGGCCCGACGACTCACTGGCACCGGCCACCGCCATGCGGGCGAACATCCGCTCATCGGCACCGATGCCGTCGTCATAGTGGTGGACACAGTCCACTTCCGGCATGGAAGGTGCGTGCAGCAGGCCGGCGAGGATGATGGAGGAATCCAGCCCACCCGACAGCTGCAGCTGGATACGCCGGTGCCGGCTGGCCAGGGCACCGATGCAGCCCAGCAGCGTGGAGCGCGCGAGCTGCACCGCCTCCTGCAGGTCTTCGATCGGTTCGTCGCGGGCCAGGCGCACGATGTCCCACTGGCACTGCCGGCTGACCGGCTCGCCATCGCGGATCGAAACGGCCTCCCCGGCCTCGATGGCGGTGACCTCCCTGAAGCCGGTCTGCAACCCGTCACGGAACGGAAACAGCAGCGAGTAGGACAGGAAGGGCCAGTCGATGCTGAAATCGCGCAGGCCCAGTGCAAGGCAGTCTTCCATGCTGGAGAAGACCACCGTCAGCTGATCCGCCGTCGTCATGTAACAGGGAATTTCAGCGGTGGGATCACGCAGGACGAACCAGCTCGATGACTGCGGCTGGTAGCCGAACGCTACATAGCGGCCCCAGTAGTGCTGCACGAGGGTTTTTCCCTGCGTGCGGCAGGCCGCATCGGCGGCGGCCGCATCCAGTGGCACGCGCGCGGGCACGGTATCCCGGCCGAAATTCCTGTCGAACAGCGCGCCGAGCACGACCAGCGAGCCGCAGCGGCTGCAGTCCAGGTAGCCCGGGTTGTCACTTTGGACATAAATCGCGGCGCCGTGGTCGTTCATCACGCAGGTGACGCCGGCGTGCATGGCCTCGATGCGCTGCATCGCCTGCTGCGCCCGGGCGGTTGCGGAGTCGCAGGAGGTGTTCCAGAGCACGGCGATGTATCGATACATGCGTGAGGCGCCTCTACAGCACCAGGATGGGAACCATCCGGCGCAGGTTGAAGGGGATATCGGTCAGGACCTGATCGCCGTGCTGCAGCCAGCAGTGCGCCGCGAAGGGCTGGGTCCTGACCGCGAACACCCAGTCCGCGACGATTCCATGCCTGGACAGGAATTCGCGCATCGCCAGGCAGTAGAGAAAGCACTCGTCCGTCTTCCTGAAGGCCAACGGCCGCAGCCAGTCGAACACCCGGACGCGCAGGGCCAGCTCCTGCACGCCTACGTCCGTGCGCTGTGATGCCTGCGCACGCCTGCGCGCCGAGGACACTGTTTGGCTGAAAGGAAGGAACGTCCTGCTGCATCCGGCACGCATGCACGCAGCCATGAATCTGCGGACGTCACGTGCGGTGATGCGCGGACAACCGCGAGGTTCACCGTCGCGTATCCAGTGGCGCGGCAGCGCGATCGAAGCACTGGTCGCGGCTTTGCCTCGCTGCGGATCGTCGGTGATCAGCCCGCGTTGCAGCAGCGACTGCAACAGATCCGGCATCCGCCGGCCATCTGCCGGCAACGGCCAACCCAGCACCAGCCCGCCCAGGCTGGCAGCACGATGGCGGTCGAGCGACAGGTATTTTCCCGTCGCTTGGTCCAGGATCACCATTGCATCGCCGGTGACACAGACATGGGCCTGCTTCGACAGGAAATAGCGCGCCGCAGGCTGTTCCATTACGTGATCTCTTCAGTCCAGGCGGAGAAGCGGTGCATGCGCAGGGCATGCACCGCAGGTCATGCATGCCGCAGTGGATCAGGGCGAGGTGGTCGGGAACACGCCATCCCACAAGGTGCCGTGGTTGTGTGCCTTGGTTTCCGAAACCACCGAGCCCAGCTCGATCAGATCACCGCCCACACCCTGGCCTTCAGGGTTCTGCTGTCCTGCCACTACACCCAGCTCAATCAGCTCGTTCATGAACATCTCCTCTTGTCAGTGGATGTATCCGGGCGTCGTGCCACGGATACGGAGCAGCCAAGCCACCATCGCTGCGCGTGTTGCTAAGCGATTGCCGTCAAGGCATGCAAATGTTACGATATAACATATTATTTCAGTGTGACGACTGTCGCTGTCCGGCAACGTCGACACGCCTTCTCGAAGGGGAAATGGATGAGCGACCCGACCAGTGACGATGGCCTTGAGCCCACCCTTCTGCTCAAAGGACCGTTCCCGCTGCCGAGGTTCATCCGCTTCATCAGGGAGCGATGCCCGCCCGGATGCTTCGATGAGGCGATGCTGGTGGAGGAATGGAAGAACGCCCGCGCCGACGCGCTGCGCCAGCTGAAGGAAGAGGCCAATGACGCCGACGCGGTCGAGGTGCATGCACTTCCTGCGGAGATGGCGGCGCTGGCCGACCACGCGCCACGCCAACCGTCGATGCACCGCATGACGAACAACGTGCCGCGCGCATGGCAGATGGTCGAGATCGACCGGCTGGTGGTCTTCCAGGAGTGCATCAACCTGCGCCATGTCGGCGAGCTTGCCGCCGCCTTCCCCGCCTCCCCCACGGCACAGGACATCATGGAGCTGGTTGCACGCAACGGGCGGCACGCTCACCCGCCGGTCCGCGCGTCCCGGTCCGAAGGCAGCTACACCTTTGCGTCCAGCTCCAACGACCTGCGCTTTCTGGACGTGGCGACGATCGACCCGTCCGCCATCGCCGGCTACGAACCCTTCGGTGCAGCCAGCCACGCGCTGGTCATCTATCTGGGCTTCAGCGACAACCTCGTCAGTGCCACCCGGATCGGCAACCGCCTGATCCTGACCAATGGCTCCCATCGCCTGTACCTGCTGCGCCAGCTTGGGCTCCGCCATGTACCGTGCCTGGTGACTGACGCCTCCGACAGCGACTTCAGTGACGTGCTGTTGCCGGCAGCAGTCAAGCAGGACCGTGCGTTCTATCTGGGCTCGGCACGGCCGCCGTTGTTCAGGGACTACTTCGATCCACGCCTGACCCGCATCGTGCCGGTAATCCGCAAGAACTATGCGCTGCGGGCCACGCTGGACCTGCAGAGGATCACGGTGCCGGCGGTGTAGCGCAAAGCATCGGAACAATCCGGCACCTCCCACCTCCAGCCCTGCGGCGGCGTTTCATCACAGCCGCGCGGCCGCCCTGGCGCCAGACAAGGCTGCTGAAGAAGCGTGAGAGCATTCGACCGCCGACGCAATCACTTCACCCCGACTCCGCGCCCGTACGGCGCATCCAGCAGCGGCATGCCGTCCTGGCTCCAATGCACCGGCTGGATGCGCGGCGAGCGCCTGGCGGTGCAGCCCATGTCCGGCCCCGGGTTGGCGTGGTAGATGATCCACGACGCGCCGTCGGCCATCTGGAAGAAACCGTTGTGCCCCGGCGCGTACACGTTGCCAGCAGGATGCTTGGCAAGGATCGGCTGCTTCGCCTTGTGCCACGCGCTCGCATCCAGCGGATCGGCGCCCGCCTTGGCGTGCAGCAGTCCAATCGCGTAGTCATCCGACCAGCACGCACTGCCCGAATAGGTCAGGAACAGATCGCCGCGTGGGCCCTGCAGGAACTCCGGCCCCTCCAGGATCTGCCGCCCGCCCTGTCGCTCCCACGCCTGGTCGGGCCGCGCAATGATGGTTTCGCTGCCCCGCAGGGTCCAGGGGTTGGCCATGGCCACGATGGCCAGCACGCTGTCCGGTCCCACGTAGGGTGAATACACGAAGTAGCGCTTGCCGCCGGTTAAGAAAGTGGTGCCGTCGATGCCGGGGTGTGCCGTGGCCAGCCGTCCGCGATCGGTCCATGTACCCCGGGTCGGATCGGCATTGCTGTTCTCCAGCACGAACACCCCCCGATGGGCGTCTTCCTGGCCTTCGGGTGCATCGCCCGCTGCCGCCGTGTAGTAGATGTACCAGCGCCCATCAATGCGATGCAGTTCCGGCGCCCAGATCGACTTGGCATTCGCCCCCGTTGCCGGCGGACGCCACACCGTGACTTCGCGCGCGTCAGCCAGGTGCGCAAGGTCGCGGGTGGCGCGGATGGCGAGGCGATCACCGTGCGTGCCCATGTAATAGAACACGTCCCCATCGCGGGTGATCCACGGGTCCGGCCCGGAGTCCAGCAGCGGATTGTCCACCGCCGGCGTTGCGGCGGACGCGTTCGTCGATACCTGAAGCAGCGCTGCAAGCGCCATGGAAAGCGTGCCGTTCATTGCGTTCCCCTCCCGACTGGAACTGCGCCGGCAGGCTTGCCAGCGAGCGGCAACCAAACCATATAATCAGACAATAGGCAACACCATCGCTCCGAGGAACCACCATGCAGCAGGAACACCCCGACAGCATCATCGGCATCAACTGGGGCAGCAGCAATCTGCGCGCCTATCTGATCGGACCCAACGGTGAGCGGCTTGATGCCCATGAAATGCCCGCGGGCGTGGCCACGCTGGACCGTGACGACATGGTGGTGGCCGCCAACACGATCCGCGCACGCTGGCCGGCTGCACGCCACGCCTATGCGGCGGGCATGATCGGGTCGAATGTCGGCTGGATCGATGCCGGCTACGTGGAGTGCCCTGCAGGTGTTGCCTCGATCGCGCAGCAGCTGGTGCCGACCCGGATCGGCGGGCTGTCCGTGAGCATCGTGCCCGGCATGGCCTGCGTGCGCCCCGTGGATGGCATGCCGGACGTGCTCCGCGGCGAGGAGACCGAGCTGCTGGGGCTGCTGCGCGGCGGCGATGTCGGCCCCGATGCCATCGTGGCGCTGCCGGGTACGCATACCAAGTGGATCCAGCTGATCGACGGCCAGGTGCAGAGCTTCATGACCTCGATGTCCGGCGAACTGTTCGATCGACTGGCCAGTGGCGGCCTGCTTGCCTCGGTGCTGGACGGACCGGGTGAGCCAGGACCGGCCTTCGCCGAGGGTGTGCATGCAGGCGCCGACCGCCGACTGGGCCTGGGTGCGCTGCTCTTCGGTGTGCGGGCACGGATGATCCGCGGCACCCTGCCGCGCACGGCGACCAGCGCTTACCTGCGCGGACTGCTGGCCGGTGCGGAGATTGCAGACGCATTGGCGCTGTTCCCCGGGCTGAGGTCGGCGTCGGTGCCCCTGGTGGGCTCCGGACCGGTCACCCGGCTGTACCAGGCGGCGCTGTCGGAAATCGGCATCGCCACGCACGCGGTGGCGTCCGCCGACGCCGTGGTGTGCGGCTTCTCCGCACTGCACGCGATGACCGCGACTGCGCGTTGACCACGGGTGGGCACGGCGGTCCGATCACGTGCTGCGTCGCAACGTGCGTATTGTCTGATTATATGTTTTTGTGCGCATCACGACATCGAGAGGGGTCTTGAGCAATGCGTGCTGGCAAGGGGAAGACGGCAGGGCTGATCGGCGTACTGGCACTGTCTGCAGTGGGCGCAGGTCAGGCACAGGAACGCGCTGTGGTAGGCCGGACGGCCGATGGCACCGTGGTGGAGTCGATCCTGCTGCGTGACGGCACCGGCATGCAGGCCACGGTACTGACGCTGGGCGCTGCACTGCATTCACTGGAAGTGCCGGACCGTGATGGCGCATACGCCGATGTACTGCTTGGCGACGCGACGCTCAAGGCGACGCTCGACAATCCGCAGTACTTCGGCACGATCGTCGGCCGCTTCGCCAACCGCATCGCCAAGGGTCGCTTCACCCTGGATGGCAGGACCTATCAGGTACCGGTCAACAATGGGCCGAACAGCCTGCACGGCGGCACCCGCGGCTTCGACAAGGTGGTGTGGAAGATCGTCGACGCCGCCGCCGATCACGCCACCCTGCAGCATGTCAGCCCTGACGGCGACCAGGGTTATCCGGGCACGCTCACGGTCACGGCAACCTACGCATTGAAGGGCAATGGCCGGCTGGAGGTGGAGTACCGCGCCACGACCGATGCACCGACCATCGTCAACCTCAGCAACCACGCATACTGGAATCTGTCCGGCGAGGGTTCCGGCTCGGCGATGGATCACGAATTGACCATTCCGGCCAGCGCCTATACGCCGGTGGATGCGAGCCTGATTCCCACGGGCGTGCTGCAGCCGGTGCAAGGCACCGCCTTCGACTTCCGCACGGCCAAGCCGATCGGGCGCGACCTGCGCCAGGGCAATGAGCCGCAGCTGCTGCATGGCCGCGGCTACGACCACAACTGGGTCATCAGCAGATCGCCCACGCGCGAGCCGCGCGAAGTCGCCCGCGTGCACGACCCGCGCTCGGGCCGCGTGATGACCGTGCTGTCCACGCAGCCTGGCCTGCAGTTCTATTCGGGCAACTTCCTCGACGGCAGCACCGTGGGCAAGAGTGGCCGTGTCTATCGCCAGGGCGATGCCATCGCGCTGGAACCGCAGCTGTTCCCGGACACACCGAACCAGCCGTCGTTCGGCTCGGCGCGGCTGGCCCCGGGCGAGACCTACGTGAACCGCATCGTCTACGACTTCTCGACCGACCGCACACCGCCCGGCCGCTGATCCCGCGCAGCTGGCACACCGGTCGCCCACGGCACCGGCAATCCGACGCAGTACGCACCGCCCGCCTCCTGGCTCACGCCAGGACGGGCAGCTCATGAACCAAGGAGATGCATCTCATGCGAAAGTGGCTTACCCCTTTGCTGGCAACGCTGCTCGCCGTCGCACCGATGGCGCATGCGACCGACGCCGCACGCTGGACCCCGGCCGAAGCCGACGCGTGGTATTCCAGACAGCAGTGGCTGGTGGGCGCGAACTACACCACCTCCAACGCCATCAACCAGCTGGAGATGTTCCAGGCCGAGACCTTCGATCCGGCAGCCATCGACCGCGAACTCCGCTGGGCGCACGAGCAGTTCGGCATGAACACCATGCGCGTCTACCTGCATGACCTGCTGTGGCAGCAGGACCCGCAGGGCCTGCTGAAGCGCATCGACACCTTCCTGTCCATCGCCGAGAAGAACGGCATCCGCCCGATGCTCGTGCTGTTCGACAGCTGCTGGGACCCGGATCCGGTGCTCGGCCCGCAGCGCCGCCCGATTCCCGGCGTGCACAACTCCGGCTGGGTGCAGAGCCCGAGCCGCCACATGCTGGTGGACCGCGCCAACGACGCGCACTTCCAGGCCTATGTGGAGGGCGTGATCGGTCACTTCGCCAATGACACGCGCGTGCTGGCCTGGGACCTGTGGAACGAGCCGGACAACCCCGGGGGTGGCAACTACATGGACAAGCAGCTGCCGGACGAGCAGGAACGCATCGCCGAACTGCTGCCGAAGATCTTCGACTGGGCACGCGCGAAGAAGCCGGTGCAGCCGCTCACCAGCGGCGTGTGGATCGGCGATGACTGGTCGCCGGGCGCCGCATCGCTCACCGCGATCCAGCGCACGCAGCTGGAGCAGTCGGATGTGATCACCTTCCACAACTACGAGCAGCCGGAGGCATTCGTTGCCCGCATTGCACAGCTGCGCAGGTACGGCCGCCCGCTGATCTGCACCGAATGGCTGGCACGCGGCGCAGGCTCGAACGTGGACACGATCCTTCCGATCGCCCGCCGCGAGAACATCGGCATGATCAACTGGGGGTTCGTGGACGGCGCGATCCAGACCCGCTTCCCGTGGGACAGCTGGCAGCGCCCCTACACGATGGAAGCCCCCACCGTGTGGTTCCACGATCTGCTGAAGGCCGACGGCACGCCCTACCGGGCACGCGAAGCCGAGCTGTTCCGCAGGCTGGCCAAGACCCCGCGCACCTCCGTTCCCGCTTTCTGACCCTACTGGCGCCCGCCTTCGATTTAGGGCGCGCCACTCAACCGCGACTGCTTTCCGGAATCCGGAGATACCGCCATGACCGCTCGTTCTTCCCGCACCGTGCTTTCCCTGGCCATCCTTTCGGCCCTCGCCCTGCCCTCTCTGGTGCAGGCGCAGGAGGCCCGCTCGCAGGAGGCCGTCAACCTGGACACGGTCACCGTGACCGCGCTGCGCCAAAGCCTGCAGACCGCCCAGTCGATCAAGCAGGAGGCGGAGATGGTCGTCGATTCGATCGTTGCCGAAGACATCGGCAAGCTGCCCGACAACAGCGTGGCCGACGCCCTGCAGCGCGTTACCGGCGTGCAGGTGGCGCAGGGCAACCAGGGCGAGACCACCGGGGTGGTGATCCGCGGCCTGCCGAACGTGATCAGCACCCTCAACGGCCGTGAGATCTTCAGCAGCTCCGGCCGCGGCTACGCCTTCCAGAACCTGCCGGCCACCGCCATCAAGAGCCTGAACGTCTACAAGAGCAGCGAGGCGAGCCTGCCACTGGGCGGCATCGCGGGCCTGGTGGACATCCAGCTGCGCCGCCCGCTGGATTTCGACGGTGCGGAGATCGCCGGCACCGTGACCGGTACGCACAGCAAGTACGGTGGCGACATCGATCCCTCCGCCAGCCTGCTGCTGAGCAACCGCTGGGACACCGATGCCGGCGAGATCGGCGCCATGGTCAACTTCGGCTATGTCGGCAAGCGCTATGCGTACGATGCGGTGTGGGGTGACTTCCCGAAGGTGCTGGAGAATCCGGATGGCACGCCGGCACGTACCGATGACGGCAACCTGATCGCCGCCCCCAATGGCTGGGGCACCAACTACAACCATGGCGACCGCAAGCGCAGTGCGTTCAACTATGCCCTGCAGTGGAAACCCAGCGAACGCACCGAGGTCTATGTCGAGGGCCTCTATGATTTCGTGCGAGACGACTATGACCAGGCGTTCCTGTTCAGTTTCCCGGTCGGGGTGGTGCCGCCGACGGGGCTGCAGGTCGGCGACAACTGCTATGCCAACCGCCTGGATGGGCCGCTGTCCGGCCAGACCATCTGCGACGCCACCGCAGGTACATGGACCGGCGACAGCTATGCCGCCAGCAGCACCCAGGCGCACAAGCAGCGCGGCCAGGACACCCAGAACGCGCTGGGCTTCAAGTGGCGCGGCGACCAGCTGCGGCTGTCCACCGAAGTGGCCCGTACGTCCGGCTACTACCGCGATGAGAACTTCATCATCGACACCTTCCTGGCCGGGCCGATCACCACCGTATGGGACGGCACCTCGGGCAAGCACCAGAACTGGCACCTGGCCGGCAACCCGGCCATGGATCCGTCGCGCTTCTACCTCAATGGCCTGTTCCAGACCTGGGGCGAGTCGCGCGGCGAGGAAAACAGCTGGCGCGGCGACGGAACGTTCGAGTTCCTCGACGGCCCGATCGCCAACCTCCAGTTCGGCCTGCGCTATGCCGACCGTACCGCCAGCGCCAAGGGCAGCGTGGAAATCAGCACGCCGCCGCCAGGCGGTGCCGGTACGGGCAACATCACCGCCTCGCCCAACCCGGCCAACCAGGTGGTGGGGTTGTTCCCGGCCAGCAGCTTCTTCTGCAGCAAGCGCGGCAACTCCGCACTGAGCCAGTCGTTCCTGACGCCCTGCTACGACTACCTGATCGACAACGCCGACGCGCTGCGCCGTTACTACGGTCTGCCGGACGGACTGGCGGCGGAGAATCCCGGCCGCTTCTTCGATATCGAAGAACGCAAGAGCGCCGGCTACCTGCAGGCGAAGTACGACTTCGAGCTGGGCGGCCTGCGCGTGGATGGCCTGGTGGGCGTGCGTGCGGAGAAGATCAAGCGTGAACTCAACGCCTTCTCGTTCGACGCGGGCACGGGTGTCTACAGTGCCATCACCCGCAGCACGCAGGACACCAATGCCCTGCCCAACGCGAGCCTGAACCTGCACTTCAACGATGCCTGGCAGCTGCGCGTGCTGGCGGCCAAGACACTGAGCTATCCGGACTTCGGTGCCTTGAACCCGTCGATCTCGCTGAATCCCGGCACCGTCAACCGTGCGGGCGTGGCCAGCAGTGGCAACCCCGACCTGAGCCCGATCAAGTCGACCAACTACGACATGTCGCTGGAGTGGTACTTCTCCCCGGTGGGCTACGTCAGTGCGGGCGTGTTCTATCGTGACATCGATGGCTACATCCAGAACTACATCACCAATGTGGTCATCGCCGGGGAGGACTACGAGCTGTCATCCCCGCAGAGCGCCGGCAGCGGCCATCTGCAGGGTGTCGAGCTGGCCTACCAGCAGACCTTCGACTTCCTGCCCGGCGCCTGGAGCGGCCTGGGTGCGCAGTTCAACTACACCTACATCGAAGGCGATACCAAGTCTCCGGAGTTCCTTGGCGGGCCCGTGATCTCGCGGCCGCTGCAGAACGTCTCGAAGAACAACTACAACGCCGTGCTGTTCTACGAGAACTTCGGCCTGAGTGCGCGCCTGGCCTACGGCTACCGCAGCCGGTACATCGATTTCTTCACCCAGCCCACGGTCGCCGGAACGGAAGACCAGGTCGAGCCGGCCAGCTCGCTGGACTTCTCGATCAGCTACGACGTGACCCCGCGCGCCACGGTGGTGTTCTCGGCCACCAACCTGCTGGGCAACAACCTGCACCAGTACTGGGGCAGCGGCAACACGCGGCCGCGCGACATCCGTTACCAGGACAAGACCCTGGGCATGGGCTTCCGGTTCAAGCTCTGATGAGGACGCTCCCCCACATGCCTCACACCCTGCACCCGTCCTTTTGTCGGATAATAGGAGTGACCGCAGCCTGCGGTGCACCAAGCCAAAGGGATGCCTGTGAAACCGATCGAGGTACGCAACCTCTACGACCAAGTGGCCCAGGAGATCGGGCAGCGGATCATCAGCGGCGCACTTCAGCCGGGCGAATTCCTGCCCAGGGAAGAGCTGCTGTCACAGACCTTGTCCGTCAGCCGCTCCGCCCTGCGCGAGGGCCTGAAGGTGCTGGGCTCCAAAGGGCTGATCGAAACCCGGCAGAAAACCGGTTCGCGGGTGCGCGACCCGCGTCACTGGAAGCAGCTGGACAGCGACATCCTGGCGTGGCGCTGCGCGCTGATGCCCACCCAGGACTTCGTGGAAAAGCTGGTGGAGATGCGCGAGGTGATCGAACCGGCGGCCGCGGCTTCCGCAGCCGAGCGGCGTTCGCCCGCGCAGCTGGCCAGGATCAAGAGCGCGTACCAGGCCATGGCCGATGCACCGGACCAGGATGCGTGGGCCAAGGCCGACCTGATGTTCCACGAGAGCGTGCTGGAAGCCACCAACAACGAACTGCTGGCATCCCTGTTCTCGGTCATCGACGCGGCGCTGGGCACCTTCTTCCTGCTCTCGGCGCAGACCGCGCAGGACTTCAAGTACTCGCTGCCGCGCCACTTCGACGTGTACGACGCCATCCGGCAGAAGCAGCCGGACGCGGCGCGCGCCGCCATGCTGGACATGATTGCCGACTCCCGCGCCAATCTGAAGGGCGCGCGGCAGTCCAGAAAACCCCCACGCTGAAGGAAACACCATGAGCACCGCCTGGATGCAACCCCTCCCCTTGGTTGCCATCCTGCGCGGGCTCACCCCGCAGGAAGCGCCCGCCATCGGCGCGGCGCTGGCCGAGGCCGGCTTCCACATCCTGGAAGTCCCGCTGAACTCGCCGCAGCCGCTGCAGAGCATTGAACTGCTCGCAAAGCAGCTCGGCGATCGCTGCCTGATCGGTGCCGGCACCGTCCTGTCCACCGCGCAGGTGCAGGACGTGAACAATGCCGGTGGCCGGCTGGTGGTGATGCCGCACGCGGACGTGGAGGTCATTGCCGCCGCCCACGCCAGCGGCATGGTCTGCACGCCCGGCGTGGCGACGCCCACGGAAGCCTTCGCTGCCCTGCGGGCCGGTGCGGATGCACTGAAACTGTTTCCCGCCGAACAACTGCCCCCCCCGGTGCTGAAGGCGTGGTCCAGCGTGCTTCCCGCCGGCACGCCGCTGCTGCCCGTCGGCGGCATCACCCCGGAGCGCATGGCCGCCTACCGCCAGGCAGGTGCCGCCGGCTTCGGTATCGGCTCCGCCCTGTATGCCCCCAAGACCCCCGCGGACGACGTCGCACGCCGCGCGCGTGCGTTCATCGACGCCTGGAACAGAACGAACACGGACTCCCCCGCATGAAGATCACTGCCATCACGACCTACTTGGTGCCCCCGCGCTGGCTGTTCGTCCGCATCGATACGGACGCCGGCATCTGCGGCTGGGGCGAGCCCATCGTCGAAGGACGCGCGCACACCGTGGCGGCGGCCGTGGAAGAGCTGTCCGACTATCTGGTCGGCAAGGACCCCCGGCACATCGAAGACCACTGGAACGTGCTCTATCGTGGCGGCTTCTACCGTGGTGGTCCGATCCTGATGAGCGCACTGGCGGGCATCGACCAGGCGCTGTGGGACATCCACGGCAAGGCACTGGGCGTGCCGGTGCATGCCCTGCTGGGCGGCCCCGTGCGCGACCGCATCCGCGTGTACTCATGGATCGGCGGCGATCGGCCGGCCGACACCGCCCGTGCCGCCCGCGACGCCGTGGCACGCGGTTTCACTGCGGTGAAGATGAACGCCACCGAGGAAGTGCAGTTCGTCGATAGCCATGACAAGGTCACGCGGGTACTGGAGAACGTGCAGGCCGTGCGCGATGCGGTGGGCCGCGATGTGGGAGTGGCCGTGGACTTCCATGGCCGCGTGCACAAGCCGATGGCCAAGGTGCTGATGCGCGAGCTGGCGCCCTTCGGGCTGATGTTCATCGAAGAGCCGGTGCTTTCCGAGCACCTGGAAGCCATCCCGGAACTGGCCGCCCTTTCGCCTGCGCCGATCGCGCTGGGCGAACGCCTGTACTCCCGCTTCGACTTCAAGCGCGTACTGCAGACCGGTGGCGTGGACATCCTGCAACCGGATCCATCGCACTCGGGTGGCATCACGGAAACCCGCAAGATCGCGGCCATGGCCGAAGCCTACGACGTCGCCATCGCTCTGCACTGCCCGCTCGGCCCGATCGCGCTGGCGGCCAACCTGCAGCTGGATGCGGTCTGCTACAACGCCTTCATCCAGGAACAGAGCCTGGGCATCCACTACAACGCCAGCAACGATCTGCTGGACTACCTGGTGGACCGCGCGCCCTTCGAGTACAGGGAAGGCTTCGTCAGGATTCCCGACGGCCCGGGGCTGGGCATCGAGATCAACCAGGCCTACGTTGACGAGCGAGCCGCCGAAGGCCACCGCTGGCGCAACCCCATCTGGCGCCATGCCGATGGCAGCGTGGCCGAGTGGTGAGCGCCATGACCGATCAGGCACGTTATCCCAGCCTTGAGAACCGCGCGGTGCTGATCACCGGTGGTGCCACCGGCATCGGCGCCGCCTTCGTCGAGCACTTCACGCGGCAGGGTGCGAAGGTCGTCTTTCTCGACATCGACGACAGCGGCGCCCAAGCGCTGCTGGAAAGCCTGCGCGACGTTGCGACTGCCCCGCGCTATCTGCATTGCGACATCACCGATATCGAGGCACTCCGGTCCGCCATCGCCCACGCGCGCATCCTGGCTGGACCGTTCTCGGTGCTGGTCAACAATGCCGCCAACGATGCCCGTCATGCCCTGGCCGACACCGGCATCGCGGACTTTGAACGCAGCATGGCGGTGAACCTGCGCCACCAGTACTTCGCCATCCAGGCGCTGGTGCCGGACATGCGCGCCCTCGGCGGCGGTTCGATCATCTGCCTGGGTTCGACGGGCTGGATGATCAAGAACAGCGGGTATCCGCTGTACGCGGTGGCCAAATCCGCGGTCCACGGCCTGGTCAACGGCCTGGCCCGGGAACTGGGGCAGGACCGCATCCGCATCAATGCGCTGGTACCGGGCTGGGTGATCACCGAGAAGCAGCAGCGGCTGTGGCTGGACGCGGAGGGCGAAGCACAGCTGCGTCGTGCGCAATGCCTGCCGGGCTATCTGCGCGCGGATGACCTGGCGCGCGCCGCCCTGTTCCTGGCCGCCGATGACAGCCGCATGTGTACCGGCCAGGACTTCATCATCGACGGAGGCTGGGTGTGAGCGGGTCCGCCACTGTCGCGGTGCCGGCCGCAAACACCCTGGGCGAAGGCGTGCTGTGGTGTGATCGCGAATCGGTGGTGTACTGGACCGACATCGCGCAGGCGCAGCTGTGGCGCTATCGCCCCGGTGACGGCGCGCTCACCCGCTGGCCGATGCCGGAGCGGCTGGCCGCACTGGCATTGTGCGAAGCCGAAGGCTGGCTGCTGCTGGCGTTGGCGTCGCGGCTGGCATTCTTCCATCCGGCGCGCGGCGAGCTGCGTGACGTGCTTGTGCTGCCCGACACAGGGGCGCGTCTGCGCGCCAATGATGGCGCCTGTGACCGCCAGGGCCGTTTCGTGTTCGGCATGCTGCATGAGCCCACGAACGGTCCGAAGCAGGCCGTCGCACCCTTCTACAGGCTCACCGCCGAGCTCGTGCTCGAGACGCTTCCGCTACCGACCGTGGCGATTGCCAACAGCGTAGCGTTCAGTCCGGACGGCCGCACGATGTACTTCTGCGACTCGCTGCAGAAGCAGATCCTGCGTTGCGATTACGGCGACAGCCCGGGAGCGGTAGCTGTGTTCGCCGATCTGCGGGCCGAGGATGGCGAGCCCGATGGCAGTGTGGTCGATGCCGAAGGCGGACTCTGGAATGCCCGCTGGGGCGGTTCGCGCGTGGTGCGCTACCGGCCCGATGGCCGGCAGGACCGCACGCTTTCCGTCCCGGTCGCGCAGCCCACCCGCCCGGTCTTTGGCGGCAGCATGCTGCGAACGATGTTCATCACCAGCGCGCACGACGGCCTGGACGCGGCCGCGCGCGCGCGCGACCCCTTCGCCGGCCATCTGTTCGCCACCGACGCCGGCATCGCCGGCGTTCCCGAACCCCGGTTCGCCGGCAACCCCAACGACGTGCCGCCGTGCCCACAGCGCGGACCCATCGCGGAGCTTCCATGAGCCTTTCCCCCCTGGATATCAGCATCGTGCTGGCCTATCTGGCTGGCATCTTCATCCTCGCGCAGTGGGTTTCCCGCGAGAAGGCCGGCCGGCAGAAGTCGGCCCAGGACTACTTCCTGGCCAGCCGCAGCCTGCCGTGGTGGGCGATCGGTGCCTCCCTCATCGCGGCCAACATCTCGGCCGAACAGATCATCGGCATGTCCGGCTCGGGCTATGCCATCGGCCTGGCCATCGCATCCTATGAGTGGATGGCGGCGATCACCCTGCTGATCGTCGGCAAATGGTTCCTGCCGATCTTCCTGCGCAACGGCATCACCACCATGCCGCAGTTCCTGCAGGAGCGCTACGGCAACCGCATCCGCACGCTGATGGCCGTGTTCTGGCTGGGCCTGTACGTATTCGTCAATCTCACCTCGATCCTGTGGCTGGGTTCGATCGCCATTGCCGGCGTGGCAGGCCTCAACCAGGACGTGGCGCTGGTGCTGCTGGGCGCCTTCGCACTGGCCTATCAGCTGTATGGCGGCCTGAAGGCGGTCGCGCTTACGGACATCGTGCAGGTCTCGCTGCTGGTTCTGGGTGGACTGCTGGTCACCTTCATCACGCTGGGCCAGATCGGCAACGGCAGCGTCACCGACGGCTTCATGCAGCTGTGGCAGCAGCATCCCGAACGCTTTGAAATGATCCTCAGCAAGGACAACCCGTTCTACAGGGATCTGCCGGGGCTGTCGGTGTTGCTGGGCGGCATGTGGATCGCCAATCTCAGCTACTGGGGTTTCAACCAGTACATCATCCAGCGCGCACTGGCCGCCAAGGATCTGCGTGAGGCGCAGAAGGGCGTGGTATTCGCTGCGTTCCTGAAGCTGCTCATTCCGGCCATCGTGGTGCTGCCCGGCATCGCCGCGGTCATGCTCGCCCCCGGCCTGGAACGCCCGGACGCGGCCTACCCGACGATGCTGGCGCTGCTTCCCAGCGGCATCCTGGGCCTGGTGTTCGCCGCGCTGGTGGCCGCCATCGTTGCGTCGCTGGCATCGAAGATCAATTCCGTCGCCACCATCTTCACGCTCGACTTCTATGCCAAGCGCGCGCCCGATGCCTCGGAAGCCAGACTGGTGCGTGTCGGCCGGTTCGCGGCGTCCGTGTCGATCATCGTGGCGGTGCTGACCGCGCGCCCACTGCTGGGCGGGTTCGACCAGGGCTTCCAGTACATCCAGGAGTTCACCGGCTTCTTCACCCCCGGCATCGTGGTGATCTTCCTGCTGGGCCTGTTCTGGAAGCGTGCGAACGAAGCCGGTGCGCTGGCTGCGGCGGTCGGCTCCTTCGTACTGTCGCTGGCCCTGAAGCTGCTGTGGCCCTCGCTGCCCTTCATGGACCGCATGGGTGTGGTGTTCCTGGTCACGCTGTTGCTGGGCGTAGGCGTCGCGCTGGGCACCCGCGCCAGTGGCGATCGTGATCGTATCCGCACCGACGATGTGAGCTATGCCACCGCCCCATCGTTCAACATCGCTTCGCTGGCGGTGCTGGCGATCCTGGTGGCCCTCTACGCAACCTACTGGTGACCTGGATGCGCCTGACTGTCCGACACGCATTCGTTCTGCGCAGTGGTATGCGCTGCCTGGCCCTGCTGGCCGTGAGCGGGTTCGCCTCTGTGCTGCACGCAGCGGAGATCACATGGACCGGCACCGCCACCGTGGCCGCCCGCAACGCGGGCTGGGGGCGATTGGCGCAGCTGCCGGATGGCCGCTGGCTGGCAGTGACCACGCGCTTCAATGAAGGGCAGCCGACCACCCTGCAGCTCTCGATCAGCAGTGACCGGGCCCGCAGCTGGGCGCCCTGGTCCGACGTGGCCGAGCCCGGCCGGATGATCGACAACGGCGAACTGCTGGTGCTGCCGGAGGGGCGTGTGCTGCTGGCGATGCGTTCCCTGGTCGAAGGCGTCTCCTACCGGCTGCATCTCTATGCCAGCGACGACCTGGGAGGACACTGGACCTTCCTGAGCACCCTCGCCGGCAACGAGGCACCGAACGGGCGCAAGGACCGCGGCGTGTGGGAGCCGGTGTTGACGCGCCTGGACGACGGCACGCTGTCGGTGGTGTATGCCGATGAAACCCGCGCCGATGAGCATCCGTCCTACAATCAGGTCGTTTCACAGCGACTGTCCAACGATGGCGGGCGCACCTGGGGACCTGCGATGACGATTGCCGAACAGCCCGGCGGTGGGCAGCTCCGGCCCGGCATGCCCGTCATGGCACGCCGCCCCGCCGGTGGCTACCTGATGGTGTTCGAGACCTGCGGCGATGATCCGCAATGCCCGGTGTCGTACAAGGTCTCGACGGACGGGCGGACCTGGCCGGCCGGCCTCGGTACGCCGCTCGCCGACCAGCGCTGCGGCCCCCACGTCATGACCAGTACGCGCGGGGTAATGTTCGTGACCTCGTGCCTGAACGAAGTCAGCTGGAGCGAGGACAGCGGATCGAGCTGGCGCACGGTAACGCCTCCCGCATGGCCGCTGGGTTTCCGCCATTCCTGGCCCGCCGTGGTCGAGCTCGGCCCTGCGGAGATCGGCGTCGTGAACGTGGTGGACGGCGCAGTGCAGATCCGTTTCGGGAGCTACTAGGGGCGCCCATCACTTCTGCTTGAACACACTCCTGCGCCCGATGACCACATCCTTGCCCGTCGTCGGCCTGGCCAGGCCCGGAATCAGGAAATCGGTCGCGCTGCGACCGTGCCGGGTCTTGTCCGCAAGCCAGCGCGGCATGCGCCCGCGACCGGTCCAGGTATTCCGCCGGTTCTCGGGGTCGCGATATTTGGGTGCGACCTTGCCTGTCTTCCGGCGCCTGCGGGAAGCGCCGCCCGCAGGTACGGACACCGCGCTGGCGCCGGCGAACAGTTCCTCGATTGAATAACCGCATTCTGCGGCGGCGGCGACCAGCTCACGCCTGACGACGGCCGCGGAACGTCGCTGTGCGAGCAGCTGCAGCCGCCGCTCGGCGGCCGCGATGAGTGCCTTCAGCTGCCGCTCGTCCAGCGCCTTGATATCGATATGCATGGCACGCAGCGTGGTGGTGGCGCCGTGGCCTGTCAAGGGATGCTCCGCGGATGCCGCACCCGGATCGGCGGCCGGGCTCAGAACGAGACCTGCGCCCGTACGCCGACAGTATTGCCGGAATCCGGCCCTTGGGCAGTGCCCACCTTGTTGTCGGTCTTCCAGTGAACGTAGTTCAGCATCAGGCGTGACCAGTTGTTGAGGTACCAGTTCAGCCCGAGCGTCCATGCCGTGCCCTCGCCACCGCGGGCAGCATCAAGGAAGTCGTAGCGGTCATAGCGGGCCGCCAGCTCGAAGGCGCCGATGCCGCCTTCCTGCACGGGGCGAAGTACGCGCGTGGTACCCCATACCCCGGAGCGGCTGCTGAATCCAGGGCGCTCACCGGTGATCAGCCAGCCTGCGTAGATCGATGTGGCCTGCTGGTCGACCGGGTCGACCGTGCGCGACTCGATGGTGCGCGTGGTGTGTTCGGCAAAGGCCCACACCGGGCCGTACACCCCACCCAGTTCCAGGCCCCAGGCGCGGTTGTCGGTGACGTTGGCGATGGAACTGGCCGATACGCGCACGTTGCCGTTCCAGCCCAGTGCGATCGGCGAGGTCTTGTTGATGCTGCCGACGTCCTGGCCGAGATCCTCGTACCAGTACCAGCCGCCCAGGTGCAGGAAGCCGGCCTGGCCACGCAGCGGGTTCCAGTGCGCGCGCAGCAGATACGCAATCGTGTCGCTGGCCGTGCTGTCATTGCCGATATCGTCGCCGGTCACCGCGACGCTGGCATGCCAGCCATCGCCGATCACCTTGGTGGTGACGCCCAGTCCGTAGTACCCGCTCTGCTGGGCGCCCACCGAGGCCACGGCATTGCGCTGCATGAAAGGCGTGTTCACTCCACTGGTGCCACCGTCGAGGCCACGGTCCTTGAGCTTGTTGCCCACGTAGATCTCTGTCGGCAGCCCTCCCATCCGCGTGTCCCAGGACAGGTAGGTGTCCTTCAGTGATACCTCGTTGCCAGCAAAGTCCGCATCGATCTTGTAGCCCAGCGGTCCCATCTGTCCCTCTGCGCCCAGGCGGCCGCTGGCCAGATCGGTGCCGGTGACGTTGCGCGCATCGAATCCGGAACCGTGGGTGGTGCTGAAATCCACCAGCACGCGGCCACGGGGATGGAAGGTGAACCGGCCATCACTGCTGCGCAGCTCGGGGCCACCCTTGCGCCAGCGCACATTGCCATCGCCTCCCCCACCGGTCGCGGCAAGCTGGGCCACCTGTGCCTGCAGAATGGCCAGGTCGTCCTGCCGGGTGTCGGCGATTGCGGCGGCTACCTGCGCGTCAACGTTGGCGTCGCTGCCGGGCACTGCGGCAGCGCCCTGCGTTCCCCCTTCCAGCGCAGCCAGGCGTGCGCTCAGCTGCTGCAGCAGGGTTGCCTGTTCGCGCAGCTGTCTGGCCTGCTCCTGCACCTGTGCACGCAACCCGGCTTCGGTATCGCTGGCCGCGGCCAGCACGGAGGGTGACGCCAGCAACAGGCCGCCGCCGGCAGCCGCGGCGAGCGCGGCACGCTTCAGTGAATTCATGGAGTTCTCCCGAATGAAGTACGGTGCGCGGCTCAGTCGCCCGCGCCATCGTCGTCCAGCGCAGGCTGGGGCTGAGGTGCAGCGGCCGGCATCGCCTGGCCACCGTTCGGGGGCAGCCGCGCAGGCGCTGGCCCGAGGTAGCCGTGGCTGCGTGCCCAGTTGGCGAAGAGCCGCGGCCACTGCGCCACCAATGTGCCGGGCCGGCCCAGCCCCCAGCTGTGGCCTCCGGCCTCGAACAGATGCAGCTCCACCGGAATACCCGCTGCATGCGCGGCCTGGTACATCGCCACGCTGTGGCCGACATCCACGATGCGGTCATCCACGGCCTGGGCCAGGAACACCGGCGGCATGTCCTTGCGGATGTGTTCTTCGACCGAATACGCCTGCTGGGCGTCGTTCTGGCTCGCCAGCTCCCGCTTCGACCGGGTCTGGTCCAGCGGCGCACGCATTGAAACGACCGGATAGATCATGCCGAGGAAATCCGGCCGCGCCGACAGCTGGTCGGCCGCATCCACCGGCGCATACAACGGGGCATCGAAGCGCGTGGCGACGATCCCGGCCAGGTTGCCTCCAGCGGAAAAGCCCAACGCGCCGATGCGCTCCGGATCGACCCCCAGGCTGGGCGCCTGTGCGCGCATCAGCCGCATGGCGCGCTGGCCATCCTGGAAGGGCGAGACAGGTGCCCATCCATCGGCAGGCAGCCGGTAGTAGACGACCGCAGCCGTGACCCCCAGCGACTGCAGCCACTGCGCCGTCGGCTTGGCGGCGCTGCCGATCTGGATCCGGAAGTAGCCGCCACCGCCGAAGATCACCACCGCGGAGCCGTTCGGCTTCAGCGGGCGATAGATTTCCATGCGCGCATCGCTGATGCCCGAGACCGCACCCTTCGCACTGCCTTCGATCCCGATCCGTTCCGGGCCACGCGCGCGTTGCTGCCAGTGGTCCTGCGGCCACAGCGGAACCACCTCGGGTGCAGGCACCGACGATGCCGCCGGCGCCGCACCCGCAAGCAAGGGATTCAGCAGCAACAAAAGCACTGCCAGCCTGCGCAGTCTCCCCATGTACAGACTCATCTCACGCCCCTCCCTTCGGCCTTCACGGGACGAAGTGTGCGTCGAGCGGCGCTGGGCTCCTATAGCCGGATGGGACTAGCTGTGCTGCGTACTTCTGTGTGCACTGCAACATCATCCTGCGCCCCGCCGATGCCCGTGGCGGGCGCAGCCAACGCAGGCATCGACTTCGCCAGGCGAATGATCTCCGCTGGAAACGTGGCGTAATCGTCGACCGGGAAGGCATGGCTTTCCCTGCGCTGGATCAGCCGGACCGCGACGATGCGCTGCTCCGGTACGACCACCAGGTGCTGGCCAAGATATCCATTGGCGGCGTAGGCGCTGACCGGACCACGCTGGGATTGGAAAAGATCAGCGATCTTCAGCCCGCGGCCGGTGATCTCGGTGGCGTACAACGGCTGCCAATCGTCGCCCAGCTGCTGGCTGAGATGCGCCATCAGCGCGGACTTGCTGGCAAAGGTGCTGCCTTCCGCCGCCAGCAGCGCATGCTGAAGCCGGTCAGATACGCCGCGCTCCCGGAGCGTGCGCTGCACATCATTCCGCAGCGTGTATCGCTCCCATTCCGGCAGCCGCCACCACAGTAGTCCGACGTCCGCAGACTGCGCACTCTCGACGGTCATCAAGGAGATCGCGTGTTCGCTCATCAGGCGCGTTCCGTCCTTGGCCACGCCGCCATCGAGCATCAGCTGACCAATGGCGGCCAGGTCCCGGGCTGACAGGGAGAGCCCGGCCATGCCCAAGGGCGTGCCCGCTTCATCCTTCATCCAGTCGTAGCGCGTGATCCCCAGGGGCCTGAAAAGGCGCGCCTCCAGATAGGCATCCACGGGCTGGCCGGCCAGGCGGGCAATGATGCCCGGCAGAAGATTGGTGGCCTTGTTGTTGTAGGAGAACGCGCTGCCGGGCGCGGACGTGATTTCCGCTGCCAGCGCGAGCTGCACGAGATCCGGCGCGGATTCCAGCTCGACCCCCGCGTTGGGAACGTTCTGCAGGCCGGAGGTATGCTGCAGCAACATCCTTACCGTGATGTCCCGCTTCTGGCCCTGGCGCCATTCCGGATAGATCGCACTGACCGGTTCGTCCAGCGACGCAAGCTTCCCGTCATCGAGCAGCAGGCCGATCGCCAGCGCCATGATCGACTTGGTGGCCGACATGAGGTGAATCGGCTCGCTGGTCGAGGCCACATCCAGCAGTGGAACACCGTCCTTCTGGATCAGCAGAGCGTCGGAATGGGCAGCACGCCCGTTACGCTCGATATCCGCCAGCACATCGGCAGGCGACTGCCTGGCCTCGGCGAAAGGACAGTACAGCGCGAACGCCAGCAATACGGACGCCACGTGTCGGATGGCAGACAAGGCAATGCTCCTTCCTGGGACATGCGGTCAGAGTGGCGATGGAGGCAGATCGCCTGCAGTGCCTGAAGTCATGGCTTCAGCACGACCTGCCTACCGCGCCGCGGTACTGTCGGGAACGCACGCCGGCGTCCAACCACTGGCGCTGAACAGCGCCTCTGCGGATTCGGGCCTTACATCCAGCAGCTCGGCGATGGCCTTCTGCCTGTCGTCGGCGCGGTTGACGTACGTCCGCGCGATGCGCTGCCCGATCCAGTAACCCAGATCGCCGCGGCGGGTGTCGTCGCCAGGGCCGTTGTACAGCCACCGCGACAGGTCGGTGCTGTCGCGCTGCGCGACGAACTCCCGTTCCAGGGCGCATTCGCGCCCTGCGGTCCAGCGCTGCAGATGGCTGTTGGCGGGCTGCCCGGAGATCAGTTCACCCACATACTCTGCACCGCCCTCCAGCAGCGTCTGGTACAGCAGCGTAGGCGCGGGTACTTCAACAGCGGCGCCGTGCTGTTGCACGTGCACATACTCGTGCGCGATCAGGTGCACGAAGCGTTCCGTCACATCGGCCTGCATCCAGTCCGCGTTGCAGAGTGTCTCCAGGCCGATCACCACGCCGTCGGGCGTGGTAACGCCACCGGTGGTGCCCCGTCCGACGAGGAGGGTGACCGGAGCAAAACGGGCCGACGGCACGATATCGCCGAGATTCCGCAGCGCACGGGTCACTCCGCTGCGGATGCCCAGCAGTGCCGCAGCACACGTGCGCGCCTTCACATACAGCGCCGGCTTCTGCTGGATTGCATCGGCGAGCCGCTGCATCGAGCCGATACGCAGTTCGCTGAACTGATGCAGCGCATCGCTGCCCGGCTCCAGATAGCGGCGCTGCAGCAACAATGCATCCGGCCTGCCACCGCTGGCGTCCATCACCGCGAAGAAGCGTGTCACATCATCGGTTCGCACGACGGGCGCGCGCGCCCGAGTCTCCGCCTGTGCGGCTGTCGCCAGCAAGGCCATTGCCAGCCCACCGGCGATCCATCTGCAGATGACCGATGCCATCGACCGCCGCGTCCGGCGTCTACTGCGCACCGGCTTCCGGGGCCAGCGTATGCACCACCCTGCCCTGTGCATCGAGGAACTCGATGGCACCATGGCCTTCGGCAGTGACGGTCAGGCGCAGGCGGGTCCGGTCCTGCTTGTCATTCAAGGCGATGGCCGGCGTGCCGTCGGCGCCCACCACCATCTGGATACGCGTCGGAACCTGCACCCCCGGTACCAGCTTGTTGCCCAGTGCGGCATCGCGGATCGGCGGCGGTGCCTGGTTGATCGAGAAGCGGACCTCGCCATCGGGCGATACCCGCCAGCCGATCGCATCCATGGCCGGGTGATCCAGCGCCAGCACGGCCATCCCGCCCTCGATGTCAGCGGTGCCGAACACGCCGCGCTCACTGCCCTTGTCGTCGTACAGCACCATGCCCGCGACGTTGAACGCGCGCTTGTACTGGATGCCATCGATGATCGGTGCCGGCGTCTGCCCCGACAGCGTCATGCGGATCACGCCCTTGTCATCCACGATGTCGATGCGGCGGGCTGTGATCCGCTCGCTGTCAGGACGTTCGACGCGAGTCTGCGGCGAGCGGTCGACAATCAGCCGCTGCAACTGCTCGGCCGACGGGCGCTTGGTGCTCTCGTCTGACTCGGCCCAGGCATTGCCGGTCAGCATCGCGGCCAGTGCAAGGGCAAGGCATCCAATCGGTTTCATGCGAGTGTGGTTCATGGCGTGCGCTCCCCGCGCAACTGGTGAATCCAGCTCTGGAACCCCTCCAGGAAGCGGTGCAGCCGCTTGCGGGTGGCGTCATCGAAGTCATTCGTTGCGGTGTCGAGTGCCGATGCCGCCTCGGCAATGTACAGCTGCGGCGAGGTCATGACGAGTGCCCCCATCGCGGCCAGCGCGTGGCGCAGCTGCGATTGCGCCAGCCGTGTGCCCCACCGCCCCGGGGTGGCGCCCATGATGGCGACCGGCTTGCCGGACAGCACCTCACCCAGCGCGGCATCGTTGCGCGACAGCCAGTCCAGGGTGTTCTTCAACACGCCCGGCAGGGACTGGTTGTATTCGGGCGTGGCGATCAGCACGCCGTCGGCCGCAGCAACCGCAGCACGCAGGCGCATCACGCCGTCCGGACCACCCGCAGCGTCTGCTTCCAGGTCTTCGTTGAACAGCGGAATGTCAGCGATGCTGTCATGGACGGTCAGCGACAGGCCGGCCGGCGCCGAGCCTGTTGCAGCGTCGATCAGGTGCCGGTTGTAACTGTTCCGGCGCAGGCTGCCGGCGAAAGCGAGTACGCGCAGGGGGGCGAAATTGTCAGGCATCAGAGGTTCCCAGGAAGGACCGGATGGAGAGCACTCGTCCGAATGCTCTGCCGATGATGCCAGACACCACACGTCGCAGCGCTATGGATCTGCGTCGAACACCACGGTGACGCTGCCCTGATACGTGGTGCCCGGGTGATCCAGCATCTTCCGTACCGGCTCGCCGTTCACGGCGAACCGAAGCGTCGACGAACGCCCGATGATGACGGCATCGGCGGTGAATACAGGCGGAGGCTGGTTCACCCGCAGCGGCAGATCCACCACCTGGCGGCCGCTCGCGCGATCACGAAAACCTGGCAATGTCAGGCTGACATCCAACGGAACGTCATCGGCATCAACGCTCGTATTGCGGATCCCGCAGCGCCCGTCTGCCTGCAGGTGCTCGCACTGCATCGAGACACTGAACTGGCCGGAACTGCTGATGTGGAACGGAACTTCCTGCTGCAGCCGCGCCGGTGCGATGCCATGGTCGGTCCACTGGCTCCACCCGCCTCTGGGCGCCAGCACCGCGTGATCCATGCCGGGGGCCACATCCAACCGGAACGCATGGCGCACCTCCAGGCGGAAATGCACGTTCACCAGGCTGTCGGACAGGGATACCCGGTGCCCGAGGTCGAAGTCACTGCCCTGCCCGGTTCCCCCGAACGAGAAGCGGGTCGAACCGGTGTAGATGCCACTGCGCATCTCCAGCGGCGCCGGGGTTTCCAGCGCATAGACGAAATCCAGTGCTGGAATGGCATAGTTGTTGGTGTTCACCCAGTGCAGGCCGCAGGCGACGGCGCCCTGTCCATCGTCGCGGCGCAGGAGCATGCGCATGACGGTATAGGCACTTGATCCTGTCACCCCATACGAGCAGTTGTTCGGTCCGCCGCTGGAGTAGAACCCGCTCGACGCCCCGTCCCTGTCCTCGTCGGTAAACCGCATCGCCGCGCCGATCACCCGCAGGGTGAGGTCGAAACTGCTGGCGCCATCCTCGGACGTAACGGTCACGATGCGCGGTGCCGGCATGCCGATATAGAAGCCGTCCGGGCCGTAGTCCGCATTGCGGATTACCTCCTTGCTGCCACGGACGGTCGTATCGATGCTCCACCAGTTGTTGGCGATGCAGGTCGCCATATGCGCATTGGCGCAGACCCCGCTCCACGGCGTGGTATTGACGAATCCCCGTTGGTTGGGGTTTGCCAGGTCAGGCTTGAACTCGGCCGTGATGTACACGTCGCCCGCCTGAGCGGCCAGCGCAGGCAGCAGCATCGACACGCCGAGCGTGAGCCGGCGAAGGAAGCGGCGCAGCAGACGGAACATCATGGGGCTTCTCCAGCATGGCCGGCCGCAGTCTGTGCGGCCACGGCCGAAGGTGGACATCTGAGGATGCCGGCCATCCACATCTCCCCTCGCGGCCGGGTTGTGCGGCCATCGAGCTCGAAACTGCACGTGCTGATGTCCGGATGACGCACGACCAGCGTCGGCATCCGGCTGTTCATCTCCAAAGCGAAGAATCCATCGGCTTCGGCGACACTGCGCCCGGCATGATTGATCACGTGCGCACCGGCCAACGGCCGCCCCTGGGCATCCTGCAGGTGACCCAGCACGGTGATCGTGCTGACGACATCGACCTGGTTGTAGGCGATGCCACCCTTGTTGAGGTGATAGGGCAGCACCGACGGCTGGATAGCGGCGGCAGGCGCATGGTGATCATCGAAGTCGAGCTGGATCGACCCGGGCCTGTAGGCGGACACCGGCAGCAGATTGCGGCCGGGGCGCAGGATGTGGGAGCCGCCACGGCTGTCGTGCGCGCGGATCGTGGCGCCGGCCAGGTCCGAACGCACATCGATGATCATGCCGGTGTCAACCATGCTGGCCTGGCCGTCGCCTGCGATCGCCAGGGTGCCTCCGCCCACGGCAAGCGTACTTTCCAGATTGACGCCCCCGCTCACACCACCGTCCAGCGAAGAGCGCTGCAGATGGAGATCCCCGCGCAGTGCAGCCGACTCGAAGTGGGCGTTGCCGCCCAGGCCGATGCCGGTGCTGTCCACGGTGACCTGCCCGGCGACACTGTGCACGATGCTGTCTGCGAAGCGCTGTTGTACGCCTGCGCTGGCGTAGACGTCACGGCCACCCCGGGCCCCGGTCCGTGAGCCAAGGCTGCCACTGTAGCGGCGCCCATCCTGGCCGAGCGCGATGTTCAAGGTGAACTCCACGCCACGATTGCGTCGCAGGCCCGAGCTGATGCTGCCGGGGCGATCGAAGACCGAGGCCCGCCAGTTGGCGTCACTGCCGAACAGCGTCTGCCGACGGCTGAATGAAAGGTCGAAGCCGGTGCCGCGGCTGATGCCCTGGCTGTGTGAGATCCGGGCCGAGAGCTGGCCATGCCGGCCGAACCCGTGATTGACCCCGACTGCGGAGGTGCGCAACCAGCCCTCGCGCACGGGCGCGCTGGTGTACCCGGGAAACGGCGGAGGCTCGATGAGGTCGCCCTGCACCTGCCAGCTCCGCGTATGCGAGGCGACCACGCTGCCATTGCGGTAGCGCAGCAGGCCCTGCAGGTCCACGCCCTTTCCGGTCCGGTTGGAAGTATAGGCGTTCGTGTAGACATTGGCCCAGTCATTGACCTGCCAGTCGACTGAACCGGCAAGCGAGCGATCGTTCCCGATGGATTGCACGGCAACACCGAGCACCGCACGCGGATGCGCAAGATAGTTGACCACGCCGCCCACGGCAGGCCGGCCCGCGCCGGGATCATCGAAGCTGTCCAGCAGGCTGTCCTGCACGCCGGCAAAGGCACTGTAGCGCCAACGCCGGCTGGGATCGCGCCACTGGGTGGGTTTGTGGATGATGGATGTCGTGCGTGACGTCTCGCGTCCGTCCTCGATCACACGCAGTTCCACTTCATAGATGCCGCCAGGCAGACGTCGCGTCTCCACCTGCTGCAGCCCCGGACGGACCGCCTGGGTCAGGATCAGGCTACCGTCACGGTAGACCTCGACGCTGCCCTCGCGGTTGGCAGTCACGTATACCGGGTACAGGCTGGGCGAACGACTGTCGACCAGCAGCGTATCGGACGAACCGGCCATCACCCCGAAGGTGGTGAAACGGGTGCGTCCGGCGCCACGGGGCTGCCGTGTAACGCCGTCGAAATTCGGGAGGAACCATCCTGCACGCAGGAAATGGTCCTTGAACTCACGCTGCGCGTGCAGTGACTGCAGGACATGGCGGACGCGACGATCATCCTCGCCGCTGCGGTCCGCCTGGTAGCTGGCGTCCAGTGTCCAGTTGCCGACGCTGCCCTGTGCGGCGAGCGCGTAGCGACCGGCAGCCCGCTGGCCCTCTCCGCCGTAGGCATTCAACTGGTGGCGCAGGATCAGGCCGCTGCTGCCGGAATCGGGCAGCGACAGGTGGCGCCGCACCGCCAACGCCTGGCCGGCCGCCTCGGAGGCGATTGAAAGCAGGGAGCTCTCGAGGCTGTAGTGCAGGCCGGCGAGCCCATCGCGGCACGGCCTCGTGCACGGGCCGAGGGCATGAGGGGAGGCCAGCACGGCCAGCCAACGCTCGCGCTCGCCTTCGGGCTGGGTGCTGCCGTGCGCATCGGTGAACTCCAGCAACGACACCGCGTTGTCGCGGGTAAGCACGGCGCGCGCGTCGCCGAGATACTCGCCGTCCCGCTCTACCCGGACCACCAGCGGCACATCGAAGAAGTGATCGCGGAAGTCATCCGGCAGGGCATCGGACTGCTCCAGCAGATTCAGTGTGTCCAGCGCGCCCTCGGCAGCCAGCACGGCACGCGCGCTGCAGAACAGCGCGAGGGTAATGGCGAGAGGGAGGGTACGCGGAGACATGATGTTCTCTTGTTGAGTAAGACTGAGGGGCGCGCCCGCGCACCAGCGGGGAACGGACGCGCCCGTTCTGCACAGGTCTTTGCTTACGGCGAACGGCTTTCGAACATCATCGAAACGGTGCCGCTGTAGTTGCCCTGCTGGTAGTCGCCACCGACCGGCGCGGCTGCGATGGACACGAGGGCACGCTTGCCAGCCGCAGCCTCGACTTCAGTCGCGACTTCAACGGCGGCGGCCGGGCCCACGTCCAGGGTCTTGCCGGCCACGGAAACTGTCATCGGCATTTCACCGGCGTCTGCCGCCAGCTTGGCGTCGTAGGCAAGGTGCGCAGTGATCGCACCCAGGCCGCTCTTCATGTCGATCTGCTTCTGCACCGGCTCCAGGCGCTGCGTGGTCATGTTCCACGGCAGGTCCTGGGTTTCGCCGGCCCAGTCACCCACCGGGGAAATCTGCAGGCCGGTCGGCGACGGCACGGTGGCCGTGACGTTGATCTGCAGCGGGAACTGCTCCGGATCGGCGAAGGCGACGGCCGGCGACAGGGCAAGGGCGGCCAGGGCGGCCACGGTGATGGACTTCAGGTTCATTGCAATATTGCTCCAGGGTTGGAAAATGCCGACGTGTGCGGCGGTGGGCGCAGCTTCAGAGGAAGCTGCTAGTCGAGCAGGACGGATTTGCGGGATTTCCCCTCGACGATTTCAAAGCGATGGTCTTGGCCAGGCAGATGTGCGAATGCCTCGCTGCGTCCGGGCAACAGATGCACCCTGCGCGACGCTCCGCATTGCCCGGGCTGGGTGCCGGTGCTGCACTGGCGCACGTTGTCGAGCACCACGGTGCTGTTGCCCGCGTTGTGCACCACGGTGCGGTCGGCCTGGCGATCAGTGCGCAGATCGGACGACGGCGCTTCCGGATGCACGATGACGAAGACGCCGTAACCGGTGAGCACGTTGACGCCGGCCGCGATGGAACGGCGATAGTCCTCGGACTGCGCCTCGGTCAGTGCGAACTCGTCCTCCTTCTTCGGCAGCACAGGCACGAAGCGGACGCGGTAATAGCGCTCCTTGTCACGATTGCCGTGGAAGAGCAGCCGCGTGGCCTGCTGCCCTTGGCGCGGAACGATGAGGCGCGAAGGGCTGGCAATCAGGGCATTGCCACCACCGCCATACACACCCGGCTCCACATCGACCTCGTAAGGCGTGTTGTCCTCCGTGTAGCGCACCTCGGTGACCTGCACACGCACGAATGCCGTGGCGTCACCGCTGTTGCGGACACGCTTCAGCAATGCGCCCTGGTCCGGCAACAGGTACTCGTACATGGCGCCGACGTGGATCGACGGCATTTCGGCGCTGGCGAACGCGGGCAACAGCAGTGCTGCGCCCAGCAGAATGAGGCGTTTCATCGGAGCTTCCTTGAGGTCGGGGTGCGGCGTTGCCGACACCCTCTTCATCGAAGGGCGCTACGATAGGGACGGATACTCTGCCTGGGTATGCAACTATTCCGAATAATTCGAGATCCCGGGCCGCGCGGATGAACGGCTCAGCTTCGTGTACTGCGCGCGCTGTAACAGGGAATCAGCGGGTCGCGCCGCAGCTGGAACAGTGGTTCGACAGGCCCATCAGAGCGATCACATGCTGGCGGACCGCATCGTCGGCGCACAGGATCATCACGCCTTCGCCATCGGGCACCGAACGGAACATGCCGTGCAGGGTGATCGGAGCGGCGGTGCGTGTGGATATGGCAACGGTATGGATGCGACCGCGGCCGCACGCGCTGCGCAGCGCACGCTGCTCTGCCCCGGCGCCCTGCCTTCCTGCGTGACCGACGCCACGGGGCTCCAGCCCGATGCTTACCGTCAGTGACCGGCCCATGAACCGGCTGGTGATCACCGGCACATCGCGATCGGGGAATCGGCACAGGAAGGCAATGTGGCTGCGCACGCCTGCCTCTTCCGATGCAGATGACGGCCCCAGGATGGCACCTTCATCATGGGGCATCGTTGCGGAGTCCCGGCACAGGCAGTGACGCAGATCCGACAGTACTCCGGCTCCCGCTGCGAACATCGTCTTGACCCCCTCGACATGGTCCATGTAGGTAACAGCCCCCTCGCCGCTTCCTGCGCCGGCGCGCCGTCCATGCTATGTCCGCCGGCTGGAGCACTCAATCGAACAACTCCGAAGTTCAGCGCGGATCGCCCTGTCCGGCCAGCTCGGCAACGAATGATTGATAAAAGTTCTATGGAAAGAACGCGGACTTGATTGCACTGTTGCCATATTGCACTGCAGCGAAACCCGCTGGAGTTGCACTGTCGGCGCGATGGCGCGCCGTTTGACCCGGCCGGAGATGCGGTGTTCGGATGCGTGTGTGCTTTCTGATGAAGTTCGACCTGCGGCGTGATCGCCATGGCCTCGCGCCCCCGCTCTACGCCTACGTCTGTGCCCATGCGACATCGCGGGAGATCGCACTGCGCAAAGCCTCGCGCGTGCTGTCGAGAATCGTGATGGACGACAGTCAGACGAAGTGGATGATGATGGAGTGCAAGGACGTGGTGCAGGCATGTCGCTCCGGGCTTCTGCCCGTGGAAGAGACACTACTGGAGCAGGCAAGCGCGGCGAGGTCCGGCGTTGCTGCACTGTATCGGGAATCGGTGCAGATCGTGGGCGTCACGGAACAGCGATGATGTGTGCGGGCGCCCCACTCCACCCGCGTGGTCGCCTAGGCCTGCCGGGGCACGGCGCTGCGACCGCCCACCTCGTCGTGACGATGGTTCTCCCACGTGCTGCGCAGCTGCCTCCGCTGCGGCGCGGACGCATACATGTAGCCGTTCAATGAATCAAGGAACCACCGCTGCTGCTCGACATCCAGTGCAGCGAACCGTGCAAGCACTCCGGCTACGCAGGCATCCAGTTCAATGGTCATTCCGCTCCCCCGGACTACGAGTTAAGTTGCAGTCACTGTATGGATGGCAGTTCACTTCCACAATCGAACTAGTTTGCAAATGCCGCAGGCCTATCCGCCATCGGCACAGGTCACCCAGCCATTGGCAGCAGCATAGCGATGGACATCGATGGTGCTGTTGAGGCCGAGCTTCTTCATCGCCGAGCGCTTCTGTGCACTGATGGTCTGTACGCTGCGGCACAACTGGCGGGCCACCTCGCGCTGACTGTAACCTTCGACCAGAAGGCGCAGGACCTCCAGCTCGCGCCCGGACAGCACCACGCCCGGCAACTGCTCATGCAGCGAAGCGAGTTCGAGCATCCGCGGCGACAGGTGGTTCCTGCCGACCGCCGCGGCGAGGATGGCCGGTGGCAGGTACTCCAGCGGATCGGACTTGGCAACGATGCATTTCACGCCGGCCCGCTGCGCATGCTCGATGATGTGGCTGCTGTCGTTCCCGGTGAGCAGGACGAGCGCCGTGCGAGGAAAGCGTCGCAGGAGGAAGCGGATCAATGACAGACCGTCTCCGTACTCGCCACCCGGCATCGAGTAGTCGATCACCGCGACCTGCACGCTGGTGGTGGCCAGCAGGTTGACGAGCTCGCTCGAATTCCTGGCACACCCGCGCAGGGACAGGTCCGGGTGTGCGGCGATGAGCCGGGCAACGCCGATGGTGACCACAGGGTGATCATCGGCGATGATGAATTCGACAGGCATGTTTCGCGCCTCCTTCTGTTGACGCTTGTCAGGTTGGCCGTGAAGTTTCCTGTTCGCGAAAACGCAATGCGAAGGAAAACACTATGAAAGACCGAGTCGAGGATGTTGTCATTGCCGACGATCATCCGATCACACGCTTTGCGGTTGAGGCGATCGTCGATGAGCAGGCAGGATTCCAATGCCTGGCCAGCGTTGCAAACGGCGTCGAACTGCTGGACCTCCTCGCTGTCCAGCCTGCCGATGTTGCCGTCGTCGACTACTCCATGCCCGCTGGCGACGGCTGCGATGGCCTGGCGTTGGTGGATACGTTGTGCAGCAGGTACCCGGCACTGCGCATCGTGGTTCTCACCGCGCTGGACCAGTGGCCGATCATCCAGGTTCTGCTCACGCGCGGGGTGGCCGCGGTGGTCAGCAAGTCGGATGACCTGCGGCATGTCGCCAGAGCGTTGCTGGCCGCATCCCAGGGACGCCGGTATTTCTCACCCGCCATCCTGGCCAGCCGCGATGTGAACGGATTCGATTCCGCCGGCGAACTGCTCTCGCCTCGCGAAGCACAGGTGGTACATCTGCTCCTGGCGGGCAAGGGCGTGAATGAGATTGCGCTTGAGCTGGCGGTCACCAAGCAGACGGTCAGCACCCAGAAGCGTGCGGCAATGCGCAAGCTCGGCGTGAGCAGCAATGCCGAACTTTTCAGGTTCGCATCGGAGTTGGGACTGGAATGAGCGCGTCTGCCGACGGGCGCGCCCAGGGTCGCGTTGGCACCTCGTGTAGTGGGAAGGCGGCAGCGGGCCGGGGCAGGAATGATGTACGGCTCGTTCAGGTTCTCCAATACAATTAGTTGCAAAGACGCATCGGGCACTCTTTGCTAGCCTTCCAGCACCGAAATGGAGGAGCACCGCGGGGTGACAGCACCGCGTCGCCACGGCTTCTTCAGCACAACGTCCCGTGAGATCCGCTCACGTGCTTTGCCCGCCTCTGGAAGGCCGATGAAACGATCAACAGGAATGGCCGGGCTGCTGGCTGCAGCCGCGCTTCTGCTCTGCGCGCTTGCCACGGGAGTCCATCACTCCTCCCGCAACGACGACGTCACGCAGGCGCGCATCATCCGTGTGGCCGCCGATCCGCAGTTGGATGGAGGGCGTGCGGTTGGCTTCGCCACCGGGAAAGGTGCTTCCGCCTATCGCTACATGATGCACATCGCCGGGCTCGCGGGCGTCCGCTTCCAGTTCGTACCCACCGGATCGCCCACGGAGGCCTACCGTCAGCTTCAGTCGGGCAAGGTGGATCTGGTGCCTTCGGTCATGGACCTGGATCTTCCGCAGGATGACCGCTTCCTGGTGTCGCCACCCTACTTCGAGGGCAGGACACTGCTGTTCTCGCGCGCGGCGGGGCCCGGTTTCGCTACGCTTGGCGCGCTGGCCGGCCACGTGGTCGCCGTACGTGAGGGCAGCCAGTACGTCGACTGGATCCGGCGCCATCATCCGGATATCAAGGTGCTGGAGTTCACGGGAGTGCCGCAGATCCTCGGTGCGGTCGAGTCGGGAACGGCGGATGCGGCGCTGGGAACCGATGCGCTGTACAACCCGGTGATCCGCCGATACTTCCAGCATACCCTGGTCGCGTCCGGTGCGGTCGCGGAGCTGCCGATCGTGGTGCGTGCGGTGGTCAGGCGCGAGGACAAGGCGCTGCTGGACACCATCGACAGCGGACTCCGCGCGCTTTCGGTCGCCCATCACCGGGATGTGATCGATGGCTGGCTGGAGACGGTGTACCGCACGCCGCCCTCGGTCGGCGCAATCCTGCTGTACTACCGGACGGAAGCGATTTCCGCCGCCCTCGTCCTGCTGGCGCTGGCGTTCGCGGCCTACCAGATGAAGCGATCACGGGATCTGGCCAAACGCGCCGCGCAGGAGAAGGCAAGGATGCTGGCCGTGGTCAGCCATGAAATCCGCAACTCGGCCAATGCGCTGCTTTCGGCAATCGACCTGCTCGGCAAGGGACCCGTGCTTCCGGAGCAGGAAGAGGCCCTCGATGCAGCCCTGGCCAGTGCCTCCAGCCTCAGTCTTCTGCTGAACAACGCATTGGAGTACTCGCGATTTGAAGGAGGCAGCCGCGCAGCGGAGCCAACGCGGGTCGCGCTGCGCCCCCTGATCGAGGAGTCGGTGCGCGCGTTCCGCCCGCAGGCGCGCGAACGCAACGTAACCTGCCATGTGGAACTGCCCGGTGGCGAGCCGGGCGATCTGTGGATCGATCCCATCGTGGTGCGGCAGGTGGTTGTCAACCTGTTGTCCAACGCGATCAAGTTCACACGCAACGGTGACGTACGTGTGCGCCTGTGGGTGGAGGCCGGCACGTCCGGGCACTGCACGCTGAACATCGAGGTCATCGACAGCGGCATCGGCATGAGTGCCGAGGAGCGCGACGCCTTGTTCTCCGACTACTGGCAGAGCCAGCAGGGACGCGCCCTGGGCGGTGCTGGTCTGGGCCTGTCCATCTGCTCGCGCATCACGCAGCGGCTGGGGGGTTCCATCCAGGTGGAGAGCAGCCCCGGAAAAGGCAGTCGCTTCCACGTCGTGCTTCCCGCACGTCACGCGCGAGCCTGCGAAGCTTCCGCTCCCACGCTCGCACTGCAACAGCAGGCGACCGCCACGCACGGGAATCCATCGGTACTGATCGTGGAGGATCATATCTACAGTGCACGGATGTTCAAGGCGCAGATCGAGGCGATGGGGCTGTCGGTGACCTTGGCGACGGATGCTGCGCATGCCCTGCGCGTGATCCGGACGGCTCCTCAGTTCGGCTCGATCCTGCTGGACTGCAACCTGCCCGACATGGACGGCTACGCACTGTGCCGACGGATCCGCGCGATTGAACACTCGCGGCGGCAAGGACGTGCCAGCATCCTGGCGATCTCAGCGATGGAGGGCGTTGAACATGCGAAGGAGTGCGCCGAGGCGGGGTTCGATCACGTCGTGACCAAACCTCTCTCCACCTTCCAGCTCAGGGCCTGGCTGGGCCGCGGACCGGGGGACGAGATCGCACGCGGAATGCTGGAGATCTTCTGGGAATCGTATGACAGCGACCTGCAGGATCTCCAGGTCGCGGTCGAGGCGGGCGTCTGGGGCAAGGCCAGCGACATGGCCCACCGCATCTGCGGCAGCGCGGCCATCGCTGGCGAGCGTGGCATCGAAGCCATCGCGCGGGCCCTGATGCCGGCACTGCGCCAACGCACGGCAGACCCGGCGTCGGCCAGTGACATCGCCCGCCTCATCGAAGACCTGCGATGGTATGCGGCGCATGGCACGCGGATGCAGCAGGCGCCGCTGGCAGCGGCGCCGTGCGCTTCCTCCGCCGCACGCGGCCGCGTCCCCGTCGAGGAACGCGGCATCGCCTCAGTGCAAGGGCACCCGCAGGACTGAAGGTGCGTTGGCCGGGGAACTGAAGGTGACCGTTCCGCCCAGCTGGCTGACGCCGGCATAGCGCAGGTCCACGGTGTCGATCACCAAGGTCAGCCGGCTTCCGGCCGGGATGTTCCAGCTGCTCGCTTCAAGACGCAGATCGAGCGTGCTGGCCTGCCCTGGGGTCGCGCTGCGCAGGGTGTACGGCTTGTGGCTGATCAGCTGCCCGTTGCCGAGGACGTCCTCGACGAACAGATACGCATAGAGCGTGGTGTCGGCCCGGCTGGGGGTGACGGTGACGCGCACTTCCGGCATGCCGTCCAGGCGACGGGCGCTCCAGTAGACCGGGCTCTGCCAGACGCCGGCGGCATTGCGGCCGATGAAGGGCACGTAGGCGCCAGGCGCAACGTTGATCATCTGCAGGGAGCCGGACACCATCGCGACACCGGAGTTGGCAGCGGTCGGCAGGCCACTGCCGATGCGGTAGCTCCAGCCGCTGCTGCGCCCGTTCTCGACCAGGCCGCCCGTGGGAAGCAGCAATCCGCCCGGCGCGGTCAGCGCGTACTGGGTCGCCCCGGCACGGGTCGCCTGCCAGTCTGCATAGGTGTTCCAGCTGCCCTTCTGCGACTTCAGCTGCACGGCCGGGGCACGATCGATGCCGTTCGCCACGCCCTTGAGGTAGTGATCGAACCAGTCCCCCACCGAGGCGTAGACCTCATTCGGCACCCCCAGCGCACCCAGCGCCTCGTTGAGGGCATGATCGCCATGACGCAGCTGCAGCTGCTTGGGGCCAGTCAACGCATTGAAGAAGTCCACCAGCTGGCCGGGCGGGAACAGGCTGTCGTTGAAGGCATTGGCCAGGAAAATGGCGGGGCGGTTGGCGTTGATCTCCGCCACGCTGGCGGACGGGCTGCGCAGTGCCGCAACCGGCAGCAACGATTCCACCGCGCCCTGGAAGTTGCCGGTCACCACCCTGCGGTTGATCGTGGCCAGCTCCTCACCGGGACGGCCGGTGGCCAGGCCGGCGGCCACCAGCAGGGCAATGCCCTGCGCGCTGGGGGTGTCATTGCTGTACAGCGCCGCCTGCAGGTCGGCCCAGCCGCTCAGTGCGGCCACCGCCTTGATGCGCGGATCACGCGCCGCCGCCAGCAGGCTGGTGCCGGCGCCGTAGGAGATGCCGGAGACACCGATGCGGGCAGGATCGGCCCGGGTGTTGTCCAGCGCCCAGTCGATCAGCGCGCTGACATCTTCGACGGTGGCGGGTCCGGCGATGTCGATCGCCCCACCCGACTCCCAGAACCCGCGCGAACTGTAGCTGAGCACGATATAGCCACGCTGGGCGAGCGCCTGCGCGACGCCGACATATTCCACGCTGGGAACGGCCCAACTGCTGGGCATGACCAGCAGCGGAAGGCGTCCCTCGCCCTGCCCCTGCGGCTGGATGACGAATACCCCGAGCGGTGTTCCGTCCCAGCTGGGTATCGTCTGATGGGTGGTGGTGACGGTCACCGCCCAGGCGGCAGGTGACAGACCGGTCAACAGGATCAACAGCAGCAGCATCTTGCGCATCGTCGTTTCTCCCCGTCGCTGCAGTGCGACGAGCCGGACCGTACCAGTGCGAATGGTGGGAGACACCTTGCGACGCAACATGGCGGGAACGCCCCGTCTCGCCGGGCTTGAACATGAATGCGGCGTGCTAGGCTCGAGCGTGCCGATGCAGGCATACAGACAGCTCCCTGCCCGTGCCGGAGGATCCGGTTGCCAAGAAGAGGTCGATGGTGAAGTTCCCGTTCCGGCTGGCCGCGTGCGTGGCCGCCCTGCTGGTCCTCCTGGCGATGACGCTTGTCGTCGCCTCGCGGCGGTCTGCGGACAGCACGCAATCACCCACGGCCACTACCGGAGCCGAGGCTGCGCTGCACGGTGCGCCGGCGTCGGCAGCCGCCGCAGGTACCGGACAGGCCAAGCCCGTGCTTTCACCCATGGCGCGCTACCGCGAGGCGGCCCGCCTGGATCTGCTCATCGCCGACCTGGAGCAGCGCTCGCGCACCGGCGACGCCGACGCCAGCCTGGCCCTGAGCCGGATCTACGACGAGTGCATGATGTCCCTCGACCCTGCGGCACTCGCGACGATCGACATCCCGACTGCGCGCCGTGCGGCCCTGATACGCAGCCATGCCTGGTTGCAGAGGCGCTGTGCCGGGGTGTCGCTGCGCATTCTCGAGAGCATCAGGAACGTCCGGCACTACCGAAGCCTGGCCGCCCGGCAGGGCAGTCTGGTGGCGCAGATAGAAGAGCAGATCCTGCATGCACGTTCTGATCTGTCCCTGGCCGATCACAGGACACTGATTGAAGCCGTCCTCCTGCAGGAGGATGGCGAGGCGTACGTGGCTCTTTCCAACCTGATGGGTTCGACGGCGGCCGGCAGGCGCGAGCAGCTGCAGGGCGTTCCCGCCGGCAGCGAGGTCGCCACAGCGGCCTGGATGCTCGCAGGATGCCGGCTCGGCATCCCCTGCGGAATCGACTCTCCGCTGCTCAACCGCCTGTGCGGCCAGTCGGGCATGTGCGGGCCGGAGTCGGTCGAGGACCTGTTCACCAGCGACCTGCAGCCGGAAGACAGGGACGCTGCCCAGGCCGGGGCCGATGCGATCTTCGCGTTGGCGCATCGCATGGGACGGGAACCGGGCCTGTAGTCGGCGCGCCCTCGGCATCCCATGCGCAGCCCGGCAACCCGGCGCTGCGCGAACCGGCGATAATGATGGGCTTTTCACTGGCAGGAGTTGTCGATGTCCCCCTACCCCTTCGATGCGGTGCTGTTCGACTGCGATGGCGTACTGGTGGATTCCGAGCCGCTGGTGGCCCGCGTGCTCTCCGAGATGCTGAGTGCGCGCGGCTGGCTGCTGACCCCCGCCCAGGCAGGCGAGGTCTTTCTCGGCAAGTCCGTTGCCGGATTGGCCGGCCTGATCGAGGAGCGCACGGGAAAACCCTTCACCGCCGAATGGCTGGAGGAGTTCCGCCAGCAGCGCAATCGTGCCCTGGAGCGGGACCTGACCGCCATCGAAGGTGCCCCTGAAGCCGTGCGGGCCATCCACGCCGCCACCGGCGGCCGCATCGCCTGCGCGTCCGGCGCGGACCTGCACAAGGTGGAACTGCAACTGCGCAAGGTCGGGATGTTCGACGCCTTCGAGGGCCATGTCTTCAGCGGCCAGGACATGCCGCGCAGCAAGCCACATCCGGATGTCTACCTGGCCGCTGCCGCTTCGCTGGGCGTCGAGCCGCAACGCTGTGCGGTGATCGAGGACACCGTGACCGGCGCTGCGGCCGGCGTGGCCGCGGGTGCCACCGTGTTCGGCTTCAGCGAGGGCGGGCCGCACCACAGCACCCCGGAGGCACTGCGCGCCGCAGGTGTCCATCGGGTGTTCGCGCGCATGGATGAGCTGCCGGCCCTGCTGGCCGCCCACGCGGCCGGCGCCGTGGCGTGATCCGGTCAACCGGATGCAGCGTGGGGCCGGCCCCGCGCCCGCGGCTCATGGCCGCCGCCTCGCATCGGACCGGGCCTCGATCATCTTCCAGCCATTGCCGGAAGGATCACGGAATCCGGCATCGACCGCGCCGTAGCGCTCGACCGGTTCCTGGGTGAACTCGACCCCGCGCTGTCGCCACGCTTCGTAGGTGGCCCGGCAATCGTCCACCGCGAGCACCAGGGGCGGCATCGCCCCCTTGGCCAGCAACTGCTGCAGGCTCGCCGTGGTGGCAGCGTCGTGGACCGGTGGGCCGGGCCGGAACAGGCCAAGCTGGACGCCGTCCTGCCCGGGGCAGCGGACCGTCAGCCAGCGGTAGTCACCGTTGCGCACATCGGTGTGCACCTCGAAGCCGAGCTTGCCGACGTAGAAGTCGAGTGCTTCATCCTGGTCGCGCACGTACAGGCCGACCACATTCACGCTGTTCGTCATGGGACCTCCCTCAGTCGGGAGCGACGTTGGCAGCGCTGTCGCGTCGCCGCTTCTCCAGAACTGCGGTCTTCAGGTCAGGGCGTCGCGCCGCGCGGGCGTGGCACTCCGGTACCCGACCCTGCGCTGCCACCCCTGCGCGCTCGCGTTCGCGGATGGCACCCGGGCTGGCGCCGGTGATGTCACGGAAGATGCGGCCAAAGGTGCCCAGGCTGACCCAGCCGGTCGCCAGCGCGATCTCGGTGATGGGCAGCTCGGTCTCGCGCAGCAGGGCAACCGCCCGCTCGATGCGCCGGCTGAGCAGGTAGCGATGGGGCGGTGTGCCAAACGCCTGCTTGAAGGAGCGTGCGAAGTGCGCCACGGACACTGCGCTGACGTCGGCCAGACGGGCGACCGGCCACGGTTCGTGGCTGGCGCGGTCCATGCAGTCGCGGGCACGCAGCAACCGGCGCAGCAGTTCCGGGCTCTGGTTCATGGCATCCCCGCATGCACGAGGCAGGGCCACGCATCCTCCGCGCACGCCACCCCTTCAATGGCGTGCGGGGATGCGGACAGGGGCGATGGGTGTCGGGCGGCCATGAGCCGGCCCAGCCTGCGTCCCCGACTGCGCGCGGTCAATCCCTGCCGGTCGCCGGCGCCCTGCGGCATGATGGGCGCCTTGTCCCCAGCGGAAGCAGTCATGCCTGTCGGATTCATCGGGCTCGGAGTGATGGGAACGCCGATGGCGTCGCACCTGGCGCGGACGGGAAGCCAGGTACTGGGATGGTCGCGCTCGGGCCGCAACGACGCCGAGGCGGTCGCCGCCGGTGTCGAAGTGGCCGATGGCGTTGAAGACGTGTTCGCTGCCTGCGGCACGATCATCCTCATGCTCGCCAACGACGCGGCGATCGACAGCGTGCTGGCACGCGACAGCCCCGAATTCGCCGCGCGTGCTGCCGGTCGCCTGCTGATCAACATGGGGACCAGCTCCGCGTCCTATTCGCAGGCATTGGCACAACAGGTGCGCGCAGCCGGCGGGCGCTATGTGGAAGCCCCGGTATCCGGCTCGCGGGTGCAGGCCGAAGCCGCGCAGCTGGTCATCCTGCTGGCAGGTGAAGACGAGGACGTCGCACAGGCCTCCGCGCTGGTGGCGCCGCTGGGCAGGCAATGCGTTCCCTGCGGCAATGTTCCCGCGGCATTGCGCATGAAGCTCGCCGTGAACCTGTACCTGATCACGCTGGTGACCGGGCTGGCCGAGGCCGTGCATTTCGCCGAAGCGCACGGCATTCCGCTGGAGCGCTTCGCGCAGGTGCTTGATGCCGGCCCGATGGCCAGTGACGTTTCGCGGATCAAGCTCGACAAGATGGTGCGCGGCGACTATGCGGTGCAGGCGTCGATCACCGACGTGCTGAAGAACAGCCAGCTGGTGGCTGCGGCAGCACGCGACGCCGGCATTGCTGCACCGCTGATCGAGGCCAGCGATGGCCTCTTCGCTCGCGCCCAGCAGCTCGGCCTGGGCGGCCTGGACATGGCGGCCGTGCTGCAGGCGCTGCGAGGGCCGCCCGCCGCCTGATTCAGCAAGGGATGGCACGCCCGCCCCCGCCCGCTGCTATATTCAGGCGGGCTCGACAGGCATGGTGCCTGTCCACGCAACAACAGGGAGTTGGCCATGGGTCTGGTACAGGCGGTGAAGGGTGCGGTCGGTGGTGTGCTGGCCGACCAGTGGAAGGACTTCTACACCGTGCCCACCGGCCTACCGGCCACCGCAGCCCTGTTCGCTGCGGTCCCGCAGGGCACCAATGCCGGGCGCGGCTCCAATACCCACGGGTCGTCCAACATCATCAGCAACGGCTCGAAGATCGTCGTGCCCGAGGGCTACGGCCTGCTGCTGTTCCAGGACGGTGCGATCACCGCCTTCGTCGCCGAACCGGGCGGATACGAATGGCGCTCGGACGACCTGAACTCGCAGTCCCTCTTCGCCGGCGATGGCCTGGTCAGCACCTTCATCAAGCAGAGCTGGGAGCGCTTCAAGTTCGGTGGCCAGCCGGGAAGCCAGCAGGCCGCCTGCTTCGTCTCGCTGAAGGAACTGCCGGACAACCGTTTCGGCACCCAGTCGGAGATCTACTGGGATGACGGTTTCCTCAACACCCAGGTCGGCGCGGTCACCCGCGGTTCGTACACGTTGAAGATCGTTGATCCGATCCTGTTCGTGAAGAACTTCGTACCCGCAGCCTACCTGCAGCCGGGCAAGGTGTTCGACTTCACCGACCTGGACAACGCTGCCGCCACCCAGCTGTTCAATGAGGTGGTGGGCTCGCTGGCGCCGGCCTTCAGCCTGTACACCAACGATCCGGGCAAGGGCAACCGCATCACCCGGCTGCAGCAGGATTCGATCGGCTTCGCGCAGAGCCTGTCGGCCGCCGTCGAGCAGGCCTACCAGTGGCAGAGCGATCGCGGCCTGGCCATCGTCAAGACGGCGATCGTCTCCATCGAATACGACGCCACTACCCGCGAACTGCTCAAGACCGTGCAGCGCGCCGACGCGCTGGCCGGATCGCGCGGCAACTCCAACCTGCAGGCCAGTGTCGCCCAGGGCATCCAGTCCGCCGGCGAGAACGGTGGCGCGGCAGGCCTGGTGGGGGTCGGCATGGCATCGGGCATGTTCGGTGTCGGCGGCATGCAGCAGCCGGCCACCCCGGCCGCGGATGACCCGGTGGCCAAGCTGAAAAAGGCCAAGGAGATGCTGGACCTGGGCCTGATCACCCAGGATGACTATGATGCGTTGAAGGCCAAGGCGCTGGGCCTGTAACCCGCAGGACGCGAACCGCACATGTCAGATCCACGCAACGGACCGCCTCCGCTGCCCGCTTCCGGCCCTGTGACACCTCCGCCGTTGCCGGGGGCGGCGTTGGACGGTCCGGGCTCTCCGCGGGACGTCCCTCCCCCACCCGGCAGCTTCCCGCTGGACACCTCGCAGCTGCCGCAGGCGATCCGCGACGAAGTGGACGCCCCGGACCCGCTGGCCATCGACACCTCCGCCACCGAGTTGAAGGACGGCCTGAACCGGTGCCCGAAATGCGGCGCCACCGATATCCGGCCCAAGCTCGGCACAGACATCCTGGTCTGCCTGTACTGCCGTCACGAATGGCATGGCGCCCGGGTGGAAGAGGCATTCGGTCTGGGCGAGAACATCGACCAGCTGCGTGGCACCATCATTGCCAGCGGTGCACGCGACATCGATGCCGATGCGTCGGCGCTGATGAGCTTCAAATGCACCGGCTGCGGCGCCGAAGTCACGGTCAACACCGAGAGCACGATGACGGCGCGCTGCCACTGGTGCCGGCATGTGTTCGGCGTCAACGAGCAGATCGCCAATGGCGCGGTGCCGGATGCGGTACTGCCGTTCCACATCAGCAAGGACGATGCGGTTGCCCGCATCCGCCAGTTCGTCGACAAGCGCCGTCTGTTCGCCCTGAAAGCCTTCAAGGCTCAGTTCACGCCCGAGAACGTGGTCGGCGTGTACCTGCCGTACATGATCGTGGACAGCAATGTCAGCGCCGCCGTGGCGGGCAAGGGCGAGATCCAGACCCGCCGATACACCGTGGGCAGCGAGAAGAACAAGCGCACCGTATACGATGCCGATGTCTACCAGATCGAGCGCCAGGTGAACTTCACCGTCGACGATCTGCCGCTGGAATCCTCTGCCGAGCGCGGCAATCTGGACATCAGTGCCAACACCAACAACATCATCAACACCATTCTGCCGTTCGACACCAAGAACGCGGTGAAATGGAACGCGTCCTACCTGGCCGGCTTCACGTCCGAGAAGCGCAATCTCGATGTCGAAACGCTGCGCCCGCGGCTGGAGGACCAGCTGCTGTCGATCGCGCGCGCACAGGTGGAAGCGTCGGTGCGCGGCTACAACCGGGGCGTCCGCTGGGAGCAGGAACAGCTGGACGTGCATGGCACCCGCTGGGTATCCATGTACCTGCCGGTCTGGCTGTACTCCTATCATCAGCCCGGCCGCAACGGCGGCATGCTGCACTACATCGCGGTGAATGGGCGTACCGGCGAAACCATGGGAAGCGTGCCCGTGCAGCAGTGGAAGATGCTGCTGGCAGCCCTTACGGCCGGCACGATCATCGAAGCAGTGGCAATCCTCATTCTGATGGCGACCGCATGAGCGACGACAGTGGCCTCTGGCTGTTGGCGGCAGGTCCGGCCGGCGCGACCGCGCTGTACTGGGCGCTGTACCGCTACTACCGCAATACCGACAAATCACACGCCTTCGAGCATGAAACCGAAGTGCAGGCCGCGCCCGTCAGCGGCTCGGACCAGAAGGTGGGCCAGGTGCGCGGCACCGAGGCCACCCGCATCGAGGGCGACAACGTCTACCAGTACCGACGACGCGTGGCGCGGCTGAAACCCAGGCCCTGAGGGCCGGGACCGGGGCGACGGGCACCGCCACGGTGCCCGCCATCGAGTGCCGTTGCGCAGCCGGCATGGCACCATCACGCGGTCTCCCACCCTGCCGGCCTCATGCTTTCCGGGTCGCCCTCCCGAGCATCCCGCCATGATCGCCCTGCTCCCGCGTACCTGCCTGGCCGCGCTGTGCTGCCTGTCCCTTCCCGTCATGGCCCAGGATGCATCCTTCGGCTTTGGCCAGCAGAGCACCGAAACCTCGCAGACCACCCAGACCTCGACCACCCAGAGCCAAAGCCAGCGCAGCGATGACACGGCCTTCGGCAGCAGCGGCTCGATGACCTCGCAGTCCAGCACCCATTCCCGGACGCATTCCGAATCGAACAGCGAGAGCACCGGCGTGGATCTGGAGATCGGCGTCCCCGATGACACCGATCGCTGGGGCCAGGAACGCCGCCATCCCCGCGATCTGCGTGACAGCGACCTGTTCGGCACGTGGACGCTGGGCGAGGAGAACGGGAACACCTGCACGATCGAACTGAAGAGCATGGAGTGGTTCGGCGGCTACAGCGCCTATGTGCCGGCGGGCTGTCCAGAGGGATTCTTCCCGGCCAACCGCTGGGTGCTTTCCGGTAACCAGTTGCTGCTGACCGACACCAGCAACACGGTGTACGGCCGTTTCCGTGCATCGGGTGGCGGACGGTGGTCTGGCTTTCGCGAGTCCGACGGCGCGCGGCTCTACCTGAATCCGAAGGGTCGCTGACGGACGCCCTGCACGCCCCGGGGACGGCAGCATCAGGAAGATCAGGCAACCTTCCTTGAACCGCCCTGCGATGTCCGCCCCCACCGGTCCCCGCCTCGTCATCTATGCCGCCCTGGCCGGCAACCTCGCCATTGCCGTGGCCAAATTCATCGCCGCTGGCTTCTCCGGCAGTTCAGCGATGCTCAGTGAAGGCGTGCACTCGCTGGTCGACACCCTGAACGAAGTGCTGTTGCTGTACGGGCTGCGCAGGGCCGGCAAGGCGCCGGACGCCGTGCATCCATTCGGCTACGGGCGCGAGCTGTATTTCTGGAGCTTCATCGTGGCCTTGCTGGTGTTTGCGGCGGGCGCGGGCGTGTCGGCATACGAGGGCATCCAGCACATCCGCCAGCCGGAACCGGCGACCCACCATGTGCTGAGCTACAGCGTGCTGGGCATTTCCATCCTCTTCGAAGGCGCGTCGTGGTGGGTGGCGCTGCGCGAGTTCCGCCGCACCAAGGGCAGGCTCGGCTACTTCGAGGCGTTCCGACGCAGCAAGGACCCGTCCACGTTCACCGTGCTTCTGGAGGACAGTGCAGCCCTGCTCGGTCTCGGATTCGCGCTGGCCGGGCTGGTCGCGGCGCAACTGCTGGACATGCCGGTCCTGGACGGCGTGGCCTCGCTGTGCATCGCCGCAGTTCTGGCGGTGACTGCGTTTCTGCTGGCACGCGAGACCAAGGGTCTGCTGGTGGGCGAGCCTGCCCATCCAGCGGTGGCCGAGCGCATCCTGGCCGTCGCCGAAACCGATGCCGATCTGCGCCGCGCCAATGGCGTGACCACCATGCAGATGGGCCCAGAGCAGGTGGTGGCCATGCTCAGCGCGGAGTTCGAGGATGATCGGCATACGCCGCAGATCGAGGCCTGCATCACCCGCATCGAAAACGCCGTCAAGCGTGAGTACCCGGAACTGGTGGCGCTGTTCGTCAAACCGCAGACGCCGGAAGTCTACGCCGCCCGGCGTGCGGCGCTTCGCGCGCCGCGTTCACCGGATTGACGCCGCGTCCGCATCCGCTTCACCCTGCCAGCGCCAGACTGATCCCCCGTTCGCCGACCCGCTACCGCCGTGCCTGACTGGCTGCCCGATCACTGGACGCTCCTGCCGCGCCGCTTCTACCAGCGTCCGCCGCAGGAGGTCGCCCCCGAACTCCTGAATGCGCTGCTGATACGCAGCGATGGACGGGCGGCCCGCATCGTCGAGGTCGAGGCCTACGGCGGCAGCCAGGACCCGGCCGCGCACTCCTACCGAGGACCGACGCCGCGGACAGCCAGCATGTTCGGGGAGGCCGGGCATCTGTACGTGTACTTCAGCTACGGCATCCACTGGGGAAGCAACGTGGTGTGCGGGCAGGAACACGAGGGCGTGGCAGTCCTGCTGCGTGCAGCGGAGCCCGTGCAGGGCATCGACAGGATGCGGGAACTCAGGCCAGCCGCACGGCACGACCGCGATCTTGCCAGCGGCCCAGGCAAGCTGTCCCAGGCATTCGGCCTGGACAAGAGCTTCGACGGCGCCGATCTGGTGACGGGCAGCCACGGTGTGGTCATTGCCCGCGACGGCACACCTCCGCCGACGGACCCGGTCATCGGCCCGCGGATCGGCATCAGCCGCGCCGTCGACTTTCCGTGGCGCTGGCATGTCCGCGGCCATCGGCACGTCTCGGCACGCGCCCCCCGGCCTGCATCGGCAGCACGCAGATGACGCCGCTGGACCGGCCACTGCGGCGTGAACTGGAGATCGACGGCCAGCACTACACCCTGACGCTTGATCCGCAGGGCCTGAAGCTGGTGGAAAAAGGCCGGCGCAAGGGTGTGGTCCTGCGCTGGCGTGACCTGGTGTCAGGTGATGCTGCCCTGGCCGCCGCCCTGCAGGCATCGTTGCAGACGCGCTGAGCGGACGCCCCACCACAGTGCCGACGGACAACGCCGGATCCGGATCAGGTGCGCACCGTCACCCACGTTGGCGCGTGATCGCTGGCCTTGTCCTGCAGGCGCACCCAACGATCCACGCCTGCATCCACCACGCGTGCCGCCAGGACCGGGTTCAGCAGCAGGTGATCGATGCGCAGTCCCCGGTCGCGCTCGGCATGCTGGCGGAAGTAGTCCCAGAATGTGTAGATCGTGCTGTCACCGTGCACGCTGCGCAGCGCGTCGGTCCAGCCCTGCGCGAGCAGATGCTCGAACTGCTCGCGAACCTCCGGCTGGAACAGCGCGTCGCGGCGCCATGCCTTCGGGTCGTACACATCGGCCTCGGTGGGGATGACGTTGAAATCGCCCAGCAGCACTGCAGGGTGCGGGAGATCGACGAGGCTGCGCGCGTGACGGATAAGGCGCTTCATCCAGCGCAGCTTGTAGTCGAACCTGGGGCCCGGCTGGGGATTGCCGTTGGGCAGGTAGAGACCACCCACGACGATGCCGTGCACCGCCGCTTCCAGATAGCGGCTCTGCGCATCCGCCGGTTCGCCCGGCAACCGCCGCCGGCTTTCCACCGGCACCGCATCCCTTGCCAGCAGGGCCACGCCATTCCATCGCGCTTCGCCCAGCCACAGTGCACCGTAGCCGGCCTGTTCCAGCGCATCGGCCGGGAATGCAGCATCAGTGGCCTTCAGCTCCTGCAATGCGACCACGTCCGGCGATGTCCTGTCGAGCCAGGCAAGCAGATGGGGCAAGCGCGTGCCGATACCGTTGACGTTGAACGTGGCGATGCGCAGCGTCTTGCGGCGGGCCATGCAGAACTCCTGAAGCCGGCGGGCAGAGCTACCACTGTGCCTGCGCCGTCATGCAGGCGCCGTCGACGTCATCGAAACGACGCTCGGCGATCATGGCGAACGCGCCCACAGCAACCTGCTGCGAGCGCTACCCGGCCCCGCGCCCGCCCGCCAGAAACAGCGCCATGCGCTGCAGCTCGTCCTCCAGCGCACTGCGGAACAGCCGGTCGCGCGCCAGTGAGCGCCCCGCATAGCCGAGCGATGGCTCAAGCTGGCCGTCACGGACAATCACATTGGCCCACCCCACCACCTGCTCGCGCCACAACATCGGCAGCGCGTAGTAGCCATACTGGCGCTTGGGCGCCGGCGTGTAGGCCTCGAACCTGTAGACCCAGCCCCACAGCAGCTCGAACCGCCGGCGGTCCCAGACCACCGGATCGAACGGCGCCAGCAGGCGTACCTGCTCGTCCGGCGCATGCCGTCGTGAGCGCGGATTCTCGTCCGCCGGCCAGTACCACGTGGTGCCCTCCACGGTAGCGCTCGCCAGCTGTTCCTTCGCCAGCTTCAGCGCCTGCCGGGTCTGCTCGGCCAGATGCGGTGCGCCGTAGCCCAGCAGCCGGGCCAGGTAGGTCAGGCTGGCCGATGGAAGCGGCGCGTACTTGCGCACGATCAGCGCGACCAGTGCCGCCGCGCGCCGCACGCGCCCGTCCTCGCTGTCCTCCGCCGGCGCATGCTCGGCCACGCTGTAGATGCGCGTTCCGCTGTCGCGCCGCTGCACCCGCAGCAGGCCGCGATAGTGCATGCCCTCCAGCAGATGCGTGCTGGCGTTGCTGGTGCCGCCCCAGTAGTTGGTCACCCGGCCGTGCGCGAACGCCTGGTCGACCTCGCGCGGATGCACGCTGCCACGTTCGCGCACGAACGCCAGCACATCCGCCGCACGGCGTTCGGTGTCCGCGTCCCATGCACGCCGGGCCACGCGGGGATGCATCAACGCCAGGTACTCGCGCGGCAGGAAGCCGTAGTTGACCAGGCAGTCCTCCTCTACCGGCAGGCGCGGGTAACGCCGCTCGAGGTCACCGGCCCGATAGTCCTTCACCCGATGCCGCAGTGTCAGATCCTGTGCCCGGGCCGGCGCGCGGATCGGATCGGCCTGTACGAAGCCCAGCCGCCGGATCGCGGCCATCAACGTTGTCGGCGGGAACAGGGTGCGCGCCACCGCGTAGCGGCGCAGGTCGTCGAGAGTGGGCTGCCTGGACATGACGCCATTGTAGGCGCGCGCCGGGGGTATGCTGTCAGGCCCCGGTCCACTGACGTCCATCATGCGCACGCTGTATCCCCCGATCACGCCCTATCGCGAGCACACTCTGCCCGTGAGCACGCTGCACACCCTGCATGTCGAAGAGTGCGGGACGCCCGACGGCATTCCGGTGGTGTATCTGCATGGCGGTCCCGGTGCCGGCATCTCACCCACGCATCGTCGCTTCTTCGACCCGGCGCGGTACCGCATCGTGCTGATCGACCAGCGCGGCAGCGGCCGTTCCACCCCGTTCGGCGAACTGCGCGACAACACCACGCAGGAACTGGTGGCCGATATCGAGAAGGTGCGTGAGCACCTCGGTATCGAGCGCTGGCTGGTGTATGGCGGCTCCTGGGGCTCGACGTTGTCGCTGGCGTACGCGCAGGCCCATCCCGCCCGCGTCACCGGCCTCATCGTGCGCGGCGTGTATCTGGGGCGGGACATCGAGAACCAATGGTTTTCCGAGCCGCAGGGCGGTGCGCGCTGGATATTTCCGGAGCGCTGGGACCGCTATGAAGCGCACATTCCCGAAGATGAGCGCGGCAACCTGCTGCAGGCGTACTGGACACGCCTGGACAGCCCGGACCCCGCCATCCGCATTGCTGCCGCAATGGCGTGGCTGGGCTGAGAGGACAATGCTGCGACCCTGCAGCACGAGGTGACCGCCGAATCCAGCAGCGACCCGATGGATATCCTGGCCAAGGCCCGGATAGAAGCGCACTACTTCCGCAACGGGGCCTTCCTTGAGCCCGGCCAGCTGCTGCGCGATGTGGAGCGGATCCGCCACCTCCCGGCGGTGATCGTACAGGGCCGCTACGACATCATCTGTCCGCCACGCAGCGCGTGGGAACTGGCCAAGGCGTGGCCGGAAGCCAGGCTGGAGATGGTGATTGCCGGCCACAGTGCGAACGAAGCGGCCACGACCGACGCGCTGGTGCGCGCGACCGACGACTTCGCCGACCGTTTCGGCCAGCCCGGCTGAATCGTTCCTTCACCGTGCCACGGTGAAGCCGACCGTCGTCAGACCGTCCGAACTGGCCACGAACACTTCGCCGCCATGCAGTGCGGCGATGGCCTTGACGATGGACAACCCCAGCCCGTGATGGCGCTCGCCCCGATACTCACGGGCCTGGTCGACCCGGTAGAAGCGCTCGAACAGCAGGGGCAGATGCTCGGCGGCGATGCCGTTCCCTTCATTCAGCACGGCCACCCGCACGCCCTCGCCTTCGGACTGCAGCTGCACACGCACGTCGCTGCTTGGACGCGCATGCTGCACGGCGTTGTGCAACAGGTTGGTCAGCGCGCGGCGGAACAACGACGGATCGATGCGGGCGGTGGCGTCGCCTTCGACATGCAACGTCAGCTGGGCCTCTTCGAACAGGAATTCCATGAATTCACCGGCGGTGGCGACCTCGTCTGCCAGCTGGACCTGACGCGTTTCCACCGCGATATCGCCCTGGCCGGCCCGCGACAGGAACAACATATCGTTGACGATCGCACGCAGGCGCTCCAGTTCCTCCAGGTTGGACTGCATGACCTCCTGCAGCGCCGCCACATCACGCGGACGGGACAGGGCCACCTGGGTCTGTCCCATCAGATTGGCCAGGGGGGTGCGCAGCTCGTGCGCGACGTCCGCGTTGAACCCGTCCAGCCGCGTGTACGCTGCTTCCAACCGATCCAGCGCGCCGTTGAAGGCATGCGTGAGGTGGCCCAGTTCGGCCGGCAGTCCCTGCGCCGCCAGGCGCTGCGACAGCCGCTGCGGGCTGAGCGAGCGTGCCTCGTTGGACAGCGCCCGCAGCGGGGCCAGCCCCAGCCGGGCGATCCAGTAGCCAAGTCCGGCCACCAGCAGCACGCCCAGCCCGCCGGCCACCCACAACGCAACGCCGAAGCGCTGCAGCGCCTGCGTATAGGGCTCCGAGTCGATGCCGATCCACAGGTCCACATCCGGTCGCGCACCCTTGCCCGGCACCCGTTCATACAGCGTGCGCAGCGGGTGCCCACCCTCACGCGCCAGCGTGCCCATGCCGTTGTCACCCTTGCCGGGGGCCTGCACCTGCGGCTCTGCCTGGCCGATGCGGAATGTGGGGTTCTCGCTCCATGCCCAGACCAGAGTGTCGCGGTCCCCGGAGATCAGGTTGCCGACCTTCTCGCGCACCTTGTTCCAGCGCTCGGTGCTGTCGCACATCGCGACGCTGCCACTGACCGCGTGCAGCTTGGTCTGCAGTTCCGCATGCTGGTAGCGCACCACCTGCCGCTCGAGCACGCCATAGACGCCCACGCCCAGCAGAGCAAACACCAGCAATGCGGCCAGCGCGAACATCGCCGACAGGCGCTGGGCGATCGACATCCTCATCCCCGCCCACCCTCGTCCTCGCGCACTTCCAGCACGTAGCCCATGCCGCGCACGGTATGCAGCAGCTTGCTCGGGTAAGGGCCGTCGATCTTGCCGCGCAGGCGCTTGATCGCCACTTCGACCACATTGGTATTGCTGTCGAAATTGATGTCCCAGACCTGGGCGGCGATCACCGTCTTGGACAGGATCTGGCCCCGCCGCTGTGCCAGCAGCGCCAGCAGCGCGAACTCCTTGCCGGTCAGGTCCAGCCGCGAGCCATCGCGGTAAGCCCGCCGGGCCAGCAGGTTCACCTGCAGATCGCCCACCTGCAGTTCGGTCGGCTCCTGCTGGCGCCCACGCCGCACGAGGGCCTGCAGCCGCGCCAGCAGTTCGATGAACGAGAACGGCTTGACCAGGTAGTCGTCGGCGCCCTGCCCCAGGCCGTGCACGCGATCATCCACGCGGTCCCGCGCGGTCAGCATGATCACCGGTGTCTGCTTGCTGCGGCGCAGCTCGCGCAGCACGCTGAAGCCATCCATGCCCGGCAGCATCACATCCAGCACGATCACGTCGTAGTCGAACTCGCGCGCCAGATGCAGGCCGGTGACACCGTCTGCAGCCAGATCCACCGCCCAGCCCTGCTCGCCCAGGCCGGTGCGCAGGTAATGGGCGGTCTTGCCTTCATCTTCCACGATCAGCAGTTTCATCCAGGGTCCGCCAGGGCAGCGCCCGCCGCCTCCCTGCGCTCGCGGCGACGCTGCAGGAACAGGCGGTCCAGGGCCAGGTAGATCACCGGGGTACTGTACAGGGTCAACAGCTGGCTGATCAGCAGGCCACCGACCACCGCCACGCCCAGCGGCTGGCGCAGTTCCGAACCCGTACCGAAACCGATCATCAGCGGAATGGCACCCAGCAACGCGGCCAGCGTGGTCATCATGATCGGGCGGAACCGGGTCAGGCAGGCCTCGTGGATCGCCTCCAGCGGCGCCAGCCCGCGGTTGCGCTGTGCGTCGAGGGCGAAGTCGACCATCAGGATGCCGTTCTTCTTGACGATGCCGATCAGCAGCACGATGCCGATCAGCGCCATGATCGAGAAGTCCAGCCCCCACAGCCAGAGCATCAGCACTGCGCCGATGCCGGCCGACGGCAGAGTGGACAGGATGGTCAGCGGGTGCACGAAACTCTCGTACAGCACGCCGAGGATGATGTAGACCGCCAGCAGGGCCGCGAGGATCAGCAGCGGCTGGCTGGCCAGCGACTCCTGGAAGGCCTGTGCCGTGCCCTGGAAGCGGCCGCTGATGCTGGCAGGCATGCCGATCTGCGCCTGCGCCTGCTCCACCAGGCCGACCGCTTCGCCCAGTGAAACGCCGGGGGCCAGATTGAAGGACAGGTTCACCGCCGGCAGCATGCCGTTGTGGCTGATCGACAGCGGACCATTGCCCGGAGGCTGCACCTGGGCCACGGCCGACAGCGGCACCATCTGCCCGGTCAGTGGCGAACGCAGGTGGAAGTAGGACAGCGCATCGACCTGCCCCAGCATGCCCGGCGCGATCTCCAGGATGACCCGGTACTGGTTGGTTTCGGTCTGGAACTCGTTGATCTGGCGCTGGCCGAAGGCATCGTAGAGCACCTGGTCGATGTCGTTGGCGGTCAGGCCGAAGCGCGCCGCAGCCGTGCGGTCGATCTCCAGCCGGGTCACGCTGGCGCCGACCTGCTGGTCATTGGATACGTCGCGCAGCTGCGGCAGGCCCCGCAGCCGCTCGGTCAGCTGCTCGGCCCACTGCGACAGCTCGCGGCTGTCCTGTCCGCGCAGGGCATACTGGTACTGCGTCCGCGCCGGCCCGGCGCCGAGATTGATGTCCTGCGCCGCGCGCATGTACACGGTGATGCCGGGCACGCTGGCCATCTTCGCCCGCACCCGGTCAATGAAGCCGTGCACGTCCACATCGCGGTCGCCGCGGTCCTTCAGCACGAACCAGAAGCGGCCGTTGGACAGCGTCTGGCTGCCGGCAGTGGCACCGACCGCGTGGTTGTAGGCCTGCAGGGCCGGATCATCCGCAACGATGCGCGCGAGCTGCTGGTGCTTGGCCACCATGTCCTCGTAGCCGATGTCCTGCGCCGCCTCGGTGGTGGCGAACACAAAGGCGGTGTCCTGCAGGGGGAAGAAGCCTTTGGGAATCACTATGTACGAGGCCACCGCCACCGCCACGGTCAGGCCGAAGCCCGCCAGCACCAGCCGCTGGCGGCGCAGGGCCCATTGCAGGCTGCGGTCGTAGCCGGCCAGCAGGCGCCCGGCCAGGGTCCGCTCGCTGTCCCGGTGCGCCGGCATGCGCTTCATCAGGTGCGCGGCCATCATCGGTGCCAGGGTCAGCGAGGCGACGATGGAAATCAGGATCGCCACGGTGATGGTCAGCGCGAACTCGGCGAACAGGCGCCCGACCACCCCGCCCATGAACAGCAGCGGGATGAAGGCGGCAATCAACGACAGGCTGATCGAGACCACGGTGAAGCCGATTTCGCCGGCGCCCTTCAGGGCGGCGTCCACCGGACCGAGCCCGGCCTCGCGGTGACGGTGGATGTTCTCAACCACGACGATCGCGTCGTCGACCACGAAGCCGACCGCAACCACCAGTGCCACCAAGGTCAGGTTGTTGAGGCTGAAGCCGGCCACGTACATCGCGGCGAAGGTCGCCACCAGCGCAACCACCAGTACCGCGCCGACGATCAGCGTGGCGGAAAGCTGGCGCAGGAACAGGCCCATCACCAGCACCACCAGCACGATGGTCAGTACCAGGGTGAGCTCCACCTCGTGCAGCGACGCGCGGATGGTGCGCGTACGGTCGTTGAGCACCTCCACATCGACGCTGGCCGGGAGGTTCGCGCTCAGTTCCGGCAAGGCGGCCAGCACCGCATCGGTGGTGCGCACGATGTTCGCGCCGGGCTGCCGGCTGATGATCAGGCCGACCCCGGGCTGGCCGTTCGGCCACGCCTGCACGTAGGCATTCTCGGCGCCGTCGATCACCTGCGCGACATCACCCAGCACCACCGGTGCGCCGTCACGATAGGCAACGACCAGGCGCCGGTAGTCCTGGGCACTGAACAGCTGGTCGTTGGCTTCGAAGGTGGACGTGCGCTGCTCGCCCATCAGTGCACCCTTGGCCTGGTTGAGGCTGGCGTTCTGCGCCACGCCACGCAGGTCGGACAGGGTCAGGCCCATCGCCGCCAGCCGCTCCGGCTGGGCCTGGATGCGGATCGCCGGACGCTGCTGGCCGACGATGCCGACCTCCGAAACGCCGCTGATCTGGCTGATCGAGCGTGCGAGGCGGCTCTCGGCCAGATCGCTCAATTCGGTCATCGACATCTGGGTCGACACCACGCTGAGCACCAGGATGGGACTGTCGGCCGGATTCACCTTGCGCCAGGTCGGCATGTTCGGCAGTTCACTGGGCAGGCGGCCGGCGGCGGCGTTGATCGCCGCCTGCACTTCCTGCGCGGCCGTGTCGATGTTCTTTTCCAGATCGAACTGCAGGGTGATCGAAGTGCTGCCCAGTGCACTGGTCGAGGTCATCTCGATGATGCCGGGCACGCCCGTCAGCTGGGTTTCCAGTGGCGTGGCCACCGCCGAGGCCATGGTCTCGGCGCTGGCACCGGGCAGATTGGCATTGACCCGGATGGTCGGGAACTCAGCCTCCGGCAACGGCGCCACCGGCAGGCGCGGCAATGCTGCCACGCCCAGCAGCACCACCGCCAGGGTCAACAGGGTCGTGGCGACCGGGTGATGAACGAACCAGCTGGACAGCGAGGTGCGCGCGCTCACGGTGCCGCCCCGCGCCGGACCGCTGCAGGCGCCGCGGCGGGTTTGGCCTCGGCCACCACCGTGCCCGGCCGCAGCCGCGACTGTCCATCGCGTACCACCACATCGCCGACCCGCAGCTCACCCTGCACGACCACCTGCCCGCCGTCCTGTTCACCGACCGTGACCGGCAGCGATTCCACGCTGCCATCAGCGACCACGCGGTAGACGAAGCTGCCCTGCACGCCACGCTGGATCGCCGCGGCATCCAGCACCAGCGCGCCCGTGCTCTGGCCGGTGCGCACCCGCACGCTGACCAGCTGTCCGGGCCACAGCTGGTCGGACGCATTGCTGAAGCGCGCGCGCAGCCGCACCGTACCGGAGGCCTCGTCCACCTGGTTGTCGATCACCTGCAACGTGCCCTCAGCCAGCAGCTGGCCACCCTCGCGGTCCAGTGCCTGCACCTGTGCGCCGCCTGCGGCGAGCGCCTGTCGCAGCTGCGGCAGCGCGTCCTGCGGCAGCGCGAACACCACCGAGATCGGATCGGTCTGCTGCACGGTCACCAACCCCTGCGTGTCACTGGCGCGCACCAGATTGCCCGGATCCACCTGGCGCAGACCGATGCGGCCGTCCATCGGCGCCACGATGCGCGTATACGAGAGCTGCACCTGCGCTGCGTCCACCGCAGCCTGGTTGCCGCGGCCGGTGGCCTGCAACTGCTGCACGGTGGCGGCCTGCTGCTCCAGCATCTGCCGCGACACCAGCTGGTCGCTGGACAGATGCTGCAGCCGTGACAGATCCGAGCGCGCCGCGTCCAGCGTGGCGCGGTCGCGCACCAGCGCCGCCTGTGCACCGCCCAGACCGGCACGGATGGCGCGATCATCGATACGCGCGAGCAGTTGCCCCTTGCGCACCTTCTGCCCTTCCTCGAACAGCACTTCGGTCAGCACGCCATCCACCTGCGGGCGCAGCACGGTGCTCTGCAGCGACTGCACCGTGCCGACGCCGCTTCGCCAGTGCGGGACATCACGCTGCTCGACGCGCGTGGTGACCACCGGTACCGGTGGCGGTGCTGCGCTGGGCTGTGCGTCGCCGCGGGAAACGCCGTGGAACAACATCGCCAGCAACAGGGCAACCAGCAGTGCCGCTCCCAGCGCGAGGTGGCGGCGGCGCAGCAGCGCAGTGACATCAGGCAATCGCATGGCAGGGGGTCCAATCCGGTGCCCGCGCCGGTCTGCGCAGGCCTGCCGTCATCCTGGGTGGCAACCTCCGGCACCATGCTGTCGCCTGCCTGACAATTCCGTCAGCTTCGACTGCGGCCGCTATACCAAGGTATAGCGACGCTAACCCACGGGCCTCTAGGCCGTGCCCGGCCAGCGGCCGACAATGGCACCACCGCCGGGAAACGCGCCCGGCAGCCCCTTCCCACCTGCACGGAGACGCCGATGGATCCCGACCCTGCCGGGCGCAACGCGCCCCTGCCTGCCTGTTTCCTCCCGTACCGGGCGCCTGGCGGCCGGTCCCTGCCTGCGTGAGTGCGGGGGGCCGCCAGGCGCACCTGCCTGGAGAGTGCCCCCATGTCCTGCAAGACCCTCTACATCACCCTGCGCCGCCTGATGGGTACGCGCGATGTCACCGCCCTGCGCAGCCAGCTGTGGGTGCATGGCCCAGTGCTGTTTGCCCGTTCGCTGGCGCTGGGCTCGCCACGCGTGGTGGCCGACGTCCTTTCGTTGCTGCCGATCAGCGAGCGCATCAGCGTCCTGCGCCATCTGCCCTACCCCCTCCGCGACGCGATGAAGCCGCTGTGCATCGGCGGCAGCCAGCGCCTTCGCATGCAGCCCTGGTCGCCTGACGTACTGGCCCTGCGCTCCGCCTGAACGGCGACGCGACGCCCTGCCCCCTGCGTGCCGGTCCTGCGCCGGCCCCATCAAGGAGTTCCCCATGAGCCTGCTCAATGCCTGGTTCAACGCTTTCCTGCGCAGCCGGCGCGCCGGCAACCTGTTCCGGCGCCGGGCGATGCCCGAAGCCGGCTTCGGTCCCGGCAACAGCGGGAGCGTACCGTTCAACCTCACCGCCGGCCTGGTCACCTTGGCGCAGCTCGATGAAGCGCACCTGCTGAGCAGGCTGGACTCGCACGCCGATGGCCTGGGCCAGCACGAGGCGGACTTACGGCTGGCCGCCCTCGGCCCGAACGAAGTCGATCACGAAAAGCCGCTGCCGTGGTGGCGCCACCTGTGGCAGTGCTACCGCAATCCGTTCAACCTGCTGTTGACCGTGCTGGCAGCGGTCTCCTGGCTGACGGAGGATGCGAAGGCCACGGTGGTGATCGGCGCGATGGTGCTGTTGTCCACCCTGATCCGCTTCGTCCAGGAAGGGCGTTCCAACCGCGCCGCTGAACGGCTGAAGGCACTGGTGGGGAACACGGCGCGTGTACTGCGGCGCACCCCTGGAACCGAAGCGGCAGACCTGGCCGATCAGTACTTCGGTGCGCACCTGCACAGCCGGCGGCCCTCACGGCTGCTGGACCTGCCGATCCGCGAGCTGGTACCCGGCGATCACCTCGTGCTCTCGGCCGGCGACATGATTCCGGCCGACTGCCGGGTGCTGTCGGCCAAGGATCTGTTCGTGGCCCAGGCGGCCATGACCGGGGAATCACTGCCGGTGGAGAAGTTCGCCCATCCGGGCGATGCGCAGGCCGGCCTGCTCGATCAGCACAACCTGCTGTTCATGGGTACCAACGTGGTCTCCGGCACGGCCACCGCGGTGGTACTGGCTACCGGCAACCGCACCTATTTCGGCACTCTGGCCGAGTGCAGCATCGCCAGCGACCGTGCGCCCACGGCCTTCCAGGCCGGGGTCAACAGTGTCAGCTGGCTGCTGATCCGCTTCGCCCTGGTGATGGTGCCGTTCGTGCTGCTGGTCAATGGCTGGACCAAGGGTGACTGGACCGAAGCCTTCCTGTTTGCCCTGTCGGTGGCGGTCGGCCTGACCCCGGAAATGCTGCCGATGATCGTCACCTCCACCCTGGCCAAGGGGGCGGTGCTGCTGTCGCGCCGCAAGGTGATCGTCAAGCGCCTGGACGCCATCCAGAACTTCGGTGCCATGGACGTGCTGTGCACCGACAAGACCGGCACGCTCACCCAGGACCGGATCGCCCTGGAACGGCATACCGACGTGTTCGGCCGTGACTCGGAAGACGTGCTGAAGTTCGCCTATCTCAATAGCCACTTCCAGACCGGCCTGATCAATCTGCTGGACCGCGCCGTGCTGGAGCACGTGGAACTGCAGAGCTCGCTGCGCCTGAGCCAGGACTACCGGAAGGTGGACGAGATACCGTTCGACTTCGAGCGCCGCCGCATGTCGGTCGTGGTATCCGAATGCGGGAATCACCATGAGCTGATCTGCAAGGGCGCGGTCGAGGAGATGCTCGCGGTGTGCTCCACCGTGCGCGAGAACGGCCACGACATGCCACTGGACGAACGGCGGCTGGCGCGGGTCCGGCAGACCACCGAGGAACTGAACGAACAGGGCCTGCGGGTGGTGGCGGTGGCGATGAAGGAAACCAGCGCACAGCAGGCGACCTACACCCAGTCCGACGAATGTGGACTGACCCTGATCGGCTACGTGGCCTTTCTTGATCCGCCCAAGGAATCGGTTGCACAGGCACTGCAGGCACTGGCGATGCATGGCGTCGAGGTCAAGGTGTTCACCGGCGACAACGAACTGGTCACCGCCCGTGTCTGTGCCCAGGTCGGACTCGACGCGGACACGATCCTGACCGGCCCGCAGATCGAACGCATGGGCGATGAAGCGCTGGCACACGCCCTGCAGCACCACCGCGTGTTTGCCCGCCTGACGCCGCTGCACAAGGAGCGACTGGTACGCCAGCTGCGCGCGCAGGGCAAGGTGGTCGGCTTTCTCGGCGACGGCATCAACGATGCGCCCGCGCTGCGCGCCGCCGACATCGGCATCAGCGTCGACAGCGCCGTGGACATCGCCAAGGAAGCGGCCGACATCATCCTGCTGGAAAAGAACCTGATGGTGCTGGAGGAAGGCGTGATCCAGGGCCGGCGCACCTTCTGCAACATGCTCAAGTACATCCGCATGACCGCCAGCTCCAACTTCGGCAACGTGTTCTCGGTGCTGGTAGCGTCCGCCTTCCTGCCGTTCCTGCCGATGCTGCCGCTGCAGCTGCTGGTGCAGAACCTGCTGTACGACGTTTCGCAGATTGCCATTCCGTTCGACAACGTGGACGAGGAACTGGTGCGGCAGCCGCTGAAGTGGAACCCGGCGGACATCGGCCGCTTCATGGTGTTCTTCGGACCGATCAGCTCGGTCTTCGACCTCAGCTGCTTCGCCCTGATGTGGTACGTGTTCGACGCTCGCACACCCGCCGACCAGGGCCTGTTCCAGTCAGGCTGGTTCGTCGTCGGTCTGCTGACCCAGACCCTGATCGTGCACATGATCCGCACGCCGAAGCTGCCGTTCCTGCAGAGCATCGCCGCGCCACCGCTGCTGCTGATGACGGGACTGATCATGGCTCTGGGCGTGATCCTGCCGATGAGCCCGCTGGCCGCCTACTTCAGGCTGCAGGCACTGCCGGCAGGGTACTGGCCGTTCCTGGTGGCGATCCTGTTCGGCTATGCCGCACTGACCACTGCACTGAAGAAGCTTTACATCCGTCGCTACGGCTGGCAGTAGGCGTTGCCGGCCGTGCCTGGGGAGATCCTGATGTCCGCCATCAACCTGAACCTGCCCGCGTTCAACGCCGGCGCCACGCTCGGCTCGCTGCTGAGCCTGTCCACCGCCTTCGTCCTCGGTGCCGCCATCGGCCTGGAGCGCCAGCTGCGCCAACGTACCGCAGGGCTGCGCACCAACACGCTGGTAGCCGTCGGCGCGGCGGTGTTCGTCGACCTGGCTGTCCGTTTCCACGACCTGTACGGCGGGCCGCCGTCGCCGCTGCACGTGGTCGCCTACGTGATCTCCGGTGTCGGCTTCCTGGGCGCGGGCGCGATCATGAAGGAGGGCGCGCAGGTCTCGGGCCTGAACACCGCCGCCACCCTGTGGGGCTCGGCGGCAGTGGGGGCCTGTGCCGGCATCAAGCTGTTGCCGGAGGCGGTGATGGCCACGCTGTTCGTGCTCGCCGCCAACACGCTGCTGCGGCCGGTGGTCAACCGCATCCAGCGGCAGCCCTTGCCGGAGACGTTCAGCGAAGCCGTCTATGCCATCAATGTCGTCTGCCAGCGCGAACAGCAGGCAGAGGTACTGGATCGCCTGCTGCTGTTGCTGGAACAGGCCCAGTACCCCGTGCGCGCGGTGGACCACCATCCCTTCGGCGAGCGCGATGTGGAGATCGAAGCGGTGCTGTATGCCACCACCGCCGATGGCGACGAGCTGGATGCGATCCTGGCGGCGTTATCCACCACGCCCGGCGTCCTGCAGGGGTTCTGGAATGCCAGCCTGGAGGAGTGACGCGAGATCATCGCGCGCACGTGCAGCGCGGCAGCCGCTGCCATCACGGGCCACACGCCCTGCCGCGGAAGGCAGATCCGGCTTTGCTATCCTTTCCATCCCGCCAGGGAGCTGTCCCGATGCCTTCGCTGTCGTCCCGCCGTCCACTGGTGCTGCTGGCCCTGATCGTCTCCGTAGTGGCGATCTTCCTGCTCGACACGTTGACCGACTACGCGGTGGCAGCCGCCTGCTTCTATGCGGCGGTGATCCTGGCAGCCTCGCGGGTGCTTTCGCCGCGCGGATTGCTGGCCCTGGCCGTGGCCTGTGTCGCCCTGACCGGCCTGAGCTTCGTGCTGACGCGTTTCGGCACCTACCGCATCGGTCTGGTCAATTCGGTGATCGGCATGCTGGTGATCGCCATCACCACCTGGCTGGCGCTGAAGATGGAAGCCGCCAAGGCGGCCGTGCAGGAGGCGCAGGCACGCCTGCTGCGGGTCGCCCGCGCGTCCACCGTCGGCGAGCTGACCACGTCCATCGCGCATGAGGTGAACCAGCCGCTGGCGGCCATTGCCAGCAGCGCCGACGCCTGCCAGCGCTGGCTGGCGCAGGAACCGCCGAATGTTGACAAGGCACGGCAGGCGCTGTCACGCATCCTCGCCGACGCGCATCGTGCCGGCGATGTGATCGCCCGCATCCGCGGACTGACCCGGGGTGCGGCACCCCAGCGCGACACCTTCGACCTGAATCAGGCCGTGGAGGAAATGCTTGCGCTCTCGCGCAGCGAACTCGACCAGCATGGGGTGACCGTGGCCCTGCTGCTGGAGCCGGACCTGCCGCCGGTGCAGGCCGACCGCGTGCAGGTGCAGCAGGTGATCGGCAACCTGATTCTCAATGCCGTCGATGCGATGGAAGGCGTAGCGGTGGCCGAACGCCGGCTGTCACTGCTGAGCCGGCGCGACGGGCAACGGATCACCCTGAGCGTGCGCGACCGTGGCATCGGCCTGCCGGCGGAACAGCCGGAGCGCGTGTTCGAGGCATTCTGGACCACGAAGTCGAGCGGCCTCGGCCTGGGCCTGAGCTTGAGCCGCTCCATGATCGAGGCCAATGACGGCCACATCCGCGCGGAACGCGTTGCCGGCGGTGGCGCCTGCTTCGTGTTCGACCTGCCTGTTGCCATCGGGGACCGCCATGCGTAGACCCGCTGCACCGGCCGTCGAGCCGGCGCCCATCGTGTACGTGATCGACGATGATCCCTCGGTGCGCGCGGCGCTGGAGGATCTGCTGGCCTCGATGGGCCTGCAGGTACGGGGCTTCGCGTCCACCCAGGCGTTCCTCGAACAACCGCTGCTGGATGCACCCGCTTGCCTGGTGCTGGATGTGCGCATGCCGGGCCAGAGCGGCCTGGAATTCCACCGCGGCATGCGCCAGCGTGGCCTGCACCTGCCGGTGGTGTTCATCACCGGCCACGGTGACATCGCGATGGGTGTCAACGCGATCAAGGACGGTGCGATCGAGTTCCTGACCAAGCCCTTCCGCGACCAGGAACTGCTGGATGCGATCCACAAGGGCATCGGCATCGATCGCCAGCGCCGCCGCGAAGGCGACGAACTGGGCGCCCTCCAGCAGCGCTGGGAGTCGCTGTCGGCCGGCGAGCGCGACGTGGTGGATGGCGTGGTCCGGGGCCGGCTCAACAAGCAGATCGCTGCGGACCTGGGCGTCAGCGAGATCACGGTGAAGGTGCGCCGCGCCCAGGTGATGCGCAAGATGGGCGCGCGCACGCTGGTCGACCTGGTCCGCCTGTACGACCGGCTGCGGGCCGGGCTCGCCTAGCCTTATGGGAGCCATGAAATCTATGCGGAACGCGACCGACGAGGCCCATGCTAGTTTCTGCGCCTCCTCCCAGCGAACCTTCACGATGCGTTCTTTCCTGCCTGCCCTCGTCCTTGCCGTGGCGGTCCCGCCGCTACATGCAGCAGAGCCGCCCCTGCCCCAGCTGCGGGCCTACACGGTGGATGCTTCATGGCTGCAGCCGATGAGGCCGCTGCAGATCGCCGACCATACCTCGCAGATCGGCACCGAGAACCTGACCGCACTGCTGGTACAGACCGACGACGGCGCGGTGCTGATCGATGGCGGCATGCCGCAGATGGCCGATCACCTGCTGGCCAACCTGCAGCAGCGCGGCGTCGCACCGCAGCAGCTGCGCTGGATCCTGCTCAGCCATGCCCATGCCGACCACGCCGGTGCGGTGGCCGAACTCAAGCGCCGCACCGGCGCGCAGATCGCCAGCAACGCCGAAACGGCCGTCCTGCTGGCGCGCGGGGGCAGCAACGATCTGCACTTCGGTGATGACATCACCTTCCCTCCGGCCAATGCCGACCGCATCCTGATGGACGGCGAGGTCGTGTCGCTGGGCGGAATGCACTTCACCGCGCATTTCATGCCGGGTCACACACCGGGCAGCACCGCCTGGACCTGGAACGACACCCGCGATGGCAGGCCGGTACGCATCGCCTATGCGGACAGCCTCAGTGCGCCGGGCTACCGGTTGCAGGGCAATCCCCGCTATCCGCACCTGATCGAGGACTATCGCCGCAGCTTCGCGACCGTGCGCCGCCTGCCCTGCGACGTGCTGTTGACCCCGCATCCTGGCGCCAGCGGCTGGGACTATGCCGCAGGCGCCAAGGCCAGTGCTGCAGCGATGCGCTGCAGCGCCTACGCGGATTCAGCCGAGCGCAGTTTCGAGGCACAGCTGGCCAGGGAACGCGACAACGCGCACTGAAGCCGTGGCGGCCTGTGAGCCGCCACAGCAGCAGCGACCCTCAGCCGCCCTGGCCGTGGTGGGCGAACGGCTCGGTGCTGCCGTCACCGCGCACCAGTTCCACCGTGTACGGCTGCACATAACCGTCGGGCGTCTCCATGCCGGGCGAACCGGCCGGCATGCCCGGCAGCACCAGTCCACGCGCCGCAGGACGCTCCTTCAGCAGCCGCTTGATGTCCTCGGCCGGAACGTGCCCCTCCACCACATAGCCGTCGATCTCGGCGGTATGGCAGGACCCCTTGCCGACCGGCACACCCAGGCGCTGCTTGATCGGGTTCATGTCATCGGTATCCCGTACGTCCACCGCGAAGCCCGCGGCCTGCAGGTGTTCGATCCAGACGCCACAGCAACCGCAGCTGGCGGTCTTGTGGACGATGGCGGTCGGCAGCTGCGCATCGGGGACGGAGGCGGCATCGGCCGCTGCGTGGGCATGGCCCGGCGCCGCGGCCACCTCTTCGGCTGCACGGGCGCAGCCGGCGCCGGACAGAATGCTGGCCAGCAGCAGGCCGAGAGAGAGAGAACGGTTCATCGTGTTGGTTCCTTTGTGCATGCGGGCGGAACGCCCGCGACCCACGCATCGAAGGCGCGGGAAAATCGGGAATGGGACAGGCAAGACAACAGGCGGCTGGCGCCTGCAGGCCATCACACGATGGGAGGTCGCAACGCGTCGGTCAGGGGCGGCGGCACAGGCCGTCGTGCAAGGGCAGCGCGTGGCGCCTCGCGCCAGGGTGTGATCGCCACGGCGGAGGAGGTCGCCGGCACGCCGGTACACGCGGGAGGGCACGGGCACTCACTGGCTGCGCAGTCGCCCGATGATCGATCGCCGCAGCATCCGGCCCGATCCACGGCCGTCTCATGCGACGCGGCGCAGTGCTCCGTGTCGGACTGTCCACCGTCGCCCGACGCAGCCCGCGCCAGCTCGGGTGCGCTCAGCACCAGGGCAACGAGCAACAGCCAGCGCAGCAGGAGAGCAGCAGCATTCATCGCAGGCATCATAGCCGATGGGCGTGGCGGGACGGGCCGCCGCCCGATCCTATGCGGTGTCCGCGCTGCCTGTGTCTGCTCGCATGCGCACCGGAATCGACTTCGCCGCAGGCGTGCCGCTGAGGCGATCGTAGTAGTCCAGCGGCAGCAGCGCATTCAACTCAGGGTAGTAGCCCGCCAGCGCGCCCCGTGGCATGGGGTAGTCGAGCACGGTCAGCCCGTCGATGCGACGCCGCACGCCATCTGCGCTGAGCGTCTCCAGGCTGACCCGCGCCTCCTTCTCCAGACCGCGTGCCAGCCGGTCTTCGATGTTCATGAACACCACCCTGCGATCGTTGTACACGCCGCGATAGCGGTCGTTGTAGCTGTAGATGGTGGTGTTGAACTGGTCATGCGAACGCACTGTGGCCAGTCGCAGCATGTCCGGATCGTGCACCGGGTCGTCCACATCCAGGCCCGGCATCACCAGGATGTTGGCCTTGCCGTTGGCGGTGGGCCACACCCGGCGGCGCGGTGCAATGTCCAGATGGAAGCCGTGCGGCTGCCGGATGCGCTCATTGAAGCCTGCATAGATCTGCGGGTACACGGCAGCGATCAGGTCACGGATCCGCGCATAGTCATGCCTGCAACCTGCCCAGTCGACCCTGCTGTCCGGCAGCGTCGCCATCGCCATGCGACAGACGATCTCGACCTCCGGCAGCAGCTGGTCGCTGGCCGGCTCAAGAACACCGCGCGATGCGGTCACGTTCGACATCGCATCCTCGATCGTCACGAACTGCTCGCCTGCGGGCGTGACGATACGTTCCGAGCGCGCCACTACCGGCAGGATCAGCGCATCGCGCCCATGCACCAGGTGCCCGCGGTTGAGCTTGGTGGCGATACCCACCGTCAGCTGCAGGCTGCGCATGGCTTCGTAGGCCCGGGGCGTGTCCGGCACGGCATGGATGAAATTGCCGCCCAGCCCGACGAACACCCTGGCGCTGCCATCGAGCATGGCCTCGATCGACTCGACCACATGGTGCCCGTGCTCCCGCGGCGGATTGAAACCGAACACCTCCTGCAGGCGATCCAGATACGCTGCCGCCGGCTTCTCGTCGATGCCGACGGTACGATCGCCCTGCACGTTGGAATGACCCCGGATCGGGCCGATCCCCGCCCCCGGCTTGCCGAAGTTGCCGCGCAGCATCAGCAGATTGGCGACCTGCTGCAGCAGCCGCGAACCATACTGGTGCTGGGTCAGGCCCATGCCATAGCAGATCACTGTGGCATTGGAGCGGATGTAGATCTCGGCGCAGCGCCGGATCTGCGCCTCCGAGATGCCGGAGACCATGACGATGTCGTCCCAGTCCTGCGCCATCACGTCCGCGCGCAAGGCCTCCAGGCCGACCGTATGTTCATCCAGGAACCGATGGTCGAGCACGCGCTGGCCCTGTGCCTCGCGCTCGAACATCACCTTCATCATGCCTTTGATCAGCGCCAGGTCACCGCCAATGCGGATATGCACGAATTCGCTGCTGATCTCGGTGGAGCCGAAGGTCGCCATCTGCACCACATCCTGCGGCTCGGCAAACCGGATCAGGGCGCGCTCGGGCATCGGGTTGACCGCCACGATCGGCACGCCGCGCCTGCGCGCCTCGACCAGGTTGCCCATCATCCGCGGCGAATTGGTGCCGGTGTTCTGGCCGATCACGAAGATCGCCTCGGCGTGCTCGAAATCCTCCAGGACGATGGTGCCCTTGCCCACACCGATGGAAGGTGGCAGGCCACGGCTGGTCGGCTCGTGGCACATGTTCGAACAATCGGGGAAGTTGTTGGTGCCGAACTCGCGTACGAAGATCGAATACAGGAACGCCGCCTCGTTCGGCGTGCGGCCCGACGTGTAGAACTCGGCCTGATGCGGGCTGTCCAGTGACCGCAGGTGACGGCCGATGAGTGCGAACGCCTCGTCCCAGCTGCATGGCACATAGTGGTCGGTGGCTGCGTCGTAACGCATCGGCTCGGTCAGCCGCCCCTGCATTTCCAGCCAGTAGTCGGTCCGCTCCATCAGCTCGCTGACGGTATAACGCGCGAACAGCTCGCGATCTGCGCGGAACCGGGTCGCCTCCCAGGCCAGTGCCTTGGCCCCGTTCTCGCAGAACTCCAGTTTCCTGCGCTCGTCGGCGTCGGGGAAGGCGCAGCTGGGACATTTGAAGCCAGCGGGCTGGTTCATCGCCAGCAGTGCCCTGGAGCCGTTGCCGATCACGCTCTGCTGCAGCAGAACCCGGGCGGTGGCGCCGGCCGCACCCCAGCCGCCTGCGGGCTGGTTGTAGGGCTTGTAACGGGGTGGTTTCTGCTCGGACATGTTCGAAGACCTGGCGCCAGGAGACGAGACTGCGAAGGGCACGACAGACAGAGTCAAGCACGGCCGGGACCGCTTCGCCAGAGCCGCCCCGAATCTTCCGGCGCGCCTCCGGGGCGACGGAGTCTGCTGCATTGCCACGGACGCACTGCGTTATCCTCGGGGCGTGGGCCAACAGCCCATGACACGCTCACTCTGTCCGGACACTCTGCATGGCTGACTCGCCCCCGCCGCCCTCTCCGCCTGCCGGCACCGCGCAGCGCACGTTGCAGCGCTGGCGCGAGGGCGGGCAGCAGGTGCAGGCGCAGGCCGACGTGGTCGCCGAAGAGGTGCCGGTAGCGCTGCACTACAACGGCACCGTGTTCGCGGTGATGATGGCCACGCCCTGTGACCTGGAGGACTTTGCGCTCGGTTTCTCGCTCAGCGAGGGCTTGATCACCACGCCGACGCAGCTGCTCTCGATCGATGTGGCGCCGCAGCTGGAAGGCATCGAACTGCGGATGACGGTTGCCGCCGAGGCACCGGGCGCCGGTCTGGATCCGGCCGATGGCCGCCTGCTGCCCGGCCGTGGCGGCTGCGGCCTGTGCGGAACACGGCAGCTCGAGGATGTGCTGCGGCCCCTGCCCCCGGTACGCGAACGACGGACCTACGCGCCGGCGGCCCTGCAGCGGGCACTGGCCACGCTGTCGCAGCACCAGCCGATGAATGCGGCCAGCGGCTCCACCCACGCGGCCGCCTGGGCCGACGCCAACGGGCGCATCGGCTGGGTGCGCGAGGACGTGGGCCGTCACAATGCACTGGACAAGCTGATCGGCGCCCTGCATCACAACGAGCACGCCATCGACGGTGGACTGCTGCTGATTTCCAGCCGGGCCAGCTACGAGATGGTCAGCAAAGCAGTGCGCGCCGGTGCCAGCGTACTGGCCGCCGTGTCCGCGCCAACGGCGTTGGCGATCGATCTGGCGCGCAGCGCAGGGCTGTGCCTGGTCGGCTTCGCCCGCGGCAGTGGATTCAATGTGTACACCCATCCAGAGCGGTTGCGGCCGGAAGACATGCCAACGGCATGAACGCGGCCATGGCGGGACCCGCCATCGTCAGTGGGCAACCCCCATCATCGGCCGGGTGACAACAGGCCCGCGATGCGCTCGGCCACCTGGGCGCGCACCGCGTCGTCCAGCTGTCCTTCGTACATGGCCTCGTAGATCCACAGCCCATCGGCCGCCAACCGTGCCACGAAATTGTCCAGCGCCGCAGGATCAACCACGCCGGCCGGCGGCGGCGATGGCGCCCAGCGCTGCACGGCCGGGCTCCATGGCCGCTCACCGGCCTCCGGGTCCACCGATTCGAGCATGAACATCAGCTCGGCGCGCGTCGCGCTCTGCGCCGACACGCGGACGAAGGTCTGATAGCGCTCGAGCGCCGTGGCCTCGCTGGCACGCTTTCCGAGCAGCGCTTCCATCGATGCCTCCCAGTTGTGCACCAGGTGCTCGTCGATGCCGCGCAGCAGTGCCTCGCGCGACGGGAAGTGATACAGCAGGCCGCCGCGCGTGAGGCCGGCTTCTGCCGCCACCGACTCGAAGGTCACCGCGCGCACGCCGTCTCGATTGATCACGTTGACGGCGGCATCGAGGATGCGCTGGCGCTTGCTGGTTCTCATCGCACTACTTTACGCGATCGGCCGCTCCCTCGCGGCTCCCCGCCCGCCCGCGCAGCAGGCGCGCGATCAGCGCTGCACCCACGGCCAGCACCGCGGTGATGACCAGCAGCACGATCTGGTAGCTGCGGTCATAGGCGGCGGTGGCGCCGGCGAACCACTCGCCCGGGCCGGCTTCGCGGGCGACCTGCTGCGCCTGGGCGAATCCTTCCCGCGCCAGTGCCGGAACATCCGCCGATACCGGCAGGAAGGCGCCGTACATCGCTGCGCCCAGGCTGCCCAGCATCGCCACCGCCAGCAGGCCGCCGAATTCGTAGGAGACCTCCTCCACGGAGGACGCCATGCCCGCACGGTGCGCAGGCACGTTGTTGAGGATGGCGGTGGATGCGACCGAGATTGCCGAGCCCATGCCGAACCCGGTGATCGCCATGCCGGCGACGACCCAGCCCAGTCCGTGCGGAAAACCGAACGCGACCACGCCCACTCCCAGTGCCCCCGCGGCCAGTCCGCCGCAGATCAGCGGACGCAGGCCGACGCGGTGCAGGATGCTGCCGCCGAGCAGCGCGCTGGGCCGGCTGCCCAGCGCCGCCACCGATACCAGCAGGCCCGCCTGCAATGGCGTGAATCCGGCGACCAGCTGGAAACGCTGGGTGGTCAGCAGTTGCAGGCCCGCCATCGCAAACAGGGTGAACACCGCAGACAGCGTACCGGCCAGGAATGCCGGATTGCGGAAGATCGCGAAGTCCAGCAGTGGATGCGGCAGGCGCCGCTGGCGGCGGGCGAACGCGGCGCCCGCCGCCAGCGCCAGCACCGATGCCGCCGCGCCGAGGCCATAGGAAGGCGGCGTGGCGATCAGCGATTTGATCGCCAGCACCAGCCCCGACAGCGCCGCCAGCGCCAGCAGCGAGGACAGCAGATCCCACGGTCGGGACGTGTCGCGCTGCCCCTCCGGCGCCAGCAGCAGCGTCGCGACGAAGGCCACGATCACCACCGGCACGTTGACCAGGAACACCGATCCCCACCAGAAATGCTGCAGCAGCCAGCCACCGATGATCGGTCCGAGTGCGGCGCCGACGATCGCCACCGAGCCCCAGATCGCGATGGCGATGTTGCGCTCACGCTCTTCATGGAAGCTGAGGCCGATCAGCGCGAGCGTGGCCGGCATCATCGCCGCGGCGCCCACGGCGAGCAGCGCACGGGCAGCGATCAACTGCGCTGCGGTGACAGAGAACGCTGCCGCCAGCGAAGCCACGCCGAAGACCACCAGGCCGATCAGGAACATGCGACGGTGACCGATGCGGTCGCCCAGCGTGCCCGCACCGAGCAGCAGGCCAGCCATCACCAGTGGATAGGCATTGATGATCCACAGCGCCTGACCCGCGCTGGCGGAAAGTTCTGCCGTCAGCGTGGGCAGCGCCGTGTACAGCACCGAGTTGTCCAGCGTCACCAGCAGCAGGCCGGCGGCCACCGTGAACAACAGCGCCCAACGCCGGGCACGGGACAGGGCCGGAGCATCGGCCAGGGGCTGGGACAAGGCCATGGGAACGAACCTGGGCAAAAGGGGGTGAATTAACTATACCGGATATCCTGTATAGTTATAGCGCTGCAGCGACGTGTTCAGGTTTCGACTCGGGCGCTGTTCAGCCGGCGGGCACCGCTGTGCTGCCGGCATTCCAGCGGCGCCGCGCCCTGCGTGCCTGCGCACGCGCGCGCCGATGATGGGAAGGGCGGGTCGGCCCGGCACCGGCCAACCTGACAGATCGGTAATGTCCGGGTCAGGGCCACGAAAGGTGCCCGCCGTCAGCCTGAGCGCCCCATTCCTGCAGGCACCCACCATGTCGTCTTCGCTCCGCCGCTCCGCCGCTCTGCTCCTGCTGCTGCCGGGCGTCGCCGCCGCTCCGCTGGCCCTTGCACACCCCAGCCTGGTGAAGGCAACGCCCGCCGCCGATGCCAGCGTCGCGCCTGCCAACCGCATCGAGCTGACCTTCAGCGAGCGGGTGATGCCGCGCGCCACCCGCATCGAACTGAGCATGGCCCATGGCCGCACCCTGATGGCGATGCCTGCCCTTTCCCAGCAGGTGTCGGACGATGGTCACCGGCTGGTCGTGAGTTTCGCCAAGCCGCTGCCTGCCGGAGACTATCGCCTGCAGTGGCGCGCCGTCGGCCAGGACAGCCACCCCGTCACCGGCGACTATCGTTTCAGCGTGAAGTAAGCTGCGGTGGTGATCGAACTGTCTCCCTATGCCCTGCGGCTGGCGTTGTACCTGGCCTTGATGCTGCTGTTCGGCAGGATGCTGTTCATCCGCCCTGCGCCTGCGCGTCGCATCTTCCTGCCACTGGCCGTGATCGCGCTGGCAGTCGTGCTGCTGGACGCGGCGGTGCGGGTGACAGGCGTGCTGGGGCTTCCGCTTGCCGCGGTCGATCAAGCGACCGTCGCATGGTTCACCACCGCCACACCGGTCGGCGAAGCGGCACTGGTGCGTGCGCTGGCGCTGCTGGCAATGCTGCCGCTGCTTGCCGCAAGCGCGAAAGTGGCCGGGGCGCGCCGTGTCATCCTGCTGCCGCTCTCGGCGGTCGCCCTGGCAAGCCTGGCCTGGAACGGCCACGCCGCCGCCGGCGACGGCATCCGCGGTGCGCTGCGCCTGGCGGCCGGGACCGTCCACCTGCTCGCCGCAGGCGCATGGGTCGGCGCGATCGCCGCGGTGCTGCATCTGGCCCTGCGCACCCAGGGCCCTTCCCTGCGTGAACGCACCCATGAACTCTGGCAGGTGGCGCATGGTTTCGCCCTGCCCGGTACGGTAATCGTGGCCCTGCTGGCGATGACCGGCACCTATACCTACGTGGATCTGCAGGGCTCGCTGCAGACCCTGTTCAACACCGCGCACGGGCGCTGGCTGCTGTTCAAGCTGGCCCTGGTCGCGGGCATGCTCGGCCTGGCCGCGCTGCACCGCTGGCGGCTGGTGCCGGCACTCGCCACCGCCATCCGTGGCGGCTGGCAGTTCCGCCCGCTGCGCTCGCTGCGTCACAGCCTCACCTTCGAGGCCGCACTCGGGCTGCTGGTACTGGCCAGCGTGGCCGTGCTCGGCACGCTGGACCCGCTGGCATGAGGGCGGCGCTGCGCGGGCCGGCATGCCCACGATGAAGCTGCTGATCGTCGAAGACGAGCCCAAGACCGGCAATTACCTGCGACAGGGCCTGATCGAAGCGGGCTACGTGGTCGATCTCGCCTGCGACGGCGTGGACGGCCTGCATTTGGCGGCAAGCGGCGAGTACCAGCTGGTCATCCTCGATGTGATGCTGCCCGGTCTCGATGGCTGGAACGTCCTGTCGCGCCTGCGCGATGCGGGGTGGCAGGTGCCGGTGCTGTTCCTGTCGGCGCGCAGCAGCATTGCCGACCGCGTGCAGGGGCTGGAACTGGGTGCCGATGATTACCTGGCCAAACCTTTCGCCTTCGCCGAGCTGCTGGCACGCGTGCGTACCCTGCTGCGACGCGGTCAGGGCCAGTCTCAGCCTGACCGCATCGTCGTCGCCGATCTGGTGGTGGATACGCTTCGCCGGCGCGTGGAGCGCGGTGGCCAGCGCATCACACTGAGCCCGAAGGAATACGCGCTGCTGGAGCTGCTGGCACGACGGCGCGGCGAGGTCCTGCCACGCTCGTTGATCGCCTCGCAGGTGTGGGACATGAATTTCGACAGCGACACCAATGTCATCGATGTGGCGATACGCCGCCTGCGCGCCAAGATCGACGATGGCTTCGCCGAAAAGCTGGTGGTCACTGTGCGCGGGATGGGCTACGTGCTGGAGGCACCCGAGGTCGAAGCAGCGCAACCGCAATGAGCCTGCGACGCTCCATTGCCGTCCGCCTCACCGTGCTGTTCGCCACGGTCGGTACGCTGGTGCTGGCTGCACTGGGCGTGGCGATCTATCTGAGCGCGCGCCATGATCTGGTCGCACAGGATTTCGCCGAGCTGGAGAACAAGGCCGCGTTGATCGCCGACCTCGCCGGCAGCGGCACGTCCGATGAGCGCGCCCAGCGCCTGGGCGATGCGCTGCGCCACCATCCCGATATCGCCTTCCACATCGTCGATGAGCAGGGCGGCGTGCTCTTCTCCACCGCGCCGGAGGCCTTGCGCGCGCATGCGCGGACCCAACCCGCCGACACTGAACCGCGCCGCCATGACTGGACGCTGGCCGACGGAAGCCGCCTGCACGCCCTCAATCTGCGGCAGACGCTGGCCGATGGCAGTAGCCTGGCCACCCTGCTGGCGATCGACGATGCGCGCCATGCCGACTTCCTGCAGCGCTTCCGCCACCTGCTGGCCGTCGCTCTGGTCGCTGCTGCGGTGGCCAGCAGCCTGCTGGGGGGCTACGTCGTGCGGCAGACGCTGCGCCCACTGCGCACGCTGGCCGACGAGGCCCGCCATATCACCGCCGGACGACTGCAGCGCCGGCTCACGGCCGAGCACGTGCCCGTCGAACTGGAACAGCTGGCGCAGAGCCTGAACGGGATGCTGGCGCGGCTGCAACAGGACTTCGAGCGCCTCAGCGGGTTCTCCGGAGACCTCGCCCACGAACTACGTACGCCGATCACCAACATGCTGACCCAGGTGCAGGTGGTGCTCGCGCACCCCCGCAGCAACGAGTCCTATCGCGAGACGCTGCTCTCCTGCGCGGAAGAGCTGCAACGGCTGGCACAGACCGTGGGCGATCTGCTCTATCTGGCCCAGGCCGAAGCACCCGGCGCCCTGCCCTCGCGCGAGGGGGTGGCGCTGGATGCGATGGTCGATGCGCTGCTGGAGTTCTACGATCTGCTGGCCGAGGAGCGCCAGCTCACGCTGCGGCGGGAAGGCAGCGCAGAGGCCAACGGCAACCGCCTGATGCTGCACCGGGCGGTCGCCAACCTGCTTTCCAACGCCCTGCAGCACGCCACGCCGGGTACGGAGATCGTGGTGCGGCTGGACGGCACCGGGCCCACGAGCCGGATTGCTGTCCACAACCTCGGTCCGCCGATTCCCATGCAGGCACTGCCCCGCTTGTTCGACCGGTTCTTCCGCGGCGAGCGCGGCCGGCACGAGGGCGCCGGGCTGGGATTGGCGATCACCCGCGCCATCGTGCAGGCCCATGGTGGATCGGTGAGCGTGGTCTCCGACGCATCGGGCACCGTGTTCGAGCTGGCCCTGCCGGGCGCTAGCGGTCCGGCGCAAACACGCCGGCAATCCAGTCGATGAATACCCGCAACCGCGGCGACGGCGTGCGGTTGCGCGGGTGAACCAGGCTCAACGGGCTGGGTGTGGGCGGCGATTCCGCCAGCAACTCCAGCAACTGACCACGTTCGATATAGGGATCCAGCCGGTAGCGCGGCGCCTGGATGATGCCGAGCCCCGCCAGTGCCGCCCCCAGGAAGGCATCTGCGCCGGATACCCGCACGGTTGCCGGCAGAGGCACATGGCGCACCTGCCCGGCCTGCTGGAACTCCAGAGGAATCAACTGTCCGCTGGCACCGGAACGGAAACCGACCATCCGATGACCGGACAGCAGCGCGTCGATGCTGTCCGGCAGCCCATGCGAACCCACGTAGGACGGTGAGGCAACGGTGACTTCGCGCAGCAGTGCCAGTCGCCGCGCGACCAGATCGCTGTCGGCCAGGGTGCCGACCCGAAGCGCGGCATCCACGCCTTCGCGCAGCAGATCCACGTAGCGATCCCCCTCGCTCACGTCCAGCTCGATGTCGGGATAGCGCTGCAGGAACTCGGGCAGGTGCGGAAACAACAGGTGCCGACCAAGCGTTCCGTGCACTTCGATGCGCAGCGTGCCGCGCGGCGGGACATCACGGAATGCGGCTTCGGCATCGTCCATGTCGGCGATCAGGCGCAGGCAGCGGCCATAGAAGGCTTCGCCCTCGAGGGTCGGCACCACCCGTCGCGTGGTCCTGTGCAACAGCCTCACCCCCAGCCGCCGCTCCAGCGCCTTGATCGCGTCGGTCACCGTGGCCCTCGGCAGCCCCAGGTCCTCTGCAGCGCGGGTGAAGCTGCGACGTTCGACGATACGGACAAAAGCGCGCAGGGCGGTGAATCGATCCATTGTTCGAACATCCGGATGATGTTGTCGGATTCTCCATGATTATCCGGGCGGCAGGAACCAGCAAGATGATGGGGCGCCACGCGGGCGCGTCTTCGAAGGAAGCCTTCATGTCCAGCTCCTCTCCCCGTACCGTCGCCCTGGTCACTGGCGGCTCCCGCGGCATCGGCGCCGCGATCTCGCGTCGGCTGGCGGCCGACGGCCATGCGGTTGCGATCAACTATGCCGGCCGCCGCGAAGAGGCTGATGCCCTGGCCGCCGAGCTGGTCTCCGCCGGCGGCCAAGCCATTGCGCTGCAGGCCGACGTGGCCGATCCGCAGGCGGTGAGCCGCTTGTTCGATGCCGTCGAGGCTCGATTCGAGGGCATCGATGTGGTGGTCAACAGCGCCGGAGTGCTGCAGCTTGCGCCGCTGTCAGCCACCGACGACGCGTTGTTCGATCGGGTCACCGCCATCAATCTCAAGGGCGCCTTCAACGTGCTGCGCGAGAGCGCGCGACGCGTCCGCGACGGCGGCCGCATCGTCGCGCTGTCCACCAGCGTGGTCGGCCTCAAGCTGGAGAACTACGGTGTCTACGCCGCAAGCAAGGCGGCCGTGGAAACCCTGACGGCGATACTCAGCAAGGAGCTGCGTGGCCGTGGCATCACGGTCAATGCCGTGGCACCCGGCCCGACCGCGACCGACCTGTTCCTGGAGGGCAAGTCGCCGGAACTGATCGAGCGCCTGGCGCAGATGAATCCGCTGGAGCGGCTGGGCACGCCGGACGACATCGCCGGCGCGGTGGCTTTCCTGGCTGGAACCGACGGCGGCTGGATCAATGGCCAGGTGCTGCGAGCCAATGGCGGGATGGTGTGACAGCAAAGCCGCCGGGCATGGCCCGGCGCTACCGTTACGGCGTTGACATCGAGTACGGCGCCTGCGCGCCCTGCCCGGGCCAGTCCCTGTTCGGCTCGGCCTGCATGGTGAAGCGCAGCTCGCCCCCGGCCATGATCTCGTCGTGGCGCAGGAAGGTGCGCTGCAGCGGTTTGCCGTTCAGGGACACACTGCCCACATAGGTGTGCCTGTCATCCAGCCCCTCGGCCACGATGGTGAAGGTCCTGCCGTTGGGCAGGCGCATGGCGGTCCTTGGCAGGAACGGGCGGCCCAGGATGTACTCCCCCGAGCCCGGCGCCACCGGATAGAAGCCCAGCGCGGTGAACACGTACCACGCCGACATCTGGCCCACGTCATCGTTGCCGGCCAGGCCATCGGGACGGTCGGCGTACTGGGTGTCCATGATCTGCTTCAGGCGCGCCTGCGTGCGCCAGGGCTGACCAGCGTAGGCGTAGAGGTACGCAACGTGATGGCTGGGCTCGTTGCCATGCGCATACCAGCCGATCAGGCCGGTGATGTCTTCCATGTGCTCGAAGACCGCCGGATCGACCGTGGCGTTGAACACCTCGTCCAGCCTCGCCAGCAGCCGGTCGCTGCCGCCATGCGCGGCGGCCAGGCCCGCCACGTCCTGCGGGACGTACCACGAGTACTGCCAGGCATTGCCCTCGGTGTAGTCGGTGCCGTAGCCGCTGGCGCTGGGATCGAACGGGGTGCGGAAACTGCCGTCGCGCTTGCGCGCACGCATGAAGCCGGTGTCCTTGTCGAAGGCATTGCGCCAGTTCGCCGCACGCTTGTCGAATGTCGCCGCGATCTCGCTCCTGCCCATCGCCTGCGCCATGCGCGCGATGGTCCAGTCGTCGAACGCGTATTCCAGGGTCTTGCTGGCCGCTTCGCCCTCTTCATCGATGGGCACATACCCCAGCTCACGGTACTGCGCGATGCCGTCGTAGGGACCGTAATTGGCGGTCTCCACCATCGCGTCGAGCGCCTTTGCGGCGTCGAAGCCGCGGATGCCCTTCACATAGGCGTCGGCGATGACCGGCACCGCGTGGTAACCTATCATGCACCAGTCTTCCAGGCCGTGGAACGACCACACCGGGAGCATGCCGTACGGGCTGTGTTCGTGGTGAGCCAGCATCGAGTTGATGAAGTCGCTGTTGCGTTTTTCCGGCTGCACCAGAGTCAGCAGCGGATGCAGCGCCCGGTAGGTGTCCCACAACGAGAACGTGGAATAGTGGGCATACCCCTTGGCGACATGCACGGCGTTGTCGGGGCCGCGATACTGGCCATCCACATCCATGAACAGCGTCGGCCCCAGCATCGTGTGGTACAGGGCGGTGTAGGCGCTACGCCGCGCATGCTCCGGCGCATCGATGTCCAGCACCGATAGTGCCTGCGTCCATTCCTGCCGGGCCTGCGCACGCACGCGGTCGAAGTCGAAGTCGGCGACCTCGGCATCCAGGTTGGCGATCGCACCGGCCTCGCTCACGGGCGAGATCGCCACCTTCACCACCAGCGGAGCATCCAGCCTGCCGAAATCGAACGTGCCGACCAGCTGGCGGCCTTCGATCTGTGCGCGCTGTGCCGGATCTTTCTCACCCGGCGGCGGGAAGCCCTTGTACACGATGTCCTGCTCGGTGTTGTGCAGCGCATGGCCTGCCAACGGTTGCGAGAAGCGCATGGCGAAATACAGCTGGCGCCCCGGCGCCCAGCCGCGGGTCTCGCGGAAACCGGTGATGGTGCCGTCCGTACGCACCCGCACCCGCGACCACAGCACCTTGCCCGGGTAGTCGTACATGCTGGTCCGCATGTCCAGCAGTACCTTGGCATCGACGCCCTTGGGGAAGGCGTAGCGATGCACACCGACCCGGGCGCTGGTGGTCAGTTCGGCGCGCACCTTGTAATCGTCCAGGGTCACCGCGTAGTAGCCCGGTTCGGCCTTTTCGCCGTCATGGCGGAAGCGCGACGCATAGCCACTGCCGGGCCGTTCGGGGTCGCCGCGTTCCAATCCCGGGTTTCCGGTGAACGGCATCACCAGGATGTCGCCGAGATCAGAATGCCCGGTGCCGGAGAAGTGGGTGTGCGAAAAGCCGACGATGCTGCTGTCGTCATAACGGTATCCGGCGGCCCAGCCGTAAGCCTTCTCACGCGGCTGGATGCGCGTGTCCGGGCTGAGCTGGACCATGCCGAAGGGTATCGTCGCGCCGGGGTAGGTATGCCCTTCACCACCGGTACCGATGAAGGGGTCCACCGAGGCATACGCCTTGTCGGCGGCGGACTTCGAAGGCGCTGCCCAGGCCGCGCCGGAGGCGAGCATGGCCGTGGCGGCGAAGGCGATCAGGAGACGACGGTCCAGCGTGGGCATCGGCATTTGGATCGATTCAGATGGTGTACCGATGCTAGCACCAGTGCCCGTGCATCGCATGCTGCAGTGCGGCCGCAGTCCCCGGTGCAGCGTGCCCTCAGTCGGGCAGCGCGCCCTCCAGCGCGGCGAGATCGGCACGCACGCGCGGACGCACCACGCGTGCCACTTCCCGGCCGTCGTGCAGCAGGATCACCGTGGGCCACAGCTTCACCTGGAACGAGCGCCCGAGCGCCCGCCCTTTCCCATCCTCGATCTTCCAGTGCGCCAGATCATGTGCTTCCACGACCTCCTGCAGCGCCGGCTGTGCCCCCTGGCAATGGCCGCACCAGGGCGCACCGAATTCCAGCAGCTGCCAGCCGTCGCGCGCCTCCACTTCGGCGCGTGACGGCTCGCTGGACAGGTGCGTGCGCATGAAGGGCACCGAGGTTACCCCGCCAGGCTGCGCTGGATGTCTGCCAGCGGCGCGTTGGTCAGGTCCTTGGCGATGTCGCCCAGCAACCGTGCCTGCGTCTCCTTGTGCAGCAGCGGACGGATCCGTCCGAGCGTGGTGGGGTCGGCCACCAGCAGCAGGTGGGCATAGCGGTTGTTGAGCGCATCCTCGTTGAGCTGTTCGGCCACCTGCTTGGCGAAGGTGGCTTCGTTGAGCTGGGCGATGGACATGTCCTTGGGAACGGCACCGGCCGGGCCCTGCCCGGAGACGCCCGTCTCGCTGATGTCCTGCAGCCGCAGTTCGCCCTCCTGCTTCAGCGTGAGCTGCTGCGCGCTGCCGACATTGGTGAACACCCGGGCCGAACCACCATCGGCCACCACCACCAGCGTCTCCTCGGGAATCGTTCGTGCCATCGCTGCCTCCTCGTACGGGTTTCGAATGTTTCTGCAGCACCACCCTAGGTCGCCCGCCGTAACCGTGGCGCGCACACAATGTGATCCATTCGTTGGAATGGAAGATCGCGGCTCAACTTGCCCCGGCGCCGGCCGCTACCCACGGCATCACCGCGAGGAACCCCCCATGCATGCTGCCTCCCTGCTCCATGTCTGCTTCGCCGTTGGCCTGGCCGTCGCTGGATGCGCCGGCTGCATCCACCAGTTCCTGCAGGGCCAGCCGGTGCTCGCGCTCGGCATTGCCCTGGCTTCGCTGATGACCACGGGCACCGCGCTGGCGACGCGTCATCTGGCGGTACCGGTCGCGATGGCGCTCGCCTGCACCCTGATCGGCGCAGCCGCCACGCACTGACCCGGCCAGCCATTGAAGGAACGCAGGCGCTACCCGCGCGGCGGCGACAGGCTGGAGGTGGCATCGGTCTGCAGCAGGCTGTCGCGCTCGCGCAGCGGCAAGCGGATCCACGCATCCACGCCCTGGGGTGAGAACGCAAGTTCGCCGCTACCGCCAAGCTCGTAGGGAATGCGCTGTTCGACCAGCGCCCGACCCAGCCCGCGATGCGAAGGGACGATCCAGTCGTCGTTCACCGCGCGCCGCTCGCACCAGTGCAGGTCCAGCCAGGCTTCACCGTCGATGTCCTGCATCGACCAGGACACCTCGATCCGCGTATCGCTGTGCACCGATGCGCCGTGCGTGAGCGCGTTGCTGGCCAGTTCATGGACCGCCAGCGACAGCACCTCGGCCGCCTTGGGCGGCAGCAGCACGTCCTCCTCGCCCTGCAGAAGGAATCCGTCGGGCGCGTGTCCCTGCACCGCGATCTCCTGGTCCAGCATGCCACGCAGGCTCACCCCGGCATTGGCGCTGCGGGTGAGCAGGGTCTGCGTGCGAGAAAGCGACATGAGGCGTGCGCACAGGCGGTCAGCGTACTCGTCCACGCTGTCGACCGACTCGCGTGTGCGCCATGCGATGGCGTGGATCGTGGCCATGATGTTGCGCACGCGGTGCTGCAGCTCGGCCAGCAATACCGCCTGCCGCTCGGTGGCACGCTTGAGATCATCGATGTCCACCGCGATGGCGAACACGCCCGTCACCTCGCCGTCGACATCGCGCAGCGGCGCCGCCGCGACCCGCGTCCAGCGGACACACCCATCATCGTGGGTGAACTGGAACTCCAGTCCGGGCACCACGGTTTCTCCGCGCAGGGCCCGTGCGATGGCGAAATCCTCCGGTGCGATCGGGCTGCCATCGGCATGCCAGCCCTGCCATCGGTGCTGGTTGACCGGATCGGCCGAGGGCACCTGGCTGCTGGGAAGATAGGCGCGCATCTGGTCGTTCGACAGCTGCATCCGCCCCTGCGCATCGACAATGCACAAGCCGACCGGCAGTACCTTGAACGCCAGCGCCAAGCGCCGGTCGCTCTCCTGCCGCCGCCGCTCCTCGCGCTCACGCGCGGCCTGTGCCACGTGCGCTGCCGTGGTCTCGAACATGGTGACCAGCACACCGCCCACCTGCCCTTCCTCGCCGCGGAGCGGACTGTAGGTGATGGTGAACCAGACGTCCTCCAGCCGGCCCTGCCGGGCCAGCGGGTACAACTTGTCCTCGAACGTGACGGTCTCACCCTGCCAGACCCGGTCGTAGATCGGCCCGTTGATGTGCCAGACCTCGGGCCAGCAGTCGCGGGTGGGCTGCCCCAGGCCAGCGGGATGCTTGTCGGCAAGGATCTCGGCATAGCCGTCGTTGTAGAGCTGGATGAGCTCCTGGCCCCACAGGATGATCATCGGAAACCCATGAGCCAGCATCATGTCCACGGTGGCGCGCAGATGCGCCGGCCACCGCCCAGTCGGGCCAAGCGGCGTCCCTGACCAGTCATGGCGCGCGATGCGCGCATCCATGCCATCATGCAGTCTACCCAGACGATGCGCCGGAGGTGCTGCGCCGCGCACGGACGAGGGAGCAGCGGTATCCAATCGCCGGCCCATGCCGCGCAGTCAGACCTTGCCCGCAGCAGCCCGCGGTGCGGCGACCAGTCCGGCCAGCTGCCGGGCCAACGCGTCGATATGGTAGGGCTTGGGGCAGCGCGGCGCGCTGGCGAAGCGGCTCGGCAGGTTGTCGTCGTAACCGGAGGTCAGCAGGAACGGCGTCCCCGCCTCGGACAGGCGGTCGGCCAGCGGGTACACCTGCTCACCACCCAGGTTGATGTCCAGCAGGGCGACGTCGATCGGGTGATCATCGACCAGACGCGCCAACTCGCGCAGGTCACCGGCCGGGCCCACGACGTGCGCGCCCTTCAGCTGCAGATAGTCGGCCAGGAACATCGCAATGGCGAATTCATCTTCGGCCACCAGCACCCGTAGCCCCTGCAGCCCCTCCCGTTCATCGCCCGACTCCAGCACGCTGTACTCCCTGACACGCGCGGCCCATCCGGCCGCAATGCCCGCAGGATGCGCGAGTTGCCCTACAAGAACGCGTGATGACGGATGAAGACAACAGCGAGATCGCATTCACCTCGGCCAAACACGCTGTGTGCCCGGCCCGCGGTCAGAACGCACGCTCCCATTTCAGGCTCAGCAGGCTGCGGTCATGGCTGTACAGCCAGTCCACATTGCTGTCGATGCGGGTGTAGCGCAGGCTCAGGCTGGGCACCAGGCCTGCCACCGCCAGCCGTTCGCTGCGTACCAGCGCGATGAGGTTCTGCTCGTCGTCGTGCCGGCGCGCTTCCAGCAGCGGACTCCAGGCATCGTAGCTGCGCTCGCGCAGCGAAAGGAACAGCGTGGCAGTCGTGCCGCTCCACTGCCGCGCCGCGCCGACGCGCAGGCCGCGCTGGCGATAGGCATTGGCCGCGTCGGCCGCCCCGCTGTCGGCCAGATCGATGCCGGCGAAGACGGTCCAGCGCGCAGTGAGCGCACGGAACCAGGTGGCGTACAGTGCTCCCATCGCGCCATCGTAGTTGTCGGCCAGCCCCGGTTGCCGATAGCGCTGGCGCTTCCAGTCTGCCTCCAGCTTCAGCAGGCTGCGCGGGTCCAGTGCGTATTGCCATTCCGCATGCGCGCCTGCGGCGCCCTGCAGGGTACGGTTGCCCAGTGCCTGATAGTCGTAGCCGGGGGCCAGCAGCAGGGTGTGCCGCGCACTGCGCCAGCTGTAGCCCACCTGCACAGTGGCGTTGAGTTCGTTGTAGGCGCGGTTGTCTTTCCATGCCTGGCCGAAGGCCAACCCGCGCACATACAGGCCGTGGTGGCCGGCCAGTGCCCAGCGGCGTTCCAGGCTGCCGTCGTAGTCCACCCCCGGTGCGCGCTGGGCATCGGGCAACCTGCGCTCGATGATGCAGTCCTCGCCCACGCCGAACAGGCAGGTGCGGCTGGCCGAACTGCGGTTGATGTTGTCGCTCCATGCAGGTCCGGCGGACAGTGCGCCCTTCCAGCGCCGCCGCGCCTGTAGCGCCTGCAGATACCCCTGCACCCGGCCGCGCACGCCGGCGGTGGCAGGGTCGCGGTCATCGATGTCGGCGGCGATCGCGGTGAACAGCGACGTCGCCTCCCGGTCACGCTGGTCCTCGGCGTAGACCCGCGCCAGTTCAAGCCGCGCAGGCAGGAAATCCGGCTGCCGGGCCAGCAGGGCCTCGTACTCAAGGGCCGCGCGATGATGCTCGCCCGCAACCCGCGCCAGCGCGCCCTGCGCGTAGTGGCGCAGCAGCGGGTCATGGCCGGGAAGTTCAATGTACTCGTGCAGGAAGGCCTGCGCGGCGGGCCATTGCTGGTGCTGCAACGACAGGTACAGCGCCTGGCCCAGGTCGTCGACCGTGCGCTCCACGCGCAGGGTCCGGCCATCGAGGGTGACGGTCGGCCGATCCGGTTCGGCCTGTTGCAGCCGCTGCTGGTCTTGGCGTTGATGGCGCACGTCGTTGCCCTGCTCCAGCACGCGGCGCAGGTCGTCCTGCTGGGCGTGCGCCGTGGCGGTCAGCGCCAGCAGAAGGAGGCAGAAAAGAGGGAGGCGCATGGTCGATCCGGTGTGAAGCGATGCAGCGGGCCGAAGCAGGGACTGGCGGATCGCGGCTTGTCCCTGCCCTGCCCCGTCAGGGGCGTGGCGATCAGTTCTTGCTGCCGCCGAAGGCGGTGTCGTACTGGCTGTTGCCGGCGAAGGTGGCGATACCGGCCAGGGTGGCGGCATTGGCACCGAAGAACTGGCCCTGGGTGGTGCCACTGACCGAACCGTTGGCGGTGGCCGCGCCTGCGAACGAGGCGGTGGCGCTGTTGATGGTGGCGTTGATGTTGACCGACAGGCCACCGCCGCTGAGGCCGCCCAGCAGAGTGCCGGTGCCGAAGTTGGCGCGGAAGGTGCCGCTGAGCAGGTTGCTGCCGTTGAACTTGTTCAGGCCAGCCACGCTGTAGGTGGCCACGCCGGCCGGCAGGGTGGTGCCGGCACGGTCGCCGACGAAGTACACCTGGCGGTTGTTGAAGCCACCTGCGGCGCCGTCCTTGGACCATTCACCGAACCAGACATCGCCACTGCCGACCTTGACGAAGTTGAAGTGGCCCATGCCCGAGTGGCTGCCCGGCGCACCGGTGATCGGCATGGCCAGCGTGCGTACGGTGGTGCCATTGATGGTGGTCGGCACCGAATAGCTGGCCAGGCCCTGGAAATCGACGCGACGGGCGTTGGACACGGTGCCGACGCCGATACCGGCCTTGCCGGCCGAGTGCGGGCCACCGTTGACCTGGGAATCACCGACGGCGACATACAGCTCGGCATCGGTCACCGGGCTGGCCGCACCGACGATGTCGGCTGCCTGCGCCGCGCCGGCCAGGGCGAAGGAGGCGGCGACCGCCAGGACGGAACGGGAGATCATTTTCATGGTGTTGCTCCTTGGATTGAGGGAACTACGGGTACAACGCTTGAATGCAGGTGCTCAGAAGCGTGCGGTGATGCCCAGCTTGAGGGTGCGGCCCGGCGCCGGCAGCGTGGACCGCGTGGCCGGGTCGACGTAGTAGCGGTTGCCGAGATTGCTGCCGACCAGCTCCACGCTGGCGTGCTCGTTGAAGCGCCAGCGCGCATACGCATCCACCGTGGTGATGTTTCCCCAGGTGAAGGGCACGTTCTGCCAGAGCAGGCTGCTGCCACCGGCCAGCAACCGGTCGCGGTAGGCCTGCAGGTCCGGGTTTTCGTGGCGCCGGTAGTGGATGATGCGGCTGCCCAGCTCCAGTCGTTCGTCGAACAGGCGGGTGCCCAGTGACGCGTTGACCGACAGCTTCGGAATCGCCTGGGTCAGCAGGTAGCCGCTGACGAACCCGTCCTGCACGCAGTTCGGGACCAGGCCACGGTTGGCATCCAGCAGCACGGCACTGCTCTCGTCGCAGACCTCGTTCTCCAGCGTTCGGGCGATGCCCAGATCGGTGAAGAAACGGCGGTTGTCGAAGCGTGCCTGCAGTTCGATGCCGCGGATGGTCTGCTTGTCGATGTTGTCGAACAGGAAGTAGGCATCGCGCTCGATCACGTTGCGGGTCTTTTGCACGTAATAGGCCAGCTTGACGTCGGCGTCGGCGGTGTTTCCGAACAGCGCCGACAGGTCGTGCACGTAACCCAGCTCGTAGTTGTAGGCATGCTCCGGCTTGAGGTCATACAGCGGGTTGAGGCTGCTGGAGAAGGCGATGGTGCTTTCGAACATGCTCGGGAAACGCACTGCTTCGCTGTAGCGCAGGTAGATGCGCGCGGCCGGCGACAGATGCGCCGTCGCCGAGAAAGTGGGCAGCCACGCGTAATCGCGCTGGCGCCGGTTGCTGCCATCCACCGGCCGCGCCTGCACGGTGTTGCCGATGCTGCAGACCAGGTCGCTGCCGGCGAACAACGGCAGCACGCCCGGGATCGCAGCCACCTCGCCGTTGAGGCACGGGTTGGTGGCACGGGCATAGTTGCCGTTGGCGTCGGGCAGCCACGCGATGTTGTGCTCCACTGCCTGCGGTGTTTCGTAATAGGCCAGCAGTCCCCGGATCGAATCATCGATCACCGAGCCCATGCCGATGCTCTCCCAGAACTCGCGTTCTGCTTCCAGCGCATCGATCTCTGCCTGCAGGCTGGCCGGTCGCTCGGGCAGCTCGTTGACCCGATAGGTGGCCTGCTTGCTGCCCACCCCCTTGGTCAGAAGCTCCGGGTGCGCGTCGAGGAAGTCGTCGAAGGCCCAGTAGCGGCTGTAGCGGACGCCGGCGTTGAGGGTGAGGACATCGAGCGGACGCCATTCCAGGTTGAGGTAGCCCTCGCCCTCCTGGCGGCGGCCGGCACGCGGAAACATGCGCCAGCCATCAGTGGTGCCGAAGTAGGGATCGCGCGAACCCAGGCTCTCGTACTGCCAGTTGCCCCCTACGGTCAGGTCGAGGCTGGAGTGCAACGCGAAGCGGTTGCTGACCGTCAGGCCGGTGCGATCGTTGCGCGCGTTGGCCAGAGCGGTGTTGCGCAGGATCGGGCTGGCTTCAGGGTCCCATTGCGGATTGCCCGGCGCGAAGTTGGGGAAGCCGCCCGCGGTATAGGTATCGCTGTCGGTCTCGGTGCGCCACAGATTGGCATACAGATCCAGCCAGCGGCTGCCGGCCGGCTGCCAGCGATACTCCAGGTTCCAGGCATCCGAGTCGACGCGGCTCAACGGCCACTGGATGCGGCCGTAGTCCGGCGCCGACAGGATGCGCGAAGGCATGATCTCGCCGTAGTGCGAGAGCGTGTGCCGCCAGCTCGCCTTCAGCTGCTGGTCGTCATTGATCTGCCACGTCGCCTTGAGCAGCCACGACTCCTGTTCACTCGACGTATTGGGCACTTCATCACCCGGCTTGAAGTAGCGGGCCAGCGTGGTGATGTAGTCGATGCCCTGGTACTCGTACTGCTCGCGTGGGTCCTGGTCGTAGTAGTCGCTGCCCTGGCTGCCGGAGAAATAGTTGCCACGCCGGCGCCAGGCATAGGCCGCCATCACGTCCACCGTCTCGCCGCGCAGGCCCAGCGCCAGTCGCCACGCCTGGTCCTCGCCATCGAATGGATTGTTGCCGCTGCGCGACTGCACCGGCACCACCAGGGTACGGTCGTCATAGGGCGAGTTCGGCGACCCCTGCGGGAAACCCGGCACCGTCCGGTAGTCCTCGCCGCTGTGGAGGCGTGGCAGGCGTGGCGCCACCGCGTTGCTGCTGCCTTCTATCTTCAGCTCCCCGCCGAAGCGTTCGCCCGCCGCCACGACGTCATCGATGTCGATGGTCCTGATGACCAGCGCGCCGCCGATGCCGCTGTGCACGTCACGCACCAGGCCGGGCCCCTTGATGACCTGGATGCCACCGATCAGGTTGGGATCGATGTAGTTGCGGTTGCTGACGCCGTTGTAGCCCCGCCAGACCGTGAGGGCCTGTTCACCGCCGTCAATGCTCACCGGCACCCGCCCCGGCCCCTGGATGCCGCGGATGTTGATGTCCAGCGCGCCGCTGTTGCGCGCATCGCCGCTGAAAACGCCGACCAGATCCTTGACCACGTCGGCCGGGTTGGCGCCGCGGAAGCGCTCCACCCGGTCCCGCCCCGAATACACCGTGGTCAGGTCCAGCGCGAACACGTCGTCATAGCCACGGCGATCGCGCGCTTCGCCGCCTTCCGGCTGCAGGCGACCGGCGACGTCCAGCGTATCGGTCACCCGCACCCCTTCCCCCTCGGCCGATGCCTGCGCTGCGTCCGCCGCGGCGCGCAGGCTCCAGGTGCCATCCAGGCCTCGCTGGGCACGCACCCCACTGCCCTGCAGCAGCCGCTGCAGCGCCTGCATCTGGCTGTACTGGCCCTGCACTGCGCTGGAACGACGCCCTTCGACCAGGTCGCTGCGGAACACCACCTGCGCATCGGCCTGGCGCCCGAACGCGCGTACCGCGTCTGCCAGCGACTGCTCCGGGATGGCGTACTGGCGCAGCGCCGCCGCTGTGCTGGGTTGCGCCTGCGCGGCCGGCACCCGGGCCAGCGGCAGCAGTGCGGTGCAGATGGCCAGGGCCAGTGTGGTGGCGCGACGGTGACAGGCAGACGCCGTGGACGGCATGGACGGAACTCCTCAAGCGTGGGGAAACCACGGGCACAGCTGCTGCCGGTGGTGTGTCTGGCTTGAGGAAAAACGGTGTTTCGCTCTGGCTGTACCTCTATAGACAGCGCACGCTGCTGGCTGCCCACGCTTTTTTCAGGCTTTTTTCATCGCGATCTAAACCCTGCCGGCATCACCAGACCACCAGCGCGCCACCCGGCAGCCGCTGCACGCGCAGGCCCGCCTGGGCCGCCACTGCGGTGATGGCCGGATCCGGCTGGCGCAGATGGAACAGGCCACTGACGCGGATCTGCTCCGCTTTTGTCCCCAGCACCCAGACCGGTGCGGCCCGATAGCGCGCCAACCGTTCGATGGCCTGTGCCGCGCTCAGATCGTCGATGGCAACCTCACCGCGCCGCCAGGGTGCCACCGCGTCGCTGGCGAGGCTGCTCACCGGCTGCAGCCAGCGTCCGTCACGGAACGCGCGTGCCTGCCCTGCATGCAGCCGTTGCAGGCTGCCATCACCGGGATGTACGTCCACTACCCCTTCGCTGACCTGGGCGGTCACCACCGCGTCCTGCAACGAAACGCTGAACGCGGTACCGATGTCGCGCACCAGACCACCGCCGGCCTCGACCCGGAACGGCCGCGCTTCATGCGCGACCCGGAACCACGCCTGGCCGCGCAGCAGCCGCAGTTGCCGCTGATCCCCATCGAATGCGACGGCCAGCGCGGTGCGGGCATCCAGCACGATCGTGCTGCCATCCTCCAGTTGCACCACACGGGGTGCATCGCCGCTACGCAGATCGCTGCGCGCCCACAATGCGACCCCGGGGAGGGCTGGGACCGCCAGCACCACCGCGGCCACGCTGGCCCACCACCAGGACAGGCGCCTGCGCGGGGCGATCGGGCGCAGGCCCTGGCGATCGGAGGTCAGTGCCGGCAGTGCGGCCAGCACCTCCGGCCCAGCCGCGTCCAGGCCGTCCCAGAATGCCTGCTGACGGCGCCAGGCCAAGGCATGGCGCGGATCGGCCTGCAGCCATCGCTGCAGGGCCCGCTGCTGCCGGTCCGGCAACGGGCCTGCACTGCACCGGATCACCCAGCGCAACGCATGCCTGGCCTGTCGCGGCGAGGGTTCGGACGTGGTCATGGTCGTAGCCTGTCGCACCACGAACCGGTGCGCGTGACTGTTGTGACAAGGGCGGGCGGCCTCTGCCCACGGTAATTGCGGGTCATCGGCGTGCGCCCTGCTGGTGCTGCTGGATCAGCATTGCCGCGCGCAGCACATGCTTGCCGACCAGGCTCTTGGAAATGCCCAGACGGGCGGCGATCTCACGCTCGCTCAGGCCCAGGTAGCGGTTGAGCACGAAACACTCCCGCACCTGCGGCGGCAGCGCAAGGATGGTCCGGGTGATCTCGCGCAGCTGCGCCTGGTCCAGCGCCTGTTGCTCACCACCAACGGCATCGCCGACCTCGCACGCGTACTCGGCCATCGCCCGCCGTTCGCGTGCGTCGGCCTGGCTGCGGTTGAGGGCGTGATGGTACGCCATGCGGTACAGGTAACCGCGCGGTTCAAGGATCGGCGGATCGCCGGGCACGCTGCTGGCCTTCAGGTACAGGTTCTGCAGGGTGTCCTCGGTGCTGGCCGGGTCCAGGTAGCGCGCGATGAAGCGTGACAACGCACGGCGCTCGCGGATCAACAGCTCGACCAGCGCCAGGGCATTGGGAGACATAGGTGCCAGGCCGGACCGGGGAATGATGGGCGTGATGGCGACGGTCCGGGACGTGATTGTAGGGCGCGGCACCCCATCACGCCCAGCCCGCACCACGGCACCCGCCACTCCCGGGATCGTCAGTCCCATTGTCACGATAGCCCTGCCACCCGATCATCACCGGTGATGGCCGCGCGGCACCGCGCCTGATCCGGCCCCACATCCCCCGCACAGGAGAAGCCCATGGCCTACGCACGCATTGTCTCGATGGCTGACAACTACCTGCACCACATCAGCAACGGCACCTTCGATGTCAACGCCGACGAGCCGGCCTCGCTGGGCGGCCAGGGCAAGGGATTCGCCCCGTTCGATCTGTACCTGGCCTCACTGGCCGCCTGCACCGCCATCACCCTGCGCATGTACGCCCAGCGCAAGGGCTGGGAGCTGGGCGAGTTCCACGCCGAACTGCGTTCGGAGCGCGATCCTGATGGTCGTTTCCATGTGCACCGCATACTGCATGCCAGCGCCGCGCTGGACGATGCCCAGTGGCAGCGACTGCTGGAGGTGGTCGAGAAGACCCCGGTCACCCTGGTGATGCGCGAAGGGGCGCGCATCACCAGCGAACGCGGCCAGAACGCCGCTTCCGGAAAGCGCTAACGGCGCGGGTGCAGCACGGTGCGCTGGCGCATCGCGTTGAACTCCCGCTCCACCTGCTGGATGTCCTCGGCCTGGAAACCCGCGGCATCCAGCATCTGGTTGGCCGCGGCGGCCGCCAGCGGATCGTCGTCACGCTGGCGCCAGCAGCGGGACGGCAGGAAATAGCCCACCTCGCTGCGCCCGCGCATGATCACCACCGGGCGGCCGGCGTACAGCAGGAACTCGGCCAGGTGCTGGCGCAGGCCCTCCACCGAGACATAGGCCGGACCGATGCCCAGCATCTGGCTGGACGTCCCGGGATTTTCGAACAGCTTGCGACGGCTCATCACACTCCTCCTTGTTGCCACGCGTGGTCTCCTTTCCCTAGACGGGCGCATCGCTGCACCCCCGCCACGTTTCGTGCCGGCCCGTCATCGCTGGCGGCTCAGAAGCCGGTGTTGAACTCCAGCTGGAACACATCGATCGCCAGCGGCGGGCCCGACACCGCCTTGGCAGCCATCCACTTGCCGCTGATCCAGCTGCGCGCGTCCAACGCATAGGCACCACCCACGTAATAGCCGCGCGCGTTGGTGCCACCCAGATGGAAGTTCGGATCGTTGTAGGCATCCGGCAGCGCATCGGCCTCGATCCGCTTGTAGCCCAGCAGTGCCTGCCACTGCCCCTTCTCCTTCAGGTCGGTGGCGCCGAACGTTGCCTGCAGCATCCACGCGGTGTCGCCGCTGCGGAACGTATCGATGCCGGGAGCTTCACCCGCACCGAAATTGTTGACGATGCCGTTGTTGGCGCGGCGGAACATCGCCTGCGTGTCGTACGCCAGGTTGCGGATGAAGTCGCCTTCCAGGCGCAGTCCGATGTCCTGCGCCAGCCGGGTATCCCAACGCAGGTTCAGGGTGGCCAGGCGGAAGGCGGACGCCAGGCCGACATACTGCGGCGTCGGCGTGCCGGCCGGATCCATCGGATTGAGCGCGATGTCGCGGATCAGCATCAGGGTGTTGCCCTTCTGCATGAACGCCGGGCGCGACCAGTCGGTGTCGCAGCCGACGGCGCCGGAGTACAGGGCACAGGGCGAGGACAGCCGACCGCTGATGTTCTTGAAGTCGTAGTAGCCCAGTGCGGCCCGCAGTGCGTTGTCGTCGTTGAAGCGCCAGTTCACGCCAGCCTGCGCGCCGGACAGCCATTTGTTCTCGTTCGGCGACTTCTCTCCGCTGCGGCTCTGCAGGCTGTCCGAGGTGTACTCCAGCGGCGCCACGGCAAGGGTGCCGAACAGGTCCAGATCGCCGTCGCCGAACCCGTACTTCAGGTTGGCGGCCAGTCCATCGAAGTTCAGATCGTTGGAGAACAGGGTGTCGCTGCTCCAGAACGGATTGCCGAAACGGCCACCACGCACGGTCACCCAGTCAGCCGGACTGTAGGCCAGCCATGCCTGGTCGAGCCACACGTCCTTCTTGCTCAGGCCGCCCCCCAGCTGCTCGGTGGTGGACACCGGGCCATTGCTGCTGCCGCTGGCCAGGCGGATGCCAGCGGTGGTGTGATCGCCGATCATGGCCTCGACCCCCAGGCGGGCGCGGATGCGCCACAGGTTACGGCGGTCCTGTCGGGTGTTGAGCAAGGGCGGCAGCTGCAGGTTGGTATTGGTGTTGGTGTCGAATCCACTGCCCGCATTGACCGCGGCCCAGTTGCTGACGATGCCGCTGTTGTCATCGCCATAGAAGCGCGACTCGCTGCGCACACGCACGTCCCCGGTCACCTTGATGCGCTGTGTCCATTCGGCGACCTCATTCGGCGCCGCCCAGCCCTCCGCCTTCGCCTGCGCCATTACGTCCTGGCGCACTTCGTCGCGGATGCCATCACGGACACTCTGCGGCACATAGGGCACACGCACATCGCCCGCCTCAAGCGCGATGCCTCCACTGCTGGCCGATGCAGCACCGGCAGCACCGCGCTGGGCTGCTGCTGCCTCGGCTTCGGCCTGCACCAGCAGCGCCTGGCCGTCCTCGGGCTTGAGCGCGCCAGTGGCCATCAGGCCTTTGATCAGCTTGATCATGGTGGTCTCAGCAGCCATTGCACCGGCCGGCGCCGCCAGGCTGAGCAGCACAGCGCAGCACAGCAGCGCCCGTCGGGCCGGCCGCGACGGGCGGGAGTCGGTTCGAGCGCGGACGTGGTTGTTCATCACGGTTCTCATCGGAAGAAGGGAAAACAGGGAAATCACGGTTCAAGCCCCGGGCCTGCGGCCCTGCACAAGCACGCGCGCGGGGAAGTCCAGTGAAGGTGGCGGCGGCTGGTCCACCCGGCCGATCTGGCGCAGTGCGTCGAGCACGGCGGCGTCGGCCTCTTCATTGCCGCTGCCGCGCACCAGCTCGACTTTCTCCAGGCGCCCATCCGGCGCCAGCCACACGTTCACCTGCAACTGGAAGGCCAGGCGCTTGACCCTCGCATCGCGCGCAATCGCCTGCTGCATCAGGTAACCCAGATAGCGGCCATAGGTGGCATTGCCGGCACCACCGCGACCGGTACCGGACGCGCCGCCGCCACTGCCCGCCTGGATGCCGAAGTTGTCACCGCCCGCCTGCGCGTCGGCGTTCATGGTCACCGGGTCGGCGTTGTCCGGCGTCGGCGTCGGCTCCTCGGCCGGGGTCGGCTGATCCAGCGGCTCCGGCTCGGGCAGGGTCTCCTCCGGCGGGGTCTCCGGTTCGGGGGGCTTCTCAGGCGGCGGCGGTGGGGGTGGCGGCGGGGGTGGCAACGCCAGCATCGGCGGCTGCACCACGGGGCGGCGGGTGCTGGCCGTGTCCTTGAACAGCAGCCACCACAGCACGGCGCCCACTACCAGCAGCACCGCCAGCACCAGTGCGACGGTCACCAGCAGCGGGCGGTCACGCATGCCGGGCTCCGGCCGTGGGGAATGAGGGCCGGTCATGCCTCAGCCCTGTGCCTTGCCGGTGACCAGGCCAACCTGGGCCAGTTCCAGCCGCCGCAGCAGATCCAGCACCTCGACCACGCGCGCGTACTGCACCTGGGCGTCGCCACGCACGATTACCGGGAAGTCCGGCGAGGTCGCGCGCTCTGTCCTCAGGCGGTCCTCCAGCTCGGCCATCGTCACCGGGTAGGCGTCAAGGAACACCTGGCCGCTGGGATCGATGGTGATCGCCTTGGTCTTGGGCTTCTCCAGCGCCACACTGTTGCTGGCCTTCGGCAGGTTGACCTCGATGCCGGGAATGGAGGCGTTGCTGGTGAGGATGAAGATCACCAGCACCACCAGCAGCACATCGACGAAGGGCGTCACGTTGATGCCCTTCTCGCGCTTCTTGATGCCGAACTTCGCCTTCTGGGCCATGACGCGCTCCTCAGCCCTGCACCGTGGCCGGGCCGCGCCCGTCCTGCTCTTCAGCCAGGCGGGCGGCGAATTCGTCGATGAACACGGCCATGTCGGCACCGATGGCCTCGGCGCGTGCGCCCAGCCAGTTGTAGCCGAACAGTGCCGGGATCGCGACGCCGAGGCCGGCGGCCGTACACAGCAAGGCCGCCGCCATGCCCGGCGCGACCGAGTTGATGTCCACCGCACCGGCCATCGCCGCGACCACGAACACCAGCATGATGCCGATCACCGTACCGAACAGGCCCACATAGGGCGCGCCTTCGATGGTGGTGGACAGCCAGTTCATGCGACGCGACATCGCCTCCTGCTCGCGCACCATCACCGCATCCATCGATGCGCGGATCGCCGCGATGGTCGCCGCGCTCAGATAGCCGCCGTTGCCGTCGCGCTGGTGGCGTTGCTGCATCTCATCGATGGCCACCTGGTAGATGCGCCACAGCGAACCGTCGCGCATGGCCGCCGGTGCCTGGCCCTGCCGGTCCATGTCCGAGAGCGTGCGCAGCGGCACGCCGGCCAGCTTGCCGAAAGCATCAGTGAACACCGCATTGGCCTTGCCGGTGCGGCCGAAGTGACGGCTCTTGGCGATCATGATCGCCCACGACATCAGCATCATCAGGCCGAGGATGGCCACCACCACCCAGGCGTCGAACGGCATCGCCTTCAGGATGAAGCCGAAGTGACTCTGGCCCGTGGACTGCTCATCGGCGCCATAGCTGATCAGGCGTGAGTCAGCGCCCTGCGCGATGGCATCGGCCAGCAGCAGTGCCGCCGGACGCGCAACGCGAGAAATCCGCAGTTCATCCAGCGCACCGTCGAAGCTGGCCAGCGGCTGCTCGGCACCCGGCGCGTCAGCACCCACCACCGCTGCGGTGGACATGGCCGGAAGTTCGCCGCTGAGCTGCGCCACCACGTGGCCATTGAGATACAGCTGCAGCGACCCCTTCTCCGCCGTCAGCGCCAGATGCGCCCATTGTCCCTCCGGAATCGGCTGCGCAGGCGTGCTGCGCTGGCCATTGAGCTGCACGAACGGCACCCGGTTGTCGATGCCCAGCAGCAGTTCCGCGCTGCCATCGCGACGGGCATAGATGGCCTGCGCCGCATTCTGTGCACCCGGCTTGATCCACGCGGACACGGTCAATGGCGCGCCGGCCTCCTGCGCCAGCGAAGCACTGGCTGGCAGCGGCAGCGCAGTGCCGGCGAACTGCACGCCGCGACCGATCACCGAACCTTCGGCGGCCGGCACCACTGCGCCCGCATTGTTGCCGTAGGCCGTGGTGTCACGTGCCGGGGCATTGGCGTCGGCGAAGTGGTAGACCAGCGTGTAGTCCGGATCGAATACCTGCTGTCCATTCCCACTGGCCGGCGCCTTGTCGTTGCCGTAGTACATCCAGATCGTCTGCGGTGCGGCGGCGCTGACGGCCGGCACATCCACCCACACCAGGGCCAGCCCCAGCGCCGGGTCGAACTGTTCGATCTGGTGCGCCAGCACGGTGCGCCCGTCCGCCGACACGAAACGCAGATCGCTGCCGGCATCCTGGGTGCCGTCGAAACCGAAGTTGCCCGTATGCAGGCGCAGCAGCAGCGGGGTTCGACCGGGATCGCCTGCCAGACCGGCACCCTGCGGGCCTGCGTCGATCGTGATCGGCTTGCGGTATTTCCATTCGGCCTGCCACCAGCTGGCATCGGCCGCAGCGGCGGGCAGCGCGATCAGCGCGGCCAGCAGCAGCAACATCCGGGAAAGCAAACGGTCCATGCGAGGGGTCTCCGGAGAACGCATGTTCAAGGGAAGGGTCAGTAACTGGTGCTGATGTTGAAATGCAGCCGCGGGTCGTCCTTGCGGGTCACCGGCCCATCGGCATAGGGCCACGCATAGTCCAGGCGCAACTGCAGGTGATCTCCCAGGCGCAGCTGCGCGCCGAGCCCGACCGAGGCCAGGTTGTACTGGTCGCGCTGTTCGGGCAGCGGCCGCCGCAGGCGCAGGTAGGCCGCGTCGGCAAAGCTGTACACGCGAAGCTGGCTGCCGCTCCACAGCGGCCATGCCGGGGTGCGCCATTCCAGGTTCGCCACACCGCCGTAGTCGCCGATCGCCTCGGCCGACAGGTAGCCGCGCACGGTGTACATGCCACCGGCGGCGAACTGCTCGGCCGAGACCAGTGGCGCATCGGTCACCTGCAGGGCCCCGCGTGCATACCATTGCCAATCGCTGCCGAAGGTATGCGTATTCGACACATCGGCCTTGAGTGCCACGAAGCTGGGATCGGCCCACGCCCGCTTCTGGCTGAAGTCGTACCCATTGCTGCCATAGCCGAACAGGCGGCGGGTTCCGGCCAACAGCTGCGTGCTGATGCTCAGCTGGTCCTGTTCGCCCTGGCGCACACCCACGAATGCCAGCGTGAGCGGTGCGTACTTCAGGGGAGTCTTCAGGTTGTCGCTGCCCATCCAGGTGTCCTCCTCGGTGTCCTTGAAGTCGACGCCGAGGCTGAGCTGCCGCCACCATGCAGTGCTGCCGGGCAGGCGGTAATTGAGCTTGAGGCCGATCGAATGACCATTGCCGATCACGTTGGTGCCGGTTCCCGCGCCCCCCTGGCCGCCGGCATTGAGCACGCGGCTGTCGGAGGTATAGCCCGATGCCTCCAGGCTCCAGGGGCTGCCTTCAAACGGCAGCGTGTACGACGCCGAGAACACCTTGGCCTGATCGGTATCTTGCGGAGCGAGGAACACGCCGAGACTGGCGCTGTGCCCGCGTCCCCACAGGTTGTCATGCGCCAGCGAGGCACTCAGGCGCAGTTTCTCGGTGTCGGCACTGCGGTCATTGTTGAGTGCGGCGCTCGCTCGCCAGGGCGACTTTTCTTCCACCTGCAGGTCCACGTCCATCGTGCCGGGCGTCTTTCCCTCACGGACCAGCGGCATCACCTGGCGGCGACCGCCTTCGTTGAGCGCGGTCAGTTCCTTCTGCGCCCGGTCGAAATCCGGCACCTGGCCCTCGGCCAGCGCCGGTACCCGTGCGCGGATCCGCGCCGCCGCAGCAGGCGCCGCACCGACCACGCGCAGTTCGCCGATCGGCGTCTGCTGCACCTTCAGCAGCACCACGCCGGCACTGACCTGCTGCTCGGGCAGTTCCACGTACACCGACTGGTATCCCGCCTGCTGGTACAGCGCGCTGACTGCATCGCGCGCCTGCTCGACGTCGGCCAACGTCCTGCCCGGGCCGAGATAGGGCTCAACGGCGCGCTCGATCAGACGCGGATCAAGTACGGTGTTGCCGCGCACGATGTACTCGTTGATGTTCACCCTGGCCGCCGGCGTGGCATCCTGCGCGAGCAGCGGCAATGGCAGGGACGCCACGGCCAGCGCGAGTGCCCGCGGACGCAGGCGCAGCGGGAGTCGGACAGCTCGGCACGGAACAGGCGTCATTGAAGGCATCGCGTCGTATCGAAGGAAGTGGCCAGGGAGCGGCGCGTGGGTCTACCCACAGGACGTGCAGGGCGCGTCAAAGCCGCCAACAGTTTTGTGACAGCACTGTCATCTGTTGACGGCGGCGGAATGCGCGCAGGCGGACACTGCGCCCGCCACCCGTCCATGAAGCAGCCGACATGGGGTGGCGGGAGATTGGAGATGAGCATGATCCTGACTGCATGGCGCTGGCCTGCCGTGGCGTTGCTCGCGTCCATCGCGATGCCGATTGCGCACGCCGATGACCGCGCAACGCGCGCGGACACACCGCCCTGCATCGACGTGCAGGTCAACGGAGAGCGCATTCCGGCCTGGGAATGTCTGCAGCGCAGGCTCGCACCGGCACCGCCACGTGCACGATCACCGCGCCTGTCCGAGTCGGAGCGGCAGATGCGGCAGCCCGGCAACCAGCTCATGCAGTACAACCTGGAAGGCACCCGGCAACGGATGGGCGACGCCTTTGGTCGCTCGGTGACACCGCAGCGCCCCTCTCGCTGATCGCGCCTCAGTGCCGCCCCGCAGCGGCAGGCACGATGCCGTCGGCAGGAACGGGCGGCAGCGCGGGCACCGGCAGGCTGCGCGACCGCCCCGCCTGCTGCAGTTCGATGGTCTCTGCGCCGATGCCGGCCAGTACCGTGGACGGTCCCAGGCGCTGCCCCGGCACATAGGCATCGACAGCGCCACCATCGACCGACAGCAGTGCCAGCGGTGCGTGCGCGCTGGCCATCACACCCAGCACCACTACCTCGGTGTGGATCGCACCCGGTGACAGCAGCCGCACCAGCGGAGCGCTGGCCGCAGCGTCGAACGGTGGCCGGGCCGGTGTCGACGGCCTTACCGCGCTGGCCGCCGCCGGTGGTCCTGCAGCGAACAGGGCAATGCCCCAGTAGGCCATCACGGCCAGCAGCAGCGTCGCCGCCAGCAGTGTCAGCAGGTGATTGCGATCCCAGCGCCTGCCGTCCATGTTCCGCACCTTCGTCGACATTGACGGCCACCACGCTAGCAGTCGCCGCTGACGCTTTTGTTTCATCATCCGCCGCTACCCTGTCCGCGATCGGCAGGCACAGGAGGCGATGTCGATGCGGCGCATCCCGCGCGGCTTCACCCTGCTGGAACTGATGGTGGTGCTGGTCATCATCGGCATCTGTACAACGGCCATCGGCCTGGGCCTGGGCACACTGCTCGATCCTGCGCGCCAGCTCCGTCAGGAAGGCGAGCGATTGGCGCAACGCCTGCAGGTGGCACGCGATGAGGCCCGCATCGATGGCCGCAGCCTCCGCTGGCAGGCGGGTGCCGAGGGCTACCGCTTCAGCCGACGCGAGGGCGACCGCTGGACCGACGTGCAGCGCGACGACCTGCTGCGCCCCCAGCGGTGGCAGAGCCCGGGCATCGCCGTACAGCCGGCGGCAGCCATCGAACTGAGTCCGGAATGGATCGGCGTGCCGTGGGAGCTGGCGCTGTCGCTGCAGGGGCGACAGCTGCGCCTTCGCGACGACGGCAGTGGACAGCTGCAGGTCGTGCAGTGATGGGGCCGCGGCGGGGTTTCACCTTGATCGAGGTACTGATCGCACTGGCCATCGTGGCAGTCGCGCTGGCGGCGGTGATGCGCTCGGTGGCAGTGGCAACCGATGACCAGTCGCGGCTGCGCGACCGACGTCTGGCACTGCTGTGCGCACAGGACCGCTGGCAGGAACTGCGGCTGGCCGCGCAACCGCCCGCGGATGTGCAGCAGCGCTGCGTGCAGGGTCGCAGCCGCTTCCTGGTGCGGCAGCATCTGGGCAGCGGCAGCGACGGGCAGCCGCTGCTGGAGCTCATCGTGGTGGCGGAGGATGCACCAACGCAGTCGCTGGCACGCATGCTGCTGCCATGGACCGCTGCACCGTGAAACGGCGCGTGCAGGGCTTCACCCTGATCGAAGTGATGATCGCGATCACCCTCATGGGCGTGCTGGCCGTGATCTGCTGGCGTGCGCTGGACAGCGTGTCCAGCAGTGACCAGCGACTGCGCCAGGCTGATGCAGGCACCAATGCCGCATTGCGGGTGCTGCAGCAGTACCAGCGCGACATCGAGATGCGTGCGGACGATGCCCTGATGAATGGTGCGGTACGCCCCGCTGACGAGCCACAGCGGCTGCTGCCGCCGGCGCTGGTCAGCGAACGGCAGGCCGACGGCAGTTTCGCGCTGGAGATCACCCGCAGCGTCGGCAGCGACGGGCTGCGCTGGCAGCGGGTGCGCTGGTGGCGCCAGGGCAATACCCTGTGGCGGGCCAGCGGGCCGCCATCGGATCGCTATCCGTTGCCGCCACCTGAGCAGTCACGCGGGCTGGCCGTAGCGCACGATGTCCAGTTCTTCGATGTGCGCGCCTGGCAGCCGGGCGCCGGCTGGACGACGCTGCCCAGTCGGGGCGTGCTGCTGCCGGCCACCGGGTTGGAACTGAGGCTGCGGCTGCGTGATGGCCGCGGTCCGTTGAGCTACCGTCGCGTCCTTGAACTCTAGCCGCAGACGCACCCGCACGCCGTCGATCCACGTCATCCGGGGCGCAGCGTCCGCCATCCCGGCCACCGGGCGCTGTCCCGCGCCCGGTGGCGCCTGTCGGTGCTCCTCACCGCCGATGGCTGCTCCCTGCCCTCCGTGCCGTCCTGGCGGGGGGCCGCCACCGCGCCGTGGCAGCGGGCCCGATTCCCACCGCGTGGATCACCCCCGGCAACTATCGACGCTGTGTGCCACCCTCTCCACGCGCCTGCGGTTCGCGGGCCTGCGGGAACTGGAAAGCACTGTCTACGTCGTAGCCGCTGGCCGCGGTCGTGCCGCGTGCCGGCGGGTTGATGCTGCTGCTCGCGTTGCCGAAGCCCAGAATCTGCACGCTGATCACCGAAGGCTGGTTGCGCCGGGCATCCTCCTGGCTCTTGCGGATCACATCCTGCGCCGCCTGGCTGGCACTGCTGCCGGCGGCGCTGGCCGAAGCCAGCGCGTTGACGTTCACCGATGCCAGCACCGGCAGGCCCTTGCTGTCTCCCTGCACCTGGATGTTGGCCGCATTGAGTACCTGCAGCGCGGCCAGATTGATGTTGCCCGACACACGGATGCCCGCCTCGCCCGCATCGATGGTGCCCAGCGGCGCGATCAGATCCACATCACCCGGCGCGACTTCCGCGATCGGATTGAGGGTGGCAATGCCCGCACCACTGGCCGGCGCCTGGGGCGACAGGATCACATTGCCCCAGGTGTCATAGACGCGCCGTGGCGGTGTGTACAACAGCGTGGTGCGCGAGCCGCGACCCGCATTGATGTCGCCCTGTTCCGACCACGCCAGGATGTCGCCACCGAAGGTGGTCATCACCCGCGACAGGCCCAGCAGCACGCTGTCCTGGCTGAACAGGCGGATATCGCCCTGCCCCTGGGTGACGAGGCCGGCACTGGCAGGCGGGACCACACCCTGTACGCCCACCACGATCTGGCCTCCCGGTGCCATCAGTTCGATGTTGCCGCCCGCCTCGGTGCGCACACCGGAGCCGCCGTACATCACGATATCGCCGGTACGGTCGATCGTCGCACCGGCCGCATTCCTGTCCGGCATCAGCGTGGCGATGGCCTCGCGCCCGCGCAGATAAGAGCCGAAGCGCGGCCCTTCCGCATCGGTGTACTCGCGTCCGCCTTCGCGCAGCTCGGCGTAGTAGATCTGGCGCAGGAAGATGCGCTGCTGTTCCTGCGGCAACGCATCGAACGCTGCCAGCGCTGCCTCGCCATCGGCGGCCATGCCGAAGCGTTGCTGCAGCCACTGCTTCAGTTCCTGGTCGTAGACCTTGACTGCCCTGCCCGGCTGCGACGCAAGCGATTGCGCGGGATCGGCCAGGTTTGCGGGATCCAGATAGCGGGCACGCACGGCCGCGAAATCGATCTGCTGGTTGCCGGCCGTCAGCGCGATGCTGGCACCCGGACGGGTGTCACCCTGCACGATGCCACCGAGGCTGACGATGCTGCCCGCCTCTTCCTGGCGCAGCTGGCGGCCGGCACTGATCTCGACGTTGCCAGGGCCGGCGATCGTCGCGTCCAGATGCACGATGTCACGTCCCGCCGCCGCCACCATGATATCGGTGGGCGCGCTGTTCAACGCGGTCATCGACACGCCGAGGATGTCCCGCCCTGCCCGCAGCTGCACCGCGCCTGCTGCCTCGAACCAGTTCAGCTGCGTGCGCTGCCAGGCGGTGCCGTCGAGCGTGCGTTGGGCGCCTGTCGCCAGGCCGATGATGTCGCCCTGCACGGCGTAGAAGCGGCTTGGTGCCAGTGCCGCGGAGACCGTGGACAACGGCGTACCGGGGCCGAACGCAAACAGCGGAAGCGATGCCTCCGGCGAGGCGATGTTGCCATCGACCGACAGGTTGTGCCGCGGGCGCGTCACATTACCGCTGGCATCGCGTTGCTCGGCAACGAATGCGGGGTCGAACGGCCCCGGCATGCGCGCATCCGCGCCGGAGCGCGTGATCTGGGTCGCGCCGCTGCGGGCGAAGATGCTGCCGCCCGCCAGGACGTCCAGCCGCCCGGTAGCCCAGGGCGCCAGCAGGATCACATCCTGCGTCCCCGTCACGGCACTGATCCGGTCCAGCTTGATGTCACCCTGGGCGGCAACGGCGCTGAAGCGCGAAGGATAGAGCCAGTAGTTCAGCAGCTCCTCCCGGCTGCCCGGTGCCAGCGCAACCTGCTCGGGCCACAGATTGCTGCCGGTCACGTTCTCCGGCCCGGCAAGGCCCGGCGCCAGGTCGCCACCGGCGCTGAACAGGTCCACGGCGGTCGCGTCGGTCCATAGGGAGAACCAGGTGCTGCCCGCAGCGCGGCTGCCGTTGTCCTGCACCACCGTGCTGTAGTTGGCCAGTGGAACCCGGCCGGCATCGGCGACGCCGCCGAGCACGACATCGCCCCGCGCCTGCAGCTGTGCGACCGCATCGCCCAGCACCAGCACCGGCCCGCCCATCGGGCGGGCGGCGTCGGCGGCGAACAGATCGGCCGCACGCAGCTGGCCCAGCGTCCCGTAGCTGTCCAGGGTGACGCCCATTGCACCGATGCGTCCCGCATCGAGCAGCAGGCTGCCACGCAGGTTGATGAAGGTACCGTTGAGATCGAGATTCTGTCCCGCCCTGGAGGCATTGAGGCTGGAGAACGTCGCCCGCAGATTCGGATTCAGTGCGCCACCGATACGCAGTTGCAGGTCGCCGCCGCCGGTCAGGTGCAGCTGGCCATCGCTGACCCGGCCGGTCGATCCCACCGCCGCGATGATCGCACCCGAGCGCGGTGCGATCGTCGAGTCCAGCGCGTCACCTATCGCATCGCGCACGCCGGCGTCACGCCCGGCCTCCAGCGTCAAGTTGCCGCCACCCAATGTACCGAAGCCGGTGAAGCCGACCATCCGCGGAGAGGCGCCAGCAGCAGCGGACACGTTGGTGTAGGCGCCAAAGTTCATCCACCAGCTGGTCGGCACCGGCTCCACGCCGGTGGTGCTGCCGGTTCCCTGCCGCCACAGCCAATTGCCGACCGCGGCACTGGAGTACAGCGCCCAGTCGCGCTCACTGGTGCCCGACTCCGCGCGCGCGGTCCAGACATCACCGACGATATCGCGTCCGGCCTCGACGCGCAGGTTGCCGCCATGATCGGGATACCAGGCCTGGTATCCCGCGATTGCGGCGTCATAGCTGCCCGGCACCAGGTTCTCACCCAGCAGCGCGGTGTTCCAGGGCGCCGCCGCGCGCGGTGAATCAAACGCGGCGTCACGGTCCTCGCCGAGTGAGCTGGGCGTACCGGCGGTATAGACGCCGAACCCGGACTTCATCGCAACGTCGCCCGCCGCGAGCAGTTCCAGGTCGCCCTTGCCGGTGCGCAGGACACTCCAGGCCGGTGTACCGGCGCGCTTGCCGTAGGTGGTGACCTCGGTCTGGGTGCCACCGCCGGCACAGTAGCCCGGTGCCATTCCGCAGAATTCGTCCTCGGTCATGCCCAACAGCTCGGCGAAGTCCTTTGCCGGCGTGCCGACATAGGATTCATCGCCCCAGAAATCCAGCGAACCCTGCGCGGCGACCTGTCGCGGCGCGGGGCCGCAATAGCCATCGGAAAGCGCGCAGAACTCATCCTCGCTGAAGCCGAACATGTCTGCCAGCTCGGAAATCGGACGGCCGGCATAGGAGGTGTCGCCCATCCAGTCCAGTGACGCCTGTTCGGTCAGGACCCGGTCGCCCACCCAGATGATCTCGGTCGTCACGGTGCCGACCGAGCCCTGATGGGTATCGGCAAGCACCACACTGCCGTCGCTTCCCCAGCGTCGCGAACGCGGATCCGCGGCGTCGCTGTCAGCCCCCGCCACCAGTGTCATGTCCCACGATGTCGTACCTTCGGCCAGCATCGGGGCAAGCGCCCAGTTGCGTCCCTGGTTGCCGTTGGCGTCGGCAGGACGCAGGTTCACCGATGCGTCGCCGGGCAGCTCCACCTTGGTCAGCGATGGAATGTACGCGCCTACCTTGAGCTCGACTTCCCGTGCCAGGCGCAGGGTCACCGGCAGCATCGCACCGGCCGGCCAGTCCTGGGCGGCCATCTGCACATCGCTGCGCAGGCGGAAGCCAGCCCCCAGTCGCGCACCGGCCGCCAGCACCAGCGGCTCCTGCAGCACGGTGCCCGCCGCCAGCGTCTGCCCGGAGTCGGTGGTCACCGCCGCACCCAGCACCGTGCCCGCGGGCAGGCGCAGATTCTGCGAGATCACCATCGGCGCGGGCAGCACGGTACCGACCGGAAGCGTTACCGATTCGACCGGCACGTCATAGTTCAGGCGGGTACCAGCCTGGAACTCCGTACCGGGCTGCAGCTTCACGCCCTCCACCGGCACCACCAGATCGCCGCCGAACGGCGTGTGACCGGCGGTGCCGTTGCGGCTCTCATGCAACTGCCATCCTGCCTCGTCCGGATTGGCCGGTGGCGGCGCGAAGCCATCGTTGATGCTGCCGTGCACGTTGATGTTGCCCTCCGCGCGCAGCACCAGCGACGCCGACTCGCCGAAGCCGCGCCGCGCCGGATCATTGCGATCGGCCTCAGGCCCATAGCGGTAGCCGGACAGGTCGATGTCACCGGATACGGTCAGGTCACCTCCGGGATTGGCCTCGCTGCGGCGGGCGAGGACCTGCACGCCGGGGCGCAGGCGATGCGTGCCCAGCGCAGCCGTGCGTTGTCGGAGATCCGCATTGGCCAGCGCGCCGTCCATCCACGCGCGGTTGTCCGGATCGACGATCTGGTCCAGCCACTGCTGGGTGACGCGCTGCGCGCGGTTGCCGTTGACGTCGACAGTGTCCGCCAAGGGCGCGTCCTCATAGCGTCGCACCGCATTGACCTGGATATCGGCCGCACCTTCGACGCGCAGACCGTTGGCGACCGCTATCGCCGCATCGTTGCCGCCGATGCGGGGCGCATCGATCTTCAGGGTGCCGCGGGCCACGCCGTCGTTCTGCCCGCGGCCGCCGCCCACCGCCACAGCCGTCCCCGCGCGCAGGTCCAGATGAGCGCCGGCGCCGATGTCGATCCCGCCGGCGGCGCTGCCCAGTTCGATCGTGGCCCGGTTCGGGCTGTCGATGATCTTGCCCTGGCTGTCCACGCGCAGGCCGGTGCCATGCGTATCCAGCGTTCCCTCCACCTGCAGACCGTCACGTGCGTACAGGCGGATCGCACCGACCTGTTCGCCGCTGGCGTCGATGCGCCCCGCTATGCGCAGGCTGCCTGCGTCGAGGCTGATGTCGACCCTGCGCGCCTTCACCTCGTCACCGATCAGCAGATCACCCTCACCGATCCGGAACGTGCGCCCGCCGGTGACACCGCCCGCGTTCAAGCGCTGGTTCAGGCCTGCGAAGTCCTGCAACGTGCCGGCGCGAACCACGATGTCTGCGCCGTCGTAAGGCACCACGGTGCCACCTGCGTCGTAACGGCCACTGGCAGCCCCCTTGATGCCACCGGCCAGATCGGCCCGCCCGGCCAGGGCGTTCACCGTCAGCCGTCCGCCGCGGTTGTTGCGCGCCGACAGATCGATGCGTGAGGCGGCATCAGTGCTGACGTCACCCGCATCGCTGGACAGCAGCACGTCGCCGCCCCAGCTGTACCTGTCCACGTCGTACAGCGTAACCCTGCGTCCCGCCAGATCCAGCGCCGCCTGGCCGCCGAGCGCGATGCCGTCGCGCGCGTTCACTGACAGGCGGCCGGAGGCCAGTGCGATCGTGCTGTCCAGCGCGATCCGCTCGGCATCGATGCTCAGTTCACTGCCCAGTGCGTCGCCGCCGGCCCTGCCGCTGCCGCCCTGCAGGCGGAAGTCGCCGCCGGTCCGTACCTGCAGCTGCGCACCCGGATCGGCCGTCAGCAGCGGCGTGTCGATGCCGATACTGCCACCGCTGTACTGCCAGCCCTTGTCCGCGAGATAGTCGCCGCGCTGCTGGTACACGTCCAGCGTACCCTGCGCGGAAAACAGCAGCTGCCCGGACGCGCTGAGGTTGAGCGCGCTGAAGCCGAGCACCTGGCGGTTCGCGGGCACCTCGGAGCTGGGACGGCTGAACGGGGCGCGCGCCAGCTGCAGGTTGCGGGTGACGATATCCAGCTGCCCCGCGCCGAGCCGGTCCACCATGGGATCGGCCGGCGGCGCCGACGCATCGCTGCCCGGTGCCTGCGTCGCCGCCAGCGAACCGTCCCAGACCAGTGTGTCCACCAGGATGCGCGCACGGTCGCTCGCCGCACCATAGCCATGGATGGCCTGCGCGCCCAGCACCAGCGTCTGCAGGCCACCGCGGCCGGTGGCACTGTCGCGCGCATCCAGGTCGACACTGCCGAACACGTTGACCGAATCGCGTGCGACCAGGCTCAGCGTATCCAGCGCCGGTGCGCCGGTGGCATCATTGCCGCGCAGCAGCTGCTGCAGCACGGACTGGTTCATGGTCATGCCATTTGGCAACGCCCCTGCGGCCGCTGCCTGCGCGATCGCCTCGGCGCTGCCGAGGTTGAGCGCCGCCATGCTCACGCCAAGCTGGCGCGTGCCATAACGGGCGGAATCGCGCATCTGCAGCACGCCATCGGTGGCCACCCCGATGCTGCCATCGGATACCAGCCGTGCCTCGCCTTCGCAGTCCGTCTGGCAGCCGCCGATGTCGATCGCGACCGGCCCTGCCGCCACGCCGGTCGTACCGGTGATCAGGTTCAGGCGCTGGTTCGAGACGGCCAGCAGGCCGCCATTGACCTGATAGGGCACGGTCGGCGCGGACGCGGTGTCGCGTGCGAAAGACAAGGTATCGAGTGTCGCCCCGGCTTCGACCAGGATGCCGCTGCCACCGGACGCCGCAGCCACCAGTATCTCCGGCGCCTGCAGGGTCGCACCGGAGCGGATCGCCACATCGCGCACCGCGCCGGACACCGCCACCAGCGAAGCCGTCTCATTGAACTGTCCGCCGATCACCATGCGTTCCGGCCGCAGCGCATTCAGTGCGTCGTCGGTGAAGGTCGCGCCACGATCGTGCGCCTGCGACGGACTGCCGGCAGCAGCGATCTCCAGCGAACCCACGGCCGGGCTGGCGAGCGTGGCGAACAGGGTGCCGCCGCGTCCCTTTTCATTGGCCGCGGAGAAGCGCGCCGTGCCGGCGAAGTCGATGGCCGCGGTTCCCTCGCGGCCAGCGCCTTCACCCAGTGCCAGGGTCAGCCCCAGCGCATCGATGGTCTGCCAGCCGCGCGCCTCGCCACGACGGTCGGCGGTGGCCTGCACGAAGCTGTTGTAGCTGGTTTCGTTGTAGCCGGAATGCCGGCGCACCACCGCCGCCGGCGTCAGCAGGATGTCGGTGAGCAGCGGCGACGCCACCCCACCCAGTGCCGATCCCTGCTGACCGGACACGCGCCACGTCCCGGTGCCGGTCTGGATCGGCTGCGGTACGCCGGAGGTCCCCGTCGCGCCCAGCTCGACGCGGAATGCACCCGGCTGCAGCGCGAAGCTGGCCGGCAGCAATGTGTAGGTCCCCGCGGGCAGCCCGGGAACGCCGGCGGGTACGGTGATCTGCTGGCCCACCGCTGGAGCAGCGAAGCCATCATCGCTGCTGGGTGCGAAGCTGCCGGCACGTCCCGGCACGATCGCGTACACCGGGTTGCCGGAGGCACTGAACGCATAGCGCGGGTTGGCATCGGCCAGCGCAGTGCGCAGCACGTCGACGGAGCCACCGCGGCCTGAGACAAATGCCGCGCCGGTCAGTTCGCCGCCACCCGATACGTCCAGCAGCGCACCGGCATGCACGTCCACATCGTTGGCGGTTACGGTCACGCCCTTGGACGCAATGCCACCCGGCGTCAGTGATTCCAGGCTGCTGCTGCCTCTTCTCCACGACACGCCGTCCACGGTACCGCCGTAGGGCAGCGCCAGACCTGCGCCACTGGTGGAGGTGATGCTGCCCGGCAACAGCTCCACCCGGCTGGCACGTGTGCCGCCCAGGATCAGGCCGCCCAGTTGCAGCGCCCCCATCGGCGCCTGCACGTTTCCGCCCTGCTGCACGGTCGCTGCCACCAGCTGCAACGCGCCCAGCGCTGACTCCGGCGGAGTGGCCGCCGCCGTGCCGGTACCCCGGATGCGCAGCACCGCATCCGGATCTGACCAGTATCCGGGCGTCGCCACGGTCGCCGCAGACGCACCCGCGACCAGATAGCCCGTCGCACCGGAGGTGGGGTACAGGCGGGCGGCACTCACGTCCATCGACCCGCTCGCCATCAACGCACTGATCGATCCGCCGTTGGACACCGCGTTGAGCAGCCGCACGTCGCTGCGGCTGTCCAGCACGACCTGGTTGAAGCCGGGCAGCCAGGTGACATCACGGATGTCGATCAGATCAGCCCTCGCCGACAGCACGTGGTCGCCTTCCGCAGCCGACGCCACGGTATCGGTGACCACCAGGTTCTCACCCGGCAGCGACTGCCAGTGCGACTGTGCCAGCAGCAGGTGCGGAGCACTCAGCGAAATGCCGCTGGACTGCGGTGCTGCCACGGCCATGCCGAGGCTTGACTGCCCCTGTCCGTAGATGCGCAGGCTCTGGCCCATGCGCAGGTCGACATCGCCCTCCGCGCGGACGTCACCGAACACGGACAGGGTGTCGAAGCCACCGGCCTGGATCTGCTCCACCGACAGCGCCGCGTGCCCGTACTCCAGCCGGTCCGGCAGCACCGCGTCGACCGGGCTGCGCTGGCTGAGCGTGATGCCGCGCGCGCGCAGCACCTCCTCGCTCGCACCGCGCGCATGAACGCTGCCACCAAAGGCTACGCCCAAGGTGCCGCCACGCGCGCTACTGCCGCCGGCAGAGGCATCCATGGCGCCGTCCAGGTACAGAGCGTTGGCCGAACGCAGCACGATCTGCCCGCCGTCGCTGTCCACCCGGGTCCGTCCCTTCCCGTCGACATCCAGCGGCGCCGAGGCGCCCGCTGCCCGCAGCTGCGCGCCACGCTCGAGCACGACGAAGGCTTCAGGCGGACGGTTGTCCACCGACGCAGAGCTCTCCCAGTCGAGCGCGCCGCCGATCTCGATGCGCCCGCCGGCCCGCACCTGTCCCTGCAGGCGGCCACCGGCATCGGCCAGTGACACCGCATCCGCGCTGGCATCCAGCAGCGCACCGTCGGCGAACCGCCAGGTCCGTTCGCTCCGCTGCCCGGCATACAGCGTGGTCGGCAGGCGCACATCGTCGATGCTGATGCGTCCCCCCTGCGCACGCAACGTACCTTCCACGTCGATGTTGCCGGCGCCGAGCAGGGAGATCGCCTGCCCCGGGTCGACCTCGATCAGCGCGGCCTTGCCCACCCGCAGGTCGCCGCCGACGCTGTTGCGATCCGAGCGCAGGCTCACGCTGGCACCGCTGCGCTGGCGGACCAGCCCGCTCAGCGGATCGGCACTGTAGAGCGGTGCCAGCCAGCGCTCCAGTGCCTCTTTCCGATCCGTCGCGGCGCGCGCGTCCGCGGTCATCCGAAGGCCCGGCATGCGCGCTGCCAGCTGCGTGCCATCGGCAACCTCCAGCCCTTGATGGCCATTGATGTCGTATTGGGCAAAGCCACTGCCGAACAGGCCGGCATCCACCTGCAGCGCTGCTGCGTCCGCCGGATCCGCATCGCCCACCCGCACCCGGCCACCGGTGCCCAGCGAGAACGTGCCGCTGCCCTGGCCACGGCCGCTGAACCGGCTGCCCTCGCCCAGCTGCACCCGGCCGCTGCCGTCCGTTGCCACCGTGCTGCTGTTCGCCTGCAGACTGATGCTGCCCCCTTTGCCGACACGACCCTTGCCGCGCAGGTCCAGCGCGGCGCCGGCCTCGACGTCGACCGTCGCCCCCGCGCCCACCCTCACGTCATGGCTGTTGCTCAGGCTCAAGCGGCCGCCATCCGTCCAGGCACCACCCGCATCCAGTGGCTCTCCCAACGCTGCGTTGCTCCATTCACCGGCAAGATCGATGTGGGTACCGTCGGCAATAACGGTGCGTGCGCGGCCATCGTGCAGCAGTGCCGTCGGCCTGCCCTGCACCTCCAGCAGGTTGCCCGCCGACAGCTGGCCGCCGGCAATGCCGATGTCGCCCGCCAGTTCCACCTCGCTGCCGGTCAGATTCAGCTGTCCACCCGCCTGCAACCGAAGGCGGCCGTCAATGCTGATGCGATCGGCGCTCGCCAGATCGATCCGCCCCCACTGCTGGGCACTCAACTCTGCGATGTCCAGCCACACCGTGTCGCGTCGCTCTTCCCCGACCGGTGCCAGCAGTGACCACGCCGCCGTCTTCGGCGCCTTGTCATCCACGCGCACGTCCGAACCGAACACCCCGCTGCGGCCCTGGCCGTCATAACGCCCGAGGTAGAGCTGTGCGTTGCGCGCTGCTGCCGTCTGCGCCTGTGCATAGCCGTCCAGTGCGGCATCGGGCCGGCGGTTCTGCTGCGCGCCCTGGAAGGTGGCGGTCTCCACGTGGCCGTCCAGCACCGCCGTCGGGGCGGAGACGATCAGGCGTCCTGCATCGCGGCCGACCGTATACCCGTTGTCGACACGCTGCGCCGCGAACACGACCGGATCGCGGAACGTCTCGGTGACGCCCCAGCGCTCCTGTTTCACCTCATGGCCGTTGTACACCCCGTCGAACAGCATCTCCGCCGGTGCGTCATCAAGGCGGTACACCTGGCCATCCACGCCGCGCACCCAGCTCTGCCGGATCACGCCGCTCTGCACATCCAGGCTGCCACCCGCAAGGTTGATGCGTGACCCACCATGCGTGATCACTTCACTGCCACCCAGCAGGACGGTGCCTCCCTGCGCGGCCCATTCGCCGATCGAATGCCCCTGGTTGTCGAGGTAGCCGCCCACTTCCAGCAGGCCGCCTGCGGCATACCAGCGCTCACCGTCGTAGCCCCCGGTTCCGGCTGGCACGTGGATGAGCCTGCGGCGGTCGACCCAGACCTCGCTGCTGGTCAGCTTGCCGCTGTCGCGGTTGTCCAGCGCATCGCGCAGTTCGTTGCCCTGCACCTTGATCTGGACATTGTTGCTTTCCATCGAGACCTGCACGCCCACGGCACCCGACACGTCCACGCGTGCTGCATCGTCGACGTAGCTGCGGGCCACCGCGTCGGCGATGACCTGGCCGCCCGTGGCAACCGTGAGCGAATCGGGGCGGAAATGGATGTTGCCACCGGAGACGATCTCCACCCGCGACTGGTCGCGTCGGTCGTTGTGCTGGGAGAGATTGTCGAAGGTTGCCGAGCGCGCACCCGCGCGGATCGCATCCTGCTCTGCCGATTCCCTGATGAGGCTGTCGCGCTGGGTGTCCAGTGCCGTGGCCTTGCCATCGTCCTCGATCAGCACCGCCGTGGTCGATCCATCGACGAGCGTGACGGTGCTGCCGGCATCACTGGCCGAGGTCAGAAGATGCACGGTGCCGCGCTGTGCGAGCGTCGTGCTGGCCACGGCCACGCCGGCCTGCTCGACGTTGCGTCCGGCCAGGGTCACGTCACCCTCGCGGGCACGCAGCAGGCCGGTATTGCGCACGCTGCCCGCGGTACTGTCGGCGATGAAGCGCGGCGCGATTTCATTGCCACGCGTGGTCGAGCTGGTATTGGCTGCGGTGCCAACGCCGCGCCGGATCACGAAACTGTCGCCCGCCGCCAGCTGCACCTGGCCCTTTCGTGCCTCGATCTGGCCGGCGTTCTCCACGCTGTGTCCCGCCAGCAGCACGTAACCGCCGCCACGCGTGGCGCTGGTCGGCTCGTGGGTCGCGATACGTGCGCCCCGCTCCACCATCACCTTGCCAACGGCATCGCTCAGGGCCGCCGTATTCGTATCCGCGCTGTACAACCCGGTGTCGCGGAACTGGCCGTCGCTGATGCGCGCCGCCGCCGCGACCAGGTTGCGGACGTTGACCTGGCTGTTGTTGCCGAACACCACGCCGTTGCGGTTGGCCACGAACACCGTGCCGCCCGCGGTGAGCTGGCCAAGAATCTGGCTGGGCCGCGCATTCGGATCGTTGATCCGGTTGAGCACGGCCCAGTCCGGGTTCTGCACGAAGTTCAGGTGGGTGTTCTGACCGACATTGAAGCTCTCCCAGTTCAGGATCGCCTTGTCCGCGGTCTGCTCGATGCTGACCTGGACACGTCCGTCACTGCCCTGTGACTGGATCGCCTCGCGGGCGTTGATCCAGCCCCGGGTCAACGGATTCTCATCGACCTTCAACCCGTCCCTGCCCAATCCGTCGGCAACGATGAACCCGGCCTCCCGCCGCGATTGCCGCGCCTGATCCTGCAGGCGCTGCTGCAGGGCGATGGCCTGCGCGGCGGTGCCGAGATTGTCGATCGACTGCTGCAGCTTCTGCCGCGCAGCATCCTGCTGCTGGGCCGGCAACTGGAACTGGATGGGCACGCCGTTGGGCATGCGCCCGCTCTGGCTCGCAGCGCCCTGCGCTGCGCCGCGCTCGGCGAACCAGGCCGGGCTGAACGCCTGCTGGGCCTGGCTGGCCGGGGCGACCACGCTTCCCAGTGCGACCGCGATGGCCCAGGCCATCGGATGATTGCGGCGCATCGGCGCGGCCGGATGAACAGCGGACGGGAACGGGTGCGACATCGTAACCTCATCAACCTGGTGGACCGCACTGGCGGCGGTGATCGGAGACACGCGCAACGCATGCCCTGCCACTGATAGACGGTTCGCATGACATGAAGCCGACAGCGTGCAGGGGGCGATGGCGCTGCACGCCGCACGGCGGAAATGGCGACGCCGGCCACAGGGGCCGGCGCCGGGTCAAACAGGGTTCACGCGGTGCTGCGGATTACAGCGGACGGCCGATGCCCGCACAGGTGCTGGGATTGTTCAGGCCGGCTGCGCTGCTGGCCAGCACGAAGCGGTTGCGGATCGCATCGCGCCAGGCCTTGGTCAGCGGGATGAAACCATGGCCGGTGATCGACGCCTCGTAGGCCGCCGGGTAGGTCGCCGGATAATGACGGGCCAGGAAGCCGCGCAGGCTGGTGGCAACTGCCGAATCCTTGTAGCACTGGCCGATCACCAGGTTGGTGTAGCCGGCAATCGGATAGCCGGCCGAGGGGTTGCCGAACACCGGCACCCAGTTGGCGGGGTTCTCGGCAGCGGTGCCGGTCGGCGGAGCGACGGTATCCAGGGTGGCCTGCACGCTCACCTGGTCCGGCGAGAAGCCCTTGACCTTGGCAACCTTGGTCGCATCGGTCAGGCTCGGGATCACGTCCGGGCCGACGTAGCCGATGCGGCCATCCGCCGCATAGACAGCGTTGTACAGCGAGGTGCCGCCCGTGGCCGGCGCGGCGACCAGGAACGCCGGCAGGTTGTTGTTGGCATCGCGCTTGTACAGGTCGGCGAAGGTCGACTTCACGGCGAACGTGCCACCGACCAGGTTCGAGGTCGCAGCCGGCTCAGCGGCGCAGGCGGCAGCCAGGAAGCGGGTGAACATTTCGCTGGTGCCGCTGCTTTCGGTGCGGTAGACCACACGGATCGGACCGCTGCGGTTGGCGTCGATGGTCGACCAGTCGCTGATCGCGCCCGAGAACACGCCGCAGATCTGCGCCACGCTCAGGTTGACGGCCGAACCCGGCTTGTTGAACGGGATGGTCACCGAGGTGGCCACCGACGGCACCTGGATCAGGGCGCCGTAGCGGTTGGCATTGGTCGACTGGTTGTAGTTGGTGGTGTAGGTGCTCAGTTCGGTCGCGCTCAGCACCGAGTCGCTGCCAGCGAAATGCACGGTGCCGGTGGTCGAGAACAGCGCCGAATTGTTCTCCAGGAACGCCTTCTTGCCGGTGCCCGAACCGGTCACGGCGTAGCTGAAGTTGGCCGGCAGGATGCTGTCAGCCTGTCCCTTGTAGAGGTCGGCCGGCAGCGATGCACCACCGCCGGTAACGGTCTGCGCCGACGCGGCGCCGGCAGTGGCGAGCAGCGCGGTGGCAACCAGCGCGGCCAGAGTCTTGTACTTGTACATGATCTTCTCCTGAAGGGTTTGCTGCGAAGGGAAACGCCAAGGGAGGAACGGTCACTACACGCCTGCTGTCGCTGAGGGCCTCCCAGCCCGCTCCGCGACGACAGGCTCATGCTCGTCCGTGCCGATGACAGGCCGCTTAAGAAACCTGTGGAAGATCGAAAAAAGGTATGGAGGATTGTGTGGAGAAGCGTGGCCTGTGCGCCGCACGCCCGTCACTGCACTAGCTGGTTCATTTCCATGATCGGCATCAGCACCGCCAGCACGATGGTCAGCACCACCCCGCCCATCACCAGGATCATGGTCGGCTCGAGCAGTGCGGTCAGTGCCATCGCGCGCCGCTCGATCTCGCGCGAGAGGGTCTGCGCGGCGCGATCCAGCAGGGGCGCAAGTGTGCCGGTCTTTTCACCACTGGTGACCAGATGCACCAGGATCGGCGGATAGACCTTCTGCACTTTCAACGCAGCGCCCAGTGCCGCGCCCTCACGCACGCGCGCGGCGACATCCTCGGCGCAGCGCACCAGCAGCGTGTTTCCCAGTGTCTGCCGCGCTGCCTCCAGCGCGCGCAGCAATGGCACGCCGGCATCGAGCAGGATGGCCAGCGTCGAGGCGAAGCGCGCACTGTTCACGCCAAGCACGAAGCGCCCCATCACCGGTACGCGCAGCAGCATCGCATCCCAGCGCAGGCGCAGATCGGTGCGGCGCAACGCCAGCCGCCATGCCGCAACCAGCAGGCCGATGCCCAGCGCTGTCCATGCACCCCAGCTGCGCACGAACGCGCTGGCGGCCAACATCACCTGGGTCAGCATCGGCAGTGTCTGCCGTGCCTGCACGAACGCTGTCACCACCTGCGGCACCACATAGCTGAGCAGGAAGATCACGATCGCCACCGATACCAGACTGATCGCCGCTGGATAGATGAACGCCGTGAGCACCTTGGCCTGCAGCGCATTGCGCTCCTCGATGTAATCGGCCAGGCGTTCCATCACCCGCGCCAGGTCGCCCGAGTCCTCGCCGGCGCCGACCAGGGCGCGATAGATCGGCGGGAAGTCGCGCGGCCGGGCCGCCAGGGCCACGGTCAAGCGCTGACCCGCGCGCACATCGGCGCGCACCGAGGTCAGCGCCTGGGCCACATGCGGTCGCTCTGCCTGCTCGATGACGGCACTCAATGCGCCCTCCAGCGGCAGACTGGCGGCGAGCAGGCTGGCCAGCTGGCGGGTGGCCCAGGCCAGTTCGCTCGCTGAAAGCCGGCGTGTTCCCCAGCCCCCGCCTGCGCCGCGCGCGGGGCTGACCTGCACGGGCGTCAGCCCACGCCCACGCAGCAGCTGGCGCGCGCCACGCGGGCTGTCGGCATCCAGCTGGCCCTTTTCGATGCGTCCCTGCGCGTTGGCGGCCTGGTAGTCGAACAGCGCCATCGTCGCATCAACCGTCGCCGCTGACGCGCAGGATTTCCTCCAGCGTGGTCAGGCCGCTGTCGACCCAGCGCTGGCCGTCCTCGCGCAGGCTGCGCATGCCGGCGGCCCGTGCCGCCTGGCGCAGCGCGGGCTCGCCCCGCCCTTCATGGATCAGCGCGCGCACCCGATCATCGACCACGAACAGCTCATGGATGCCGGTTCGCCCGCGGTAGCCGCTGTGTGCGCAGGCTGCGCAGCCCACTGCCCGCCACACCGTGCGACCGTCGGCATCGACCTCCGCGCGCCGGCACTGCATGCACAGGCGCCTTACCAGCCGCTGTGCCAGCACACCGCGCAGCGAAGACGCCAGCAGGAACGGCTCCACCCCCATGTCTGCCAGCCGGGTCACTGCCGAGATCGCATCGTTGGTATGCAGCGAGGCCAGCACGCCATGACCCGTCAGTGACGACTGCACGGCGATCTGCGCGGTTTCCAGGTCGCGGATCTCACCGATCATGATGGTGTCCGGGTCCTGGCGCAGGATCGCGCGCAGCGCGGTGCCGAAGGTCATCCCGATACGCGCATTGACCTGGATCTGGCCGATGCCCGCGAAGTCGTACTCCACGGGATCCTCCACGGTGAGGATGTTGCTGGTGCTGCTGTCGAGCTGGCCGAGCGCTGCGTACAGCGAGGTGGTCTTGCCACTGCCGGTCGGGCCGGTGACCAGCACGATGCCGTGTGGCTGGCGGATCAGGCCGGTGAACGTGGCCAGGGTGTCGTCGGCCATGCCAAGGCGCTGCAGCTGCAGCCGGCCGGCATCCTTCTCCAGCAGGCGCAGCACCGCGCGCTCGCCGTGCCCGGTCGGCACGGTGGACACGCGGATGTCCAGCGGCCGGCCGCCTACGCGGAGGGCGATGCGCCCGTCCTGTGGCAGGCGCTTCTCGGCAATATCCAGGTGCGCCATGATCTTGATGCGCGACACCAGGGCGGCATGCAGGGCGCGCCGCGGCTGCACCATGTCGCGCAGCCTGCCATCGACACGGTAGCGGACCACCGAATGGGTCTCGAACGGCTCGATGTGCAGGTCGCTGGCGCCATCGCGCGCGGCCTGTGCCAGCAGCGCATTGATCATGCGGATCACCGGCGCGTCATCCTGTGCATCCAGCAGATCAGTGATCTCCGGCATGTCCTGCATCAGCCGGTCAAGGTCGACTTCGCTCTCCGCCGCGCCGACGACCGCCGCGGCGTCGCCGCCGTCACGATACTGTTCGCCCAGCCGCTGCTGCCAGGCCGCACTGTCCAGTTGCTGGAACGGCAGGGGTCCATGCCGGCGGCGAAGCTCGGCGACAGCCCAGGCCGGGGTCTCGGCGGTGCCCAGCAGGACCGGCCCATCACCCGTGTCGGCCAGCATCACCCCGTGGCTGCGCACCCAGGCATACGGCAGTGATCGCAGATCGTTGGCCACGGTCACGGCCCGATCACCAGTTCCGGGGTGTATCCCAACCCCCGCAGCTGCTGCAGGGCCGGGTCCAGCTGTGCCGGATCGCGTGGCAGTCGCACCCGCAGGCGCTGACCCGCTGCGCCGGGTGTGGCTTCTGCGTACGCCTGCAGCCCCAATGCCCGCACCTGCGCCACCGCCTGCGCGGCGCGTGCGGGGTCCAGGCCCTGCGCGAACTGCACAAGTTGCGCAGTGCCCTCGCCGGTCGGGTACAGGGCGGCCAGACTGGTGTTCTGCAATGGTCGCCCCTGGCCGTCGCGCGCGTTGCCCTGGCCGAGCGTACCCAGGTCCTGTGGCGGCAGCTGCGGCGCCGACAGCGCCGGCAATGCCCAGCTCTGCACCGGCTGTGCACCGGCCTGGGCGTTGCGCATGTAGTCGTAGCGATCGCGGGTCAGGCGCTGGCCGGCCGCCGGGTCACGCACCACGTGCGGTCGCAGGAACACCATCAGGTTGGTCTTGGCGCGCCTGCGCGTGTCGCTGCGGAACAACGCGCCCAGTACCGGAATCCGGCCCAGGCCTGGCACCGCGTCGCGACCGTGGCTGACGCTGTCCTCGAGCAGGCCGCCCAGCACCATGATCTGGCCGTCGTCGAGCAGCACGCTGGTGTCCAGTGCCCGCTTGTTGGTGATGATGCCCTCGCTGCTGGAGCTCTGCCCGTCGATGCTGCTCACTTCCTGATAGATGTCCAGCTTCACCGTCCCGCCTTCGGAGATCTGCGGGCGCACCCGCAGCTTCAGGCCGATGTCCTCGCGCTCGATGGTCTGGAACGGATTGTTGCTGCCACCTCCGCCGTCGGTGACATAGCGGCCGCTGACGAATGGGACGGTCTGGCCGACCATGATGCTGGCGGCCTCGTTATCGAGCGTCATCAGGTTCGGCGTGGACAGGATGTTGGCACCGCCCTTGCTCTGCAGCGCGTTGGCCAGTGCCTTCATGTTGAGGATCTGGCCCACGCCCGGCAGCGTGATGGTGCCATCGATCACGCCCACGTTGAGGCCATCGCGCGGCAGCACGTCCAGCGTGGTGCGCGCGGTGCCATTGAGGCCGCTGCCGCCGGTCGCACCACCGAAGTGGGTGCCTGCGAACGTGCGGCCATTGCCCAACATCCACTGCACCCCCAGTTCAGCGGCATCGGTCTGGTTGACTTCCACGATCAGGCTTTCCACCAGCACCTGCGCGCGCCGCTGGTCGAGCTGGTCGATCACCCGACGCAGGTTGCGGTACACCGGCTCCGGCGCCGAGATCAGCAGCGTGTTGGTAGCGACATCGGCCTGTACGGAGATGCCGTTCTGGCTGAAGCCACTGCTGCCGGCATCAGCGGGGTCGCGCCGGTCCGGATCGAGCCGCTGCGACGGCAGCGCATTGCCCGTGGCCCCGGCCTGCTGCGGCTGCGGCTGCGTCGGCGCGCTGCGAGCAGCCCCGCCAGGCAGCGGCGTGATGCCCTCGCTGCTGCCCATCGCCTGCGCGTCGCTCTGCCCGGCCACCACGCCACGCAGCACACCCGCCAGCTGGGTGGCCTGTGCATTGCGCAGATAGACCACATGCAGGTTGCCGGACTCGTCCTGTGCCCGGTCCAGCTTCTCCACCAGCTGGCGTGCCAACCGCGTGCGCCCCGGGCTGCTGGAGCGCAGCAGCACGCTGTTGCTGCGCGGATCGGCCATCACCACCACCTTCTGGCCCGGCTCGGCGCCCTGCGCATCCAGCAACGGTGCGACCATCGCGGCCACATCCACGGCGATCCCCTGCTGCAGCTTGACCACGTCGGTGTCCATGCCAGCCGGGGTATCCACGCTGGCGATCACCCGCGCGATGCGTTCCAGATTGTCGGCATAGTCGGTGATGACCAGCGTATTGTTGCCCGCGTTGGCGGTGATCGGGTTGTCCGGGCTGATCATCGGCCGCAGCACCGCGACCAGTGCGGCCGCATTCTCGTAACGCAGCGCGAAGGTCCGTGTGGCGACCTCTCCACCTGCCGCTCCGCCGCCTACCCGGCCGCCCAGCAGCTTGGCATCGGCCTGTGGCACGACCCGGCTGATGCCACCGTTCTCGACCACGGCGAAGCCACGCATGCGCAGTGCGCCGAGCAGAAGCTGATAGGCCTGCGCGCGACTGACAGGACCATCCGATACCACCGTCATCTTGCCGGTCACGCGTGGATCGATCAGGAACTGGCGGCCGGTGAAACGCGCTGCCATCCGCAGCACGCCACCGATATCGGTATCCACCAGATTCAACTGAACCGGCTCGTCGCTGGCATCCTGCGCCCATGCCGGCGCGGGCAGGTGGACCATCCCCACGACCAGAGCCAGCACCGCGCCACAGGCAAGTCCATGCATCGACCTCATCGAAGCTCACCCGCAACGGCCTTCATCACGATGCTTCCCGAAATACGTGCCGCCGGCATATCCGCGTCCCCTGTGCGTTGCAGTTGCAGTCGTTGCAGTTCGATGGTCGGGTCGGCCAGCAGCGGCAGGAGCCAGTTCCAGAGCACATCGGCGGGCACCGACTGCACCTGCAGGTGCCAGCGTCCATCGCGCGCGTCGACCCGCACCCCATCGGCAAGGCCGGCGGCGGCGATCCGCGAACGCAGGCTGGTCAGTGTCGGCCGCTGCTCCCGGGCCAGGCGCTGGCGCTCGCGCGCGTCCAGCAAGGGCGCCAGTGCCCGCATCTGTGCCTGCAGGCGCGGCAGCTCAACCTGCCAGTAGCTGCGCTGCTTCAGCAGGGGCTCCAGCCAGAATGCCCACAGCGCAGCGGCCAGCAGTGCACCCACCATCGTCGTCAGCATGACGCGCTCGCGTAGCTGCAGGCGCCGCCAGCACTGCGACAGCGCCGCGATGCCGCCTTCCATCCACGCAGTCCGTACCCTCATCGGCTGCCCCCGGTGCTCAGCCGCAGGCGGCCACCGCCCTGGCGGATCAGCTGCAGGCCCTGCGCCTGCGCCGCCTGCTGCCATCGTTCCAGATGCTGCGCATCATCGGCCAGCGCCTGCGCATCGGCGTCCAGTTCCAGTTCAAGCGCGCCGGGCGTGTAGTCCATGCCGCGAACGCGGCCGGCCAGCTCCGGAACCGCCTGCAATGCCAGCGCGACCTGTTGCTGTATCCGCGGCAGTGGAGCCGTCTGCACCGGTGCGGCCAACGCACGCCGTGCCTGCAGGACCGGATCCAGTACCTCGGTGATTTCCGGATACTGCGCGCTGAACTGCCGCGTCATTTCCCGCTGCAACGCCTCACCTTCGCCGCGCCAGCGCGAGACCTGCAACTGCAGGCCCGTCGCGGCGAGCACCGCGGCCGCCAGTGCCAGCCCGATCGCCACTCGTGGCAGGCGTCGTCCGCCGCGCTGCAGCGGTAGTGCCCATGCCGGCAGCGGGCCGCTGGCCTCGCTGCCCGCGGCCACTGTGCTGGTCTGCAGGTGTCCGGGCCAACCCGAGGGCACCGCATGCACCCATTGCACGGCCTGCACGCCGGCCTGCTGCAGGCGCAGGGAGGTTGCCTGCAGCACGGCTGCCACGTCGCGCCCGCCACTCCACTGCACGAAGCCGCGGTCGCGCCCGCTGCGTACCAGCAGGTGCTCGCCCTTCGCCTCCAGCGTGGCCCGCCCCTCCGTCCACGGCAGCAGCAGCGGCGTCGGGTACAGCCCCTGCAGGCTCAGGCCGCACGACGCCAGCAGCTGCTGCGCCTGGGCCACGGCCTGCTGGCCCAGCCATGCCACCGGCACGGTCCCGTCAGCCGCCTGCGGCCCATTGGCCAGCGCAACATCCTGCAGGTCGTCCAGCAGCATCGCCTCCACCTCGCCCTGCAGCGCGGCCTGCAGCCGGCGACCTGACAGCGGCGGCAGCTGCAGTTCCAGCAGGATCAGGTCATGCGGATCGAGGCAGGCGTGCACCTGTGCCTGCGGATGGCGCTGTCCCAACGCCGATAGCGCCTCGCAGCCATGCGCCGCCACGTCACCGCGTTGCAGTTGCGCCCACTCCACCCGGCTGTCGGCCTGCAGTCGATCCAGCGCCGGCAGGCGCACCCGCAGCTGCACGCTCATGCGCCGATCCTCGTCCATACACGCTGCACGCGCACGCTGTCATCGCGGTACTCACGCCAGATCAACGCGCGGAAATCGACGTCGCGGTCGTCTGCCTGGACCTGTCCGACCGCCAGGAACCATTCGCTGTGGATGCCCAGCGGCATCACCGACATCTGCTCGCTGCTCACCTGCAGGCGGTTGGCGATATCACCGCGGTTGAGCAGCCAGCGGCCGCCATCGCGCTCGTCCACCAGCGCCCGCAGCCGGCCCGGATCAGCGCCGGGTGCAACCGCCTGCAGCACGGCCAGGTCAGTCGTATTGGCGTTGACCAGCGTCTGCGCCGGCAACACCACCGTGCGCCGGGACAACGCCCGGACGGCGCGTGGCTCGGCACCGGCCAGCGCCTGCCCGATCAGGGCTTCGCGCGGCAGGGGCGCCTGCGCGGCGCGATCACCGTCGCGCAGCCGTGCCTGGATGTGGTCCGCGGCACCGCTGCATGCGGCCGCAGACACCCCCTGCTCCACGCACAGCGCCACGAAGGCCTGCCGCGCCTGCGCATCCGGTTGGCCCTGCGACAACAGGTTGCGCAGGTTGAACAGCGACTGCGCGTCCACCATCTGCAGGCGCACCGGCAGCGGCGCATCCAGCTGCACCGGCCGTGCCCAGCGACCGTCGCGCACGGTGGTCAGCTGCTCGCGCGCGTCGTCACGAAGCTGCTGCCCCGCGCGCTCCAGCGCGGCATCCACGGCCATGCGTACCTGCGCCCGCAGCTGGTCGCCACGCAGCGCACGCAGCTGCGCGGCCTGGCGGGTCAGCAGCGCGGTCGCGATCACCGCCACCAGTGCGACCACCAGCATCGCGACGATCACCGCCATGCCCTGCTGGCGACGACACGGAAAGGCTGCCATCGGAGGCGACATCGGTGGACCTCACAGCTGCCAGGAGCCGATGTCCGCATTGCCGGCATCACCTCCGGCCTTGCTGTCCGCGCCAAGGGAGAACACGTCGATGTCGCCGTGCGCGCCCGGGTTCTGGTACTGGTACGGATGCCCCCACGGGTCGTTCGGCAGGCGGTCCAGATAGGGGGTTGTCGGCATCGCGCCGCTGCTCTGGGGCGGCGCCACCAACGCCTGCAATCCCTGCTCGGTGCTGGGGTAGCGGCCATTGTCCAGGCGATAGAGCTTCAGCGCCTGCATCAGTGCGGCGATGTCCTGGCGTGCCGCCACCACCCGCGCCTGATCGGGACGATCCATCAGGCGCGGCACGATCAGTGCGGCAAGAATGCCGATGATCACCACCACCACCATGATCTCGATCAGGCTGAAACCGTGCTGCCGGGCCCTGCCACCACGAAGCTGTCTTGCCATTGTTCCGCCCTCGTCATCCTGGAAGGGACCGCTGCACCATGGTCAGCGGCGCATGTGTCAGTACGATAAACATCCACCTGCAATTCGCTGCTGCTCCACCCTGTCTGCGCTGGCGCCCGCAGGCGGCACGCCAGCCGACTGCAGCAGCGTTGCAGGTACCGCCGCCAACGCGCCTTCCACGCAGCGACGCAGCAGCGGGTGGCGACTGGCCTGCAGGATCCGCACGCATTGCGTCGGCGACCAGGCGCTGCCACGGCCGAAGCCGACGAAGCGGCGGTACACCTGGTGATGGCGCAGGTCATCGTGTACCCGTTGCGCGCTGTCCAGTGCCTGCACCCACAGCAGCAGAGCGGCACGCTGCAGCATGCGGACATCGTCCATGTCCAGGGGCAGCGTCGCGATGGCTGCTTCCGGCCACGCCGGCAGTTGCGCATCGGTTGCGCGGCGCAGCGCCAGCAGCGGATGCGCCTCGACGTCCAGCGCCGCCCATCGCGCGGCGTCTGCCCAGGCGTCGCTGGAAAGCACCCAGACCCACGGATGCCCGTAGCGCTGTACGCACAGCGGCGCGTGCCGGGCCTGTTCCAGCGACCGGCTCAGGTGACGATCCAGCTCGAGCATGCTGATCCTGCGACGTTCCGCCATCGACGCTGCCTGCGCTCCACGACGCGGATGCGCCGTACTCTGGAGAAGACGTCAGCAGGGTCGATGAAGCGACAGCGCGTTGCGCGGGATGTGCCGTGCGTTGCGCTTCAGCCGCTCTGTCACAGCGACGTCATGCGCCTGCAGGCATCGGCATCCAGCAACGGAGCGATGCCGCCGCATTGTCGTGCCAGCACCATCACGTCGGGACGTCGGGCAAATGCGGACAGCAACCCGGCCGCGTCCGCGTCGGCCAGCAACGCGGCCGTGGCCTGGCGCAGTGCCGGCAACTGCCATCCGTCCATCGCAATCACCGCACCGGCCACGAACCAGTGCCACAAGCGGTGATGGATCACCTGATCGTGCAACTGTGGCAGGCCCTGTATGCCATGCATCGCCATCAGCAGCAGACCGCGGGCCGCCATTGCCGGTGATACGCTGCCCTTCTCCGGCAGCGACAGCGCCTGCTGCAACCTCAGCAGGGCAGCCAGCGGATGGCCCTGCGGGTCGAAATCCAGCAGCACGGACTGTTCCTGCCACTGCGGATCGGAGACCACGCAGACCCAGGGCGATCCATAGCGATGCACCGTCAATGGACGCCGCTGCGTGGTCTCCAGCAATGCGGACAGGTTGCGTCGCAGGTCGAGCACACCGATGGTCTCGTTGCGCATTCCTTGGCTTCTCCTTGCATGCGGCAGCCACGCGACGCGCGTGGCCGGGGACTCTACCCCAGGACGGCGATACCGCCCGGGAAGCGACGCAGCTCCAACGACAGCGTCAACCGCAGCTGTTCCAGCGCCGCGTCCGGGTCATCGATGCGGAAGCGACCGCTGACCGGCGCACGCGCCTGTGCGCCGTCACCGAGCAGGACCCTGCCGCGGCGATAGCGATTGATCTCGTCCACCACCTCGCGCAACGGCGCGCGGCGGAACACCAGCATGCCTTCGGTCCAGGCGCTGACCTCGGCGGCCACGGCCTCGGCCACCACCCCGCTCAGGCGCTCGTCGTAGCGGGTCTGCTGTCCGGCCTGCAGCCGCAGCCGGCCCTGCGGGTGCTCGATGCGGGCGCTGCCGCGCAGGCACGTCACCCGGACGTGTCCCCCGGTATTGCGCACGTCCAGCCGGGCTGCGCCCTCATCGGCGATCACACAGCCCGGCCCCGCGTACAGTGCGAGGCGTGAACCCGCAGCGGTCTCGAATGCCGCCTGCCCCTGCACCAGCTCGTAACCCTCGCCACCCGCACCCATCCGGCGCCGCAGACTGCTCTGCGTATCCAGCTCCAGCGTCAACTGCGGCGTCAGCGCAAGCTGGAGGCGCTCGCCGGTGCCGGTATGGAAGTCGGCCGCCATCGCACTCACCGACGGCCACAGCCCCAACGGTGGACGGATCGCTGCCACCACGGCGAGGCTGGCGGGGGCGGCGATGGCCGCCCCCAGGAATGCACGCCGGCTCCATCGCCGTGCCAGGCCCGGTGCCTGCGGCTGGCGCGCCGCAGCCGGGACCTGCTCACCGGCCACGCGCACCTGCTCCCATTGCCGCCGCGCACGGGCAAACGCTTCGCGGTGACGCGAATCGGTCGCGCACCATTGGCGGAACCTGCGTCCGTCGGCTGCCGTGGCCTCGCCCGACGTCAGACGCACCACCCAGGCGTGCGCCTGGCGCTCCACGGCGTCGAGCGTGCGGTGCGGGCGATCATCAGGGTCCATGCGCAGTCCAGCCATGCCCGCACGCTGCGGGGTTCTGCTCGGCGTCAAAGTGTAGACGGACGCCGCCGGTCAGAACCGCACCTGCCGGTCCTGCCCGCTGCGCTCGGCCAGATAGTCCTGGGCCGCTTTCAGTTCGCGCTGCACCAGCCGCAGCGACACGCCCAGCTGCTCGGCCACGTCCCGCTGCTGCAGGCCGTCCACGCGGATCGCCAGCAGGATCCGGCGGCGGCGTTCGGGCATGCGCTGCAGCAGGCCGACCATGTCTTCGAGGGCATTATCAAGCTCCGCGGCCTGTGCCGGACCGGGGCCCGGATCGGCCATCTCCATCAGCGCGTCCACTTCTTCCAGACTGAGCAGGCGATGGTCGGCGCGCTGCCGATCGATCACGGTGTTCATCGCCATCCGCAGCAGATAGGCCGCTGGGTTCTGCACCGGGTCCAGCCGGTCGCGGCGTGCGCTCAGGCGCATCCAGGTGTCCTGCAGCGCATCGCCCGCCAGCTCTTCCGAGCCCAGCTTGCGCACCAGCCGGCGCTTGAGTTCATCGTAGGCCCCCAGCAGGTGATCCATCAGGTCCACCGCCCCGGCCGTTCCGTTGCTCATGTTCGAATCCTTGAAATCATGGAAGGGGCTGCCGCCGGCCACAGTCGTGGTCGGCACGGGAGGGCTGGATCTGCAGGGTCACCGGCTGCGGCAACGCGGCGGCGTCGATGGACGGCGCCAGCCTGCCGATGGCGAGCAACAGGCGCCGATCGCGCCGGGCGTCGCCGCTGCCGACGAGCAGTTCGGCATCGTCGACATGGCCCTCGGCGGTGATGCGGAAACGCAGCGTCGCCGCGTAGCGGCCCGGTGCGAGCAGGGGGTCGTCACAGAACGCGTCGCGCAGCCGCTGCTGCAGCCCGCCAAAACGACGGCTGCGCTCGGATTCCGGCAGCAGGCCGACGGTACCGGCTGCGCGTTCGGGTTGCGCGCCCAGCCGAAGCACCACGCGCTGCGCGCCGATCACCTCGGCTTCGACGCCGGTCTCCTGCAGCAGGGTCTGCAGCGCCTGCAGCGGCGGCAGGCTGGCGTGCAGCGGGTAACTGCGCCGACCGGCAGCGAGTTCGCCGGCGTACATCACCGACCACCCGCTGCTGACGCTGAAGCGCTCCACTGCCTGCTCCAGCGGCTGCGCCGGAATGTCGTAGGCACGGACGTCGTCCTCGGCCGTGGCGACGAAGGCCAGCAGCAGCCACGCAGCGATGGCCACTCTCCATGTTCTGACCGCGTGGCGTCCATCCAGCCCCCTGACGTTGAACACATGACCCTCGGCAGCGACCGCAGCTGTGACGGAGGCAGGCGGCACGACCGGGAGGTCGCCCGCGCGCGCCCGGCAAGCGGGGTCAGACCCTACCGGGGGCAGATGTCATTGCGATGACCACCGCACCGGGGCCGGCGCGGCGTGGCCTCAAAGCGGCAGCCGGGTGGTCTGCTTGATCCGCTGCATCGGGATCTCGGTCTTGGTGTTCTGCACCCCGGCGATCCTGTTCAGATGCCGGATCTGGAACTGGCGATACGCATCCAGGTCGGCCACGGCCACCCGCAGCAGAAAATCGCAATCGCCTGCCATCAGATGACATTCAAGCACTTCCGGCAGGGACTTGATGCTGTTTATGAAGTGGTTGGTGGTGTCCTCGTCCTGCCCACGCAGCCAGACCCGCACGAATACGGTGAAGCCCCGTCCAACCTTGGTCTCGTTCAGCAGCGCCACGTAGCGGTCGATGTAGCCGCCCTCCTCCAGCAGGCGGACCCGGCGCAGGCAGGCCGACGGCGAAAGACCGACCTGCCTGGCCAGCTCCAGGTTCTGCAGACGACCATCGACCTGCAGCGCCTCGAGAATCCGGCGATCAAGGTTATCGAGTTGAGATTGCATTGGATTCCACCCTCATGGCCATCTGCCGCATCAGATGCGCAACATTCTCAATCGAATGGCATCAACGCAACCCGATTTCGTGCCGTCGCCGCTAGGATGAAGCCCCCCTCGCTCGCTTCCGCTACATGGACGCCCAACCCTCCCTCCTTCCGCCTGACGCCCCCTGCCACGTCACGCCCCGCGCCGAGTTCCTGCGCGGCCTGCGCGCTGCCGTGCCGGTGATGATCGGCTTCGTTCCCTTCGCCCTGGTGCTCGGTGCACAGGCTGCGCAGAAGGGCCTGTCGGCGCTTGAAGTACCGCTCATGACCGGGCTCAACTTCGCCGGCGGCTCGGAGTTCGCCGCCATCGAGCTGTGGACGTCACCTCCGCACATCGCGCTCATCGTAGCGATCACCGCGCTGGTCAACAGTCGCCATCTATTGATGGGGGCCAGCCTGGCACCGCTGCTGCAGCACCTGCCACGCCGTCGCACGCTGCCGGCGTTGTTCTTCATGTGTGACGAAAGCTGGGCCCTGGGTGTCGCCGACGCGCGGCGGCGCATGCACGGTTTCAGCCTCGCCTACTACCTGGGCACCTCGGCCGGCCTGTATGGGGTCTGGGTGACCTGCACGACGCTGGGGGCGATCGCCGGCCCGCTGCTGGGCGACATCCATGCCTATGGATTCGACATGGCCTTCCCCGCAGTGTTCCTGGTGCTGCTGCGTGGCATGTGGCAGGGCCTGCGCGCAGCGCGGCCCTGGCTGGTCAGCCTGCTGGTGGCCGCAGGCACCCATCTGCTGGTTCCGGGCGCCTGGTACGTCGCCAGCGGTGCGCTGGCCGGGCTGGTGGCCGCCTGGCTGCTGGCGGAGGACGCGGCATGATCCAGTGGAGCTCGCTGCTCACCATCGTGCTGATGGCAGCCGTTACCTACCTCACCCGCATCATCGGCTTCCTGGCCCTGCGCAACCGCACCCTCGGCAAGCGTGCGGTGACGGTCATGGAGGCCGCGCCGGGCTGCGTGCTGATCTCGGTGATCGCCCCGGATTTCGTCGCCGACAAGCCCGCCGATCTGGCTGCGCTGGCCATCACCCTGCTGGCCGCCACCCGGCTGTCGATGCTGCCGACCGTGCTGATCGGCGTGGTCTCGGCCGGGTTGCTGCGCCATCTGCTGGGCTGATTCACGGCAGGCCGGGCGGGACCCGGCGCTGCCGATCGGTCTTCGCGCCGAGCGGGCGCGCTGCAATCAGGCGCTGCTGGCCGCGAGCAGGCACAGGCTGCGCGGCGGCAGGGTCCAGTCGCCGGTGCCGTCCTGCTCCAGCGGCGCCTCGTCGGTCTGCAGCAGTACGCGCCGGAACGACAGCGCCTGATCCGATACGCGGAACCGCTGCGGCTGGTCTCCGGCATTCAACAGCAGGGCGAGGCTGACATGCCGCCCGGGCTCACGCAGGCCGCTGTCGGGGCTTCGACCGTCCAGCACAATCAGCAGCGCGCGCAGTTCGGGGTCGTGCCAGTCCGCCTCCTCCATGCTGCGGCCGTCCGGATGCCGCCAGTCGATATCGCGCAGGCCCAGCGCTTCATCGTATTCACCGCGCAGGAACCGGTTCCTGCGCAGCAGGCCATAGCGCCGGCGCAGCGATAGTGCACGCCGCACGAATGCCACCTGCGCCTGCGCCGCCGGCTGCGAGGCACGCTCCCAGTCGATCCAGCTCAGCGGGTTGTCCTGGCAGTACGCGTTGTTGTTGCCCTGCTGCGAATGGCCGAACTCGTCGCCGGCCAGCAGCATGGGCGTGCCCTGCGACAGCAGCAGCGTGGCCAGCAGGTTGCGCATCTGCCGTGCACGCAACGAGAGGATCGCCGGATCATCGGTGTCGCCCTCCACACCGTGGTTGCTGGAAAGATTGTGCGAATGGCCATCGCGGTTGTCCTCGCCGTTGGCCTCGTTGTGGCGGTCGTTGTAGCTCACCAGATCGTGCAGGGTGAACCCGTCGTGTGCCGTTACCAGGTTGATGCTGGCCGACGGCCGCCTGCCGTGGTGTTCGAACAGGTCGGCCGAGCCGGTGAAACGGGTGGCGAACTCCGGCAGCTGCCCGCCATCGCCACGCCACAGCGCGCGCACTGTATCGCGGAAGCGGTCGTTCCATTCCGCCCAACCCGGCGGGAACTGGCCCAGCTGGTAGCCGCCCGGGCCGATGTCCCAGGGCTCGGCGATCAGCTTCACCTGGCTCAGGATCGGGTCCTGGCGTACCGCATCGAGGAAGCTGCCCGAGGCGTCGAAGCCATGGCGCTCACGGCCAAGAATGGTCGCCAGGTCGAAGCGGAAACCGTCTACCCGCATCTCGGTCACCCAGTAGCGCAGCGAGTCCATCACCATGCGCAGCGCGCCGGCATTGGTCAGGTCGAACGTGTTGCCGGTGCCGGTATCGTTGATGTAATAGCGGCGATCATCGGCCAATCGGTAGTAGCTGGCATTGTCGATGCCCTTGAACGACAGCGTGGGGCCCAGCTCGTTGCCCTCGGCGGTGTGGTTGTAGACCACGTCCAGGATCACTTCGATGCCGGCATTGTGCAGCCGCGCGACCATCTGCTTGAACTCGGCCACGGTGCCCGTCGACAGGTAACGCGGCTGTGGGGCGAAGAAGCCGATGGTGTTGTACCCCCAGTAGTTGCGCAGCCCACGCTCGAGCAGCTGCTGGTCGTCCACGTAGGCGTGCACGGGCAGCAGCTCGATGGCGGTCACACCCAGATGGCTCAGGTGGTCCACCACCGCATCATGCCGCAGTGCAGAGAAGGTGCCGCGCTCGGCCTGCGGGACATCAGGATGCTGCATGGTCAACCCGCGCACGTGCGCTTCGTAGATCACGGTCCTGTCCCAGGCCGTTTCGGGTGCACGCTCGACACCCCAGCTGAAGGCCGGATCGATCACGGCGCAGCGTGGCATGTAGCTGGCGCTGTCGCGGCGGTCGAAACTGAGATCGCCATCGCGATGGCCCAGGGTGTAGCCGAACAGGTGGGGCGCCCACTTCAGCTCGCCGACGATCTGCTTGGCGTAAGGGTCCAGCAACAGCTTGTTGGGATTGAAGCGATGCCCTTCCTCCGGCGCATACGGACCGTGCACCCGGTAGCCGTAGCGCTGCCCGGGCCTTACATCGGGCAGATAGCCGTGCCAGATCTCATTGGTGTACTCGGGCAGCGCGATGCGCTCCACCTCGCGGTTGCGCGCGTCGAACAGGCAGAGTTCGACCCGGGTGGCATGCCGCGAGTACAGCGCGAAGTTCACGCCCAGCCCGTCCCAGGTTGCACCCAGCGGGAAGGGCCGGCCTTCGCGCACGCGCGAGGTCTGTGCCCACTTACGGCTCGCCATCGCTGCCCTCCTCGCCGCGCGCCGCGGCAATCTCGGCCTCCACCAGCCGCTCGGCCATGTGCCAGTGCCGCTGCTGCTGGTCGTCCGGGCGCCCTTCCGCTTCCCATATCTGGTGGGCCAATGCCTCAATCCGCTGCCGTCGTTCCCTGCTGTCCATCCCTACCCGTCTCCTCGTTGATCCATACCGCCAGCGGGCTGCCAGCCAGAAGCCGTGCTGCATCCGCGGTTTCATTGAAATGTTCGATGCGTCCGTCCAGGAGGTTGCGCATGCGTCCTGCCGGAAGCCCGCGCAGCGTTGGGCCGGTGGCGACGTCACGCACAACGTTCAGGCCGGGCCCGGGCATGGCGATGGGCGAGCCACGCTGCACGATCACCAGCAGTACCTGCGTCTGGTGCCTGCGCACGAACGCCAGCCAGGGCGAGCGCGCAGGCGCGGACAGCGGCTGCAGCTCGCCGTACAGGAAAAGGTGCGGGTGCCTGCGGCGGCAATCCAGCAGCTGCCGCAGCAGCAATGCCTTGATGCCGCCGTCCCGCCAGTCCTGCAGCAGCGCGGGCCAGGAGCGCGTGTCCCGCAGCCATGCCTGCCGCGCCGGATAGTCCACGGCCCGGCGGTTGTCCGGGTCCACCAGGCTCAGGTCCCAGCCTTCGCCGCCTTGATAGAGGTCAGGCACACCGGGCAGGCAGTGCTGCAGGCACAGCTGTGCCAATCCATTGCAGGCGCCCGCCGGCGCGATGCGGGCCACGAAGGTCGCCAGCGCCTCGCGCACCGGCAGCAAGGGTGCTCCCTCCAGCAGCGCGTGCAGCCACTGCGCGGCGGCGTCCTCCACTGCCACATCGGGATCGGACCAGTTGCTGATCCGTTTGCCCTCGCGCAGGGCCTTGGTCAGCCAGTCCGCCATCCTCGATGCGAAGTCGGCACCGGGGGCGCCCTGCATCGGCCACGCCGCCACCAGCGCCTGCCACAGCGCATACGCCTCGGCGCCCGGCAACGGCAGCGGCATGCCGGCCTTGGCTGCCATCCGGCTCCAGCGCCGTACAGCATCCCGCCACTCCGCCGTGCAGGTGCTGAGCACCGCCAGCCGCGCCCGGCTGTCGCTGCCCCGCTTGTGATCGTGGGTCGCCAGCGCAAGCAGTGCCTCGGGATGGCGTCGCAGGCGCCGCGCTGCATGCTGCAGCAGCTCGCGTCCCTGCATGCCCAGCCGCTGCGGATCACTGCCGACTTCGTTGCGTGAGAGCAGTCTGAAGTAACGATAGAAGCCGGTATCCTCCACCGACTTGGCGTTCAACGGCGCGGCCAGCTGCCCGAAGCGCACGCGCAGCTCGCTTTCAGCCGGTGCCTGGCCGGGAAGTGCCTGCAGCAGCAGGTCCAGTGCCGCCCGTCCGGCACCGTCCAGCGCGGCTCGTGCCGTGGCAGCAGCGGCGACCAGTGCCTTCCGCTCACCCGCGTCACGCAACGAGTACGGGCGGTAGGTGCGGTAGTGCCGCAGCAGCGCGGCCAGCGCGCGCGCCAGGGCGGCCGTACCGATGTCGGCCTCGGCCAGCCGGGGCTGCAGAACCTGCTGCGCACTGCGCAGCAGGCGCTGGAAGTCGGTGTGAAGCGACTGGCGCAGCAGCATCCCGCGCGCGTCCTGCTGTATCTGGTCAAAGTCGCGCGTGTCGCCGCTCGCCGCCTGCCAGGCGCGTGAGAGCGCGGGCGCCGCTGCCGGATCGTGCAGCCACGCGCCGGCCTGGTCCATGAAGTCATAGCCGGTGGTCCCGTCGCAGGCCCACCCCTCGGGCAGCTGCTCGCCCTCGGCCAGTATCTTCTCGACGTGCAGAGTCACCGCCTCCGGATCACGGCTCCCGGCCGCGCAGGCAGCATCCACCGCCTCGCGCAGGCGCTGCAGATAGTCGCCGGGCGACGACAGGCCATCCACATGGTCGATGCGCAGGCCATCCACCCAGCCCTCACGCACCAGCCGCAACGGCAGCGCATGCACCGCTTCGAACACGTCCTCGCGCTCCACCCGCAGCGCGGCCAGTTCGTTGATATCGAAGAAGCGCCGGTAGTTCACCTGATCGCCTGCCGTGCGCCACCACGCCAGCCGGTAGTGCTGCCGCTGCAGCAGTGCCTGCAACCGCTCGACGCTGCGGTTGCAGCGTTCGGCCCACGCCGGCCACTGCGCGGCGTCCAGGGGATGACTGCGCGGCGACAACGGCAGGACCAGCCCATGATGGCGCAACCCTGGCCGCTCATCGTCCACCCCCACCCGCAGTACGCCGTCGCGCACGGCGTCGTGCAGTGGCCGGTCCAGCACCGGCAACCATAGCCGGCCTTCGCAGCCCGGCGCCTCCCAGTCGATGTCAAACCAGCCTGCGTGGCGGCTTCGACGCCCGTGCATCAGCACATCGCTCCACCAGTGGCTGTGCGGGGATGCCGCCAGATGGTTGGGCACGATGTCCAGGATCAGACCCAGGCCGTGTGAGCGCGCCGCGGTGGCCAGCTGGCGGAAGGCCGCTTCGCCGCCCAGCTGCGGATTGATGCTGGCCGGGTCGATGCCATCGTAGCCATGTGAGGACCCCGGGACCGCAGCCGCGATCGGCGACAGGTAAAGGTGACTGACGCCCAGTGCGGCGTAATACGGCACCTGCGCTGCGGCCGCTTCCAGGTCAAAGCCTGCGTGCAACTGCAGGCGCGCGGTGGCACGCAACCTCGTCATGGTCCCGTCCTGCGGCGCGTGCTGCTCAGGCGCGCCAGCCGCGCATCGGCGGCGGCACCGTCCCACGCCAGCGGCAACCGCCGTCGCCAGTTCGGATGCCCGCTGACGGTGCCTGGCAGGTTCACCTGCGCACGGCTGCCCAGCACATCTTCCAATGGCAGCAGCGCCAGCCGCGACGCTGCGTGGGCAACCAGTGACAGCGCTCCGTCCTCCACGGTCGCGCCGTCACCACCGCAGACCGCGGCCAGCGCCTGCACATCCCGCGCGCGCGCGCGCAGTGCCGCCGACAGGTCCTCCAGCTCACCCAGGCGGGCACGCCAGCGCAGGTCGCGCCCGCGCAGCCAGCCGGCCAGTGGCGGCAGGTCGTGGGTGGACGGCATGGCCACCGCATCGCGGCGCCACCGCGACGCCGGCAGGAAGCGCTCGCCGTTGCGGGCGAACGGCAGCACCTCGATGCCCAGGATGCCCCGGGCTGCCAGCCGCTGGCGGATGCCCGGCGGCACCACCCCCAGGTCTTCACCGATCAGCACGCAGCGATGCCGCCACGATTCCAGCACCAGCAGATTGATCAGGTCATCGAATGGATAGCGCAGGTACACGCCCTGCCTGGCGCCAGCGCCGTGAGGCAACACCCACAGCCGCTGCAGGCCGAGGATGTGGTCGATGCGCAGGCCACCGCGGCCGGCCATCACGGCGCGCAGTACGCGGATGAACGGTGCAAAGCCCTCGCGGTGCAACGCCAACGGTGACCAGCTGGTGATGCCCCAGGCCTGGCCGAGCGGATTGAACGCATCCGGCGGCGCACCCAGTTCAAGCCCCTGCAGCAGATCGGCGCCACCGGTGCGTGCCTCGACGCCCTGCGGTGCACAGCCCACGGCCAGATCGGCAATCAATCCGATCGACGCGCCATCACTGCGCAGCGCCGCGTGCACCTGCACCCAGCCCTGCTGCGCCAGCCACTGCGCAAATGCATGGTCGTCGGCGCTCCCGGTGATCCCGTCGGCGGCATGCTGGCAATAGCGCAGCAGCGGTTCGCCCTGCGCATCGCACCAGGTCTCGATCTGCTCGCACTGTGCCGGTGCCTGCTGCCGCAGCCAGTGGCGCACCTGTCGCAGCCAGCGCCACTTCAATGCCGCCGAGTGCGGCCAGTCGATGCGGCGTGCAGCGGTGGCGGCATCAATTGCCATCGCCAGTGCCTCGTCCTGGCGCAGCATGCTGTCGGCAGCCTCCGGCAGCACCTGCGGAAGAGATACCTGCAGCGGGTCGAGCCAGCGCCGGTCACTGGGCGAATAGGGGCTATGGCCCAGGCCGGGTGGCAAGCCGGCGTGCAGCGGACTCAACGCCAGTGCATCGCCTCCATGCCGCTGCAGCAGCTCACGCCACTGCGCACAGCCGGCGCTGTCACCGATGCCTGCATCGCCGCGGGCGCGCAGACTGTAGACCTGCACCGACAGACCCCAACCGCGCAGCAGGCGCGGTGGCCACCAGGCTCGCGGCGGCGCCACCGCGACCGCCTGTTGCCGCCCGCCCCGGCGCCACTGCCAATAGCCCGGTTGATCCGGAACGCGCCAGCGCCCCTGCGCATCAGGCCGTGCTGGCAGCTCGCGCCCCTGTTCATCCACCCAGCACGCCGCCCCCGTCGCCTCCGGCATCACCAGTACCTGGCCACAGCAGGCGGTGAGCAAGCGGGCGCGCACCGGCGCACCATCGCCTTGCAGCCCTTCCAGCACCGCGCGAAGCACGTCCGGCGCGACTTCGCGCTCGACGCCGGCCACGTCGGTCCAGCGCTCCAGGAGACCTGCCCGGCGTGCGGCGTCCCGAACCGATATATCCGTCCTCATGCCGCCACCCAGCACGCAACAACACTGCCGCCTGCCGGCAGCACACCGGCAACGTCGGGACCCACAACGCGCTCGCCGGCCGGCACCGCATGCGCCACGGGCCGTGGGCCCACATTGATCGCGATCCACCATTGGCCCGATGGCAGCTGCCAACCCGCCTGCACCGCCCCCTCGCCAAGCACCCGCGCACCCAGCGACCGGGCCTGCAGCAGGCCGGGCTGCAGATAGCGTCTGCGCAGGGCCAAAAACCCGCCTGTGCAACGCAGCCATTGCTGCGACCAGGGATCATCGCCGGGCGGCGGCGTGTACGAGACCTGCAGGGTGGCCGGATCGTTCGGGTCCGGAATACGCGCACGCGAGGCGGCATCGGCGAAGGCACTGAAGCCGGAAAACTCGCGGCGACGTCCCTCGCGCACCGCCTCGTCCAGCGGCGGCGCATAGTCGGTGAAGAACAGGAACGGCGACCGCGCCTGCCACGGTTCACCCATGAACAGCAGCGGGATCATCGGCGTCAGCAGGGTCAGCGCCAGTGCCGCGCGCAGCCGCGCCGGATCCACCAGCATCGACAGGCGCTCGCCGAAGGCACGGTTGCCCACCTGGTCGTGGTTCTGCGCGAATACAACGAAACGCGCGGGCGACAGGTCGCTGCTGGGTTCGCCGCGGGGATGGCCGCCCAGGTCAGGTTCACCCTGCCAGGCGAATCCTTCTGCCAGGCAGCGGGCCAGCAGCGCGTCGGCGCGACCGGCGTAGGCCGCGTAATAGCCTTCCTGCTCGCCGGTCAGCATCACGTGCAGCGCGTTGTGGAAGTCGTCGTTCCATTGCCCCTGATAGGCACCGCGCAGCCACCGCGCCTGGTTGCGTTCGTTCTCCAGCACCAGGTGCGCGTGCGGCACCTCCGCGCGCACCTCATCGGCCAGCTGCTGCAGGAAGCGGTCATCGTCGATGGCGTGTACCGCGTCCAGGCGCAGCCCATCGAAGCCATAGTCGCGCAACCACATCAGCGCATTGTCGATGAAGAAGCGCCGCACCCAGGGCTGGCGGAAGTCGATCGCCTCACCCCAGGGGGTGCTGCGATCGTCACGGAAGAACGCCCGCGCGTAGTCACGCAGAGGGTTGCCCTGCGGTCCGAAGTGGTTGTAGACCACATCCAGCAGCACCGACAGTCCGGCATCATGCGCCGCGTCGATGAAAGCCTTCAGCGCTGCCGGCCCGCCGTAGACATGGGCCGGTGCGTAGGGGAACACACCGTCGTAGCCCCAGTTGCGCCGGCCGGGAAACTGCGCAACCGGCATCAGCTCGATGGCGGTGATGCCCGTTGCGGCCAGCATCGGCAGCTGCGCGGTCAGTGCAGCGAGGCCGCCGCCTGCCTCGATGTGCACCTCACAGATGACCAGGTCCTGCCAGGCGGGCCCCTGCCACGTGGCCTGCGCCCTGCCGGTGTCCAGCACCACGGCGCTGTCGCCATCGACGCCGTCCGGCTGCCAGCGCGAGGCCGGATCTGGCACGTCCTGGCCTGAAGGGAGGCGGAACCGGTACCGGTCGCCATGCGATGCCTGTGTCCGCAGCCAGTGGCAACCGTCCGGCTCGCGTTGCATCGGCCGCAGCGCGCCCTGCAGGCACAGCGTCATCGTGTCCGCGTCCGGCGCCCACAGACGGAACTCCACCCCCTCACCGGCCGCACGCCAAGCGCCCAGACGCGGCGACGCTGTGGTCATGCATCAACCTGCAGGTACAGCGTGGACAGCGGCGGCAGGGTCAGCCGCAGCGACTGGGCGTGGCCATGCATCGGCCTTGGCTCGGTCTGCACCGCTCCGAGGTTGCCCGCATTGCCGCCGTTGTAATGCGCGCTGTCGGTGTTGAGGCGTTCCGTCCAGCGCCCCGGTTGCGGCACGCCAACCCGGTAACCCTCGCGCAGCACCGGGGTGAAGTTGCTCACCACCAGCAGGGTGCGGCCGCTGCCGGCAGGATCCCGGCGGATGAAGGCATACACGCTGTTGCGGCTGTCATCGGCCACGCTCCAGTCGAAACCGCGTTCATCGCGCTCGTCACGATGCAGCGCGGGTTCGGAGCGGAGCACGGCATTGAGGTCGCCCACCAGACGCGACAGGCCCCGGCCCTCACTGCTGGTCGCCTGTTCCCAGTCCAGTGCTGCATCGTGCGACCACTCATGTCCCTGGCCGAACTCGCCGCCCATGAACAGCAGTTTGCTGCCCGGGTGCGCCCACATGAAGCCGTAATATGCACGAAGCTGGGCCAGCCGCTGCGCCGGTTCGCCTGCCATCTTGGCCAGCAGCGCGCCCTTGCCATGCACCACCTCGTCATGCGACAGCGGAAGCACGAAGCGTTCGGAGAAGGCGTACACCAGGCCGAAGCTGATCTCGCTGTGGTGATGCTGGCGATGGACAGGATCGCGCCCCAGGTACTGCAGGGTGTCGTGCATCCAGCCCATGTTCCATTTGTGGGTGAAGCCAAGCCCGCCCTCCTCCACCGGCGCGGTCACCCCCGGCCACGCGGTGGATTCCTCGGCAATCACCAACACGTCCGGGAAGCGCTCACGCAGGGTCTGGTTCATCCGCCTCAGGAAGGCGACCGCCTGCAGGTTCTCTCGCCCGCCCTGCTCGTTGGGTATCCACTCACCGTCAGCACGGCTGTAATCCCGGTACAGCATGGACGCCACTGCGTCCACGCGCAGTCCGTCGATGTGGAACCGCTCCACCCACTCCAAGGCACTACCGATCAGGTAAGCGGCCACTTCGTTGCGGCCATAGTTGTAGATCAGCGTGTCCCAGTCAGCGTGCACCCCTTCGCGCGGGTCGGCATGCTCGTACAACGCGGTTCCGTCGAAACCGGCCAGGCCATGCGCGTCGTTGGGGAAGTGTGCGCTCACCCAGTCCACGATCACCCCCACTCCGGCCTGGTGACAGCGATCCACGAAGCGCGCAAAGGCGTGCGGCGTCCCATGGCGTGCCGTCGGTGCGTAGATCCCCAGCGGCTGATAGCCCCAGGAACCGCCGAAGGGATGCTCGCTGACCGGCAGCAGTTCGATGTGGGTGAAGCCGAGTCCGGCCACGTACGGAATCAGCCGGTCGGCCAGCGCATCCCAGTCCAGCGGTGCGCCATCATCGCCGCGCTGCCAGGAGCCCGCATGTACCTCGTAGATGGACAGCGGCGCGCTGGCGCCCGCCTGGCGCCGGGCCGCCCTCCAACCCTCGTCATGCCACTGCATCGGCGCCGCCGAAGGCACGCGTGAGGCGGTGGCCGGTGGCAGTTCGGCCCAGCGCGCCATCGGGTCGAACTTGTCGGGCATCACCTGGCCATCAGCCCCGACAATGCGGAACTTGTAGCGGGCACCGGCCTGCACGCCGGGCAGGAACAGTTCCCACACGCCAGCCGCATGGCGCAGCCGCATCGGATGGCGTCGGCCATCCCATCCGTTGAAATCGCCGACCACGGCGACCCGCCGCGCATTGGGCGCCCACACCGCGAAGCGCACGCCGGCGATCCCCTGCACCTGCATCGGGACCGCGCCCAGCTGGCGCGCCGCATCGGCATCACCGGCATGGAAGCGTTGCAGCAGCGCCTCGTCCAGCAGCGGGCCGAAGGCATAGGCATCGTGCACCTGCTCCACACCCTGCTCGAAATGCAGGGCAAGCAGCGGCACCGCCGCTTCACCGGCGGCGCCCTCGAACAGGCCGGGCAAGGGGCCCGGGTGCAGATCCCAGCGTCGCCCGTCCTCTCCGATCACCTCGACGCGCTGCGCGTGCGGCACCAGCACGCGCAACCGCCGTTCACCCTCGCGCTGGCGGTGCGGGCCCAGCCAGGCAAATGCATCTGCCGGGCGGGCATGGACGAGGTCCTCCAGCGCCGGCGCGATGCGGTGATCCAGTGCTGTGTCCGCGGTGATGTCGTCCTCGAGGGCGGCCAGATGCGCGCTGTCGTGGCTCATGCGGCCACCTGGCAGGTCTGCTGGTACAGCGCCAGATAGGCTCGCCCGGCCGCATCCCAGCCGCCCGGCCGCAGCATGGCGGCGCGGCGCATGGCCTGCAGCAGGCCTGGCAGACGGAAGGTGCGCATCGCCCGCTCCACGCAGCGGCGCAGGCCATCGGCATTGGCACCGTGGAACAGGAAACCGGTCACGCCATCCTCGACGGTGTCCACCAGCCCGCCCGTCGCATGCGCGACCGGCAGGCAGCCGAAGCGCTGCGCGTACATCTGGCTGAGCCCGCAGGGTTCAAAACGCGAAGGCATCAGCAGGAAGTCCGCGCCGGCGAACATCTGGCGCGCCAGCGCTTCCTCGAACCCGATGAATGCGCCCACCCGGCCCGGGTAGCGCCGGGCCAGCGCCTGCACCTGTGCTTCCACCTGCGGCTCGCCGCCGCCGATGACGACCAGCTGCCCCCCGGCCGCGACGATCTGTGGCGCCACGTCACAGGTGATGTCCAGGCCCTTCTGGTGCACCAGGCGGGAAACCACCGCGAACAGCGGGCCGGTCGAGGGCGCCAGGCCGAACGCCCTGCGCACCGCATGTGCGTTGGTCGCGCGTCCGGTCCATTCGCCGATGCCGAAGTGCGCCTTGAGGTGGATATCGCGTCGCGGATCCCAGCTGGCGTCGATGCCGTTGACGATGCCGCTCAGGTGACCGCCGGCGGCGCGCCGGGCCAGCAGGTCATGCAGTCCGCATCCATCATCCGGGGCGGTGATCTGCTGTGCATAGCGCAGGCTGACTGTGTTCAGCCGCGTGGCATTGGTGATGCCGCCCTGCAGGAATGACATCTGTCCGTGGAAGTGCAGTTCATCCAGGTGCGCGGCCGGTACGCCCAGCACCGGCGCAAGCGCATACGGGAACAGGCCCTGATAAGCCAGGTTGTGGATCGTCAGCAGCGTCGGCACTGCCGTCCGGTCCCAACGCACGTAGGCGGCGGCCATGGCCACCGGCCAGTCATTCAGGTGCAGCAGCTGCGGTGACCAGTCCAGCCCGGCACGCCCGGCCGCAATCTCCGCAGCCGCGTGTGACAGCGTGGCGAAGCGAACCGCGTTGTCCTTCCACTCCTGTCCCTGCCCATCCACGTAGGGCGAGCCTTCCCGCTCATACAGCTCAGGCGAGAGCAGCACGTAGATCGGCAGGCCGTCGGCCTGCACCGCCATGCCGATGGTGCACGCAGGCAGGCCGGCCCTTGGGCTGACCTGCCCCACCGGCCGCAGCTGCGGCAGGCGCTGCAGCACTTCCGGGTAGCCGGGAAGCAGCACGCGCGAATCACACGCGCCGCGCACCGCGCGTGGCAGGGCCGCGGCCACATCGCCCAGGCCTCCCGCCTTGACGAAGTCGGCCATTTCGGTCGCGACAAACAGCACGCGCTGTACCAGTTCCGGCAACTTCAACGGCTGTGAGTGGCCCCGGCGGGTTCCGATTGGTACAGGTGCACCGGGAGGCGTCGCAACGGGTGAAGCGGACTGGACGACGCGGGCCATGGCGATGATCTCGGAAGTGTTCAGGCAGACGGACGCCAGCGGCGCCCTGAGGGGCGCTGAAGCGGAGAGGGAAGTCGACGCAGAACGTGGGGGACGTCAGCGAGAGGCTCAGAAAGGACAATAGCCCCGCATGCGATCAATCGGCCGTGAAGCCCTGGCGATTTCTTTGTGACAACGCGTCATGAGCTGAGTACGCATGCCGCGTTCATCACGCCCATCGATGCCTCCCGGACGGGACATCCACCTGGATGCCGTGAGCGCGCTACCCGTGGCCTGGGTGTTGGCGGTCGGTTGGGTGCCATATGCGACATCCCGTCGCAGGCGGTCCCTGCCTCCCCCTTGACCAATGTCAAACCAGCCGCCGCCACGCGGGGGTATCTCTATGCAGGCCCCGAACATGCCGGCGTTTCCGGCAGCCACAAGGACCCTGCAATGCACGACACCCCCGACAACAGCCAGCTCCTGAACGCCCTGCAGAAGGTCATGGTGATCTCTACCACTGACCTGCAGGGCAACATCACCTACGCCAATGATCTGTTCTGCACGCTCACCGGCTTCGCACGTGAAGAACTGATCGGCCAGCCGCACAGCATCGTGCGCCACCCGGATGTGCCCAAGGCCGTCTACAAGGACATGTGGGACACGATCAGAGCCGGCGGCATCTGGACCGGCATCGTGCCGAACCTGGGCAAGGGTGGCGTGCTCTATGTGGTCGACACCACCGTGCAGCCGCTGTTCGACGCCGAAGGCAACATCACCGCGTACATCAGCATCCGCCGCGTGGTGAACGACCTGATGCAGGACTTCGAGCAGGTCGAGTTCAGCAAGGAGAAATTCGACGACTTCTACGAGGCCGCGTGAACACCATCGCTGCCACACCGGTTCGCCGCCTGCTGGTGGGTTTCGCCTCCGAATCGGGCAATGCCCGCGCCCTGGCCCAGCGCCTGGGCGCGGACCCTGGCCTGCAAGCGCTCGCGCCGCAGGTGCTGCCGTTCAACGACATTGACGTTGCCAGCCTGGGCCAGGGCGATGTGCTGCTGGCGATCTCCAGTTCGTTCGGCGACGGCGAGCCGCCCGCGAACGGCGAACGCTTCTTCCAGAGCGTGTGCCAGACCGGGTCGCTGCCCGGCCTGCGCTACGCGGTGTTCGGCCTGGGCGACACCGGCTACCCTCGATTCTGCGGCTTCACCCGAGCGCTGGACGCGGCGCTGAGCGAACGCCAAGCGCAGCCGCTGCTGCGGCGGGTCGACGCCGACCTCGGCTATGAACGGTTCTTCCAGCAGTGGCAGCCGGTGCTCCGCCAGGTGCTCGAGGGCGATGCCGCCGCCGGCCAGGACCTGCACCTGCAGGTTACCGCCTACGGTGACGACAATGCCTTCGCCGCGCCCATCGTCGAGCGCCACCGCGTCAACAGCAGTGATCCGGCCGCGTGGCACCTGCAGCTGGATATTGCCGGCAGTGGCATGGTCTACCGCGCCGGCGACACGGTGCACGTGCTGCCGGACCACGACCCTGCACTGCTGCAGGCCCTTGCCACCTGGTACGGCGACAATGCGGCCATCGCCATGCTGCAGGACCGCGAACTGCGGCTGCTGGGCAGGGGCGTGCTGCGCGAGCTTGCCAGGCTGGGCGACAGCGAGCGGTTGAAGTCGCTGCTGAAGGTCAGCCAGAAGCGCGAGCTGGATGCCTACCTGCACGGTCTGGACGTGCTGGATATCCTGCAGGACCACGCCAGCCCGGACCGCGTGCCGCTGGCCAGGCTGCGCGACATCCTGTCAGCGCGCCTGCCACGGGCCTACTCGATCGCCTCGCATCCCGGCAACGGCCAGCTGAGCCTGTGCATACGCGAAGTGCGCTACACCCTGCGCGGCCGCGAGCGTTCCGGTACCGCCACCGGCAGCCTGCTGCGGGGGGGCAGCCACGCCCGCGTGTACTGCCGCTCCAATCCAGGCTTCCATCTGGCCGACACCGGCAGCGCGCCCCTGCTGCTGATCGGCACCGGCACCGGCATCGCGCCGCTGATCGGCCTGGTGCAGCAGGTGCAGGCCAATGGCTGCGGACGCGAACTGCATCTTGTGTTCGGCGAGAAGCATTGCGAACACGATTACCTCTATCGCGAGCAGCTGCAGGACTGGCATGCGCGCGGCGTGCTCGCCGGCCTGCATCCTGCCTTCTCGCGTGACGGAACCGAAAAGGTGTATGTGCAGCATGTGCTGCGGCAGCGCGCCCGCGAAGTAAGGCAGGTGTTGTCCCGCGGCGGGCACCTGTACCTGTGCGGCAACAAGCGCCACCTGGAAGACGCGGTGCGCGAGGCCATCGACGCCATTGGCGGCCAGGGGCATTGGGACCTGCTGCGCGGGGAGGGCCGCATTCACTGCGAGCTGTACTGACCCTGCATCGATTCGGCCGGCCGTGGCCCGGCACGAGCGCATGCATCAATCGCCGACGACCCGGCCGTCCGCCATGTGCGCGACCTGCTGGCCGAAGACAACGGCATCCTGAGGATCGTGGCTGATCAGCAGCAGCGGAATGCCGGTACTGTCCAGCACCGCCGCCAGCTCCTCGCGCAGGTGCTGGCGCAGGTCGTGGTCCAGTGCAGCGAACGGCTCGTCCAGCAGCAATGCCTGCGGTTGGGTCACCATGACCCGCGCCAGGGCCGTACGCTGACGCTGGCCGCCGGAGATCTGCGACGGCAGCAGATCCCCCACGTGGTCGATACGGAACGCCTGCAGCCACTGCTCGACGACGTCGAAGCGCTGGCCACGGCGTGGATTGAACCAGCTCCGCTGCAGCCCGAACGCCACGTTCTGGCGCACGCTCAGGTGGGGAAACAGCGCGTAGTCCTGGAACACGTACCCCAGGCGACGCCGCTGCGGTGGCAAGTCGACCCGCGCGTGGGAATCGAACAGCACCTGCCCCTGCAGCGTCACATGGCCCTGTCCGGGACGCAGTAGTCCGGCCACGGCCTTGAGCGTCAGGCTTTTGCCTGCCCCGGACGGGCCGAACACCACCACCTGGCGCTGCGTGCACTGCAGCGTGACGTCCAGTTCGAAGACCTGGCCCGCTGCCTGCATCCGGCGCTGCACCTTCAGGTCAAGCCACATCGCGCAGCTCCCTGCGATGCCCGCCCACCAGGCGTGCCGCCAGCAGCAGGATGACGATGCACACTACCGACGTCAGGATCACCAGCGCATTGGCCCTGCCGTCCTGCCCTGCCTGCACCGCCTCGTAGATGGCGATCGACAGCGTCTGCGTACGACCCGGGATGCTGCCGGCCACCATCAGCGTCGCGCCGAACTCACCCATCGCCCGGGCAAACGCCAGCAGGAGGCCGGCGAGAATGCCGCGCCAGGCCAGCGGCAGCGTGATGCGGAAGAACACCGCCGCCTCCGACACGCCGAGCGTGCGCGCGGCCTGCTCCAGCTGCCCGTCCACATCCTCGAACGCCGCGCGTGCCGGCTTGAACACCAGCGGCAGCGAAGCCACTGCCGCGGCGACCACCGCCGCCTGCCAGGTAAAGATCAGGTTGATGCCGAACCACGACTGCAACCACGCGCCGATGGGGCCGTTGCGCCCTATCAGCACCAGCAGGTAATAACCGAGCACCGTCGGCGGCAGCACCATCGGCAGGGTCAGCAGCGAATCCAGCAGTTCGCGGCCGGGGAAGCGCCGACGCGCCAGCAACGCCCCCAATCCAACGCCCAGCACCAGATTGATCGCCGTGGCCCAGCCGGCGACCTTCAGCGACAACCCCAGCGCGCTCCAGTCCAGGTCCATCCGTCAGGGCTTGCCGAACCCGTGCCTGGCCAGGATCGCCTGACCTTGTGCCGACCGCACGAAGGTGGCGAAGCGCCTGGCTTCGGCTGGCTGCGTGCTGGCCCGGGTCACCGCCAGCGGATAGGCGATGCGTCCGGACACCGGCACTGCGAAGGCACGACGCACGCGGCCGGCCATGGCCTGTGCGTCGGTGGCGTAGACGAAACCGGCGTCCACTTCGCCCCGCGCCACGTAATCCAGCGACTGGCGCACGTTCTGCGTGGTGACGATCCTGCTCTGCACCGACGGCCACAGGTCCGCCGCTTCCAGCGCACCCTTGGCATAGCGGCCGACCGGCACGCTGTCCGGGTTGCCCAGCGCGAGGCGCCGCACGTCGGCACCCGCGAGATCCTTCAGGCTACGCGGCCCGCCCCGGGTCTGCGGCGGCACCACCACCCACAGCGCGTTCACCGCGAACACCTCGCGGGTACCGGCAGCCAGCAGGCCCTGCCGCTGTGCCTGATCCATGGTGACTTCGTCGGCCGAAGCAAACACATCGACCGGTGCGCCCCGGCTGATCTGCTGCAGCAGCACGCCGGAGGCGGCGAAGTTGAAATCGACCCGGGCGCCGGGGTGGGCCTTCTCATAGGCGGCACCGAGTTCACGGAAGCTCTCGGTCAGGCTCGACGCCGCCGATACCGTCAGCCCGGCTGCGTACGCCGGCAGCGACGCCAGCATCCCCAGCAACATCAGTCCCGCTCGCATCATCTTCGGCTCCCGGCCAGATTCAGTTCGGATCGGATTCATCGGCCGATGCCAGCAATGCCAGGCGCTCGGGCTGCAACAACAGGATCTCCCGCTGCCTGACCGCGATGATCCCATCATCGCTCAGCCGGCGCAGCACGCGGCTGGCGGTTTCCGGTGCCATCCGCAGGTAATTGGCGATCTCGGTGCGTGCCATCGTCAGGTTGAACCGGGTGGCGGAGAACCCGCGGCGTGCGTAGCGCTCGGACAAGTCCAGCAGGAACGCGGCCATCCGCTCTTCGGTGCGATGGTTGGCCGCCAGCAGGGCGACCTTGCCGATCTCCGCACTGAGCAGGCTGAACAGCCGCGCCTGCAGGCCCGGCATGCGGGTGGCCAGCAGGCTCAGCCTGGGGAATGAGATCCGGCACAGGTACACGGTATCCAGCGCCACGGCATTGCAGGGAAAGCGTGCCTCGTGGATCGCGTTCAGGCCGATCACCTCACCGGGCAGACTGAAACCGAGCACCTGCTCGTTGCCCTGGCTGTCATCGACAAACGTCTTGACCATGCCGGCACGCACCGCCGCGATCGAATCGAACGGCTCGCCGGCGCGGAAGATGTAGTCGCCCGCGTGGAACGGGCCGACATGGTCGACCAGCACATGCAGTTCGCCCAGCGCGGCCTTGTCATACCCCTGCGACATGCAGGCATCGGAGAATGCACAGGTACTGCAGAAGTGCAGCGCGTCGCCGTCATCGGCAGCGGCGGGGTTCGGCGTCGCCGCGCCCTGGCGAACCTGTGGGGACGGAGTGGAGAACATCACGGAATGCCTGGATGAAGGCCTTCATCATACGGCAGGCGTGCCACGGCCGGTCTCACGGCGGCGGATGCTGCCCCCGCCGCTGATGGCCGCGCTGGCGCATGCTGTCGCGCACATCCACGTCGAACTGAAGCTGCAACGAACTGTCATCATCCAGCGCGATGGAAAATTCCAGACCCTCACGCGACGGCAGTCGTGCTGCCAGCCCCTGCACTGCATCGCGCGGCAGCACCAGCCGGCAGACCGTGCCACCGTCCAGCAGCACCGCCTGGTCGCCCCCATGCAGCGACAACGCGGTTCCCCACCCGCCCGTGCCACCAAACCGGGTCAGGTTCTCCAGCGAGTCGCCGGCCAGCAGTGCTGCCAGTTCCTCTTCATCGACACGCAGGCGCATGGATTGCCGCTGCAGCTGGACTTTCATGTTGCGATGGACTCCCAGTCGGCCCCGGTATTGCAGTTGAACAGCAAGGCACGCTCATTCTCAGGCAGCGGCAACGCCGTCGCCGCCAGCCGCTCCTGCAGGGCACGCAGCGAACGCCGCGCCTGTGGATCTTCGATCAAGGTCCGCAGGGCCCGCCGGCAATGATCATTGATCTGCAGACACATCGGCAATGGCTCGCCGGAGAACACGCTGCAGGCGGAAGGCACCCCGTGCAGCCGATGCAGCAGGGCGCCGGTCAAGCTGGGCATGTCCACCGGCACCACCCACGCAACGGTATCGGGCATGGCCAGGGACACGCTGTAAAGCCCGCCCAGCGGGCCGCAGCGCGCGACCTGGTCGGGAATGCCATCGAAGGCCGGATAGTCACCGCTCACCCACACCCGCTGCGCACCGGCCGCGATCAACACGTCACGCATGTGCTCAAGCAGGGTGCGCCCGCGCCAGGGCAGCAGCGCCTTATCGCGGCCCATGCGGCTGGACAGGCCTCCAGCCAGCACGATGCCGTCAATGGCCGTGCTCGTGGTCATGGCCATGTGCGGGCGTGCTGTCCACATGGCACAGGCTGCAGCCCTCGCTCCAGGCGCTGTCGCCATCCTCGTAGTGTTCCTGCTTCCAGATCGGGCACTGGTGCTTCACTGCCTCGATCAGCTGCCGGCACGCGCGGAATGCTTCGTCCCGGTGCGGGCTGCCGGCGGCCACCACCACGGCCACATCGCCGATGCCCAGCCGCCCCCTGGCATGCGCCACATACAGCTTCAGGCGCGGCCCGAACGCCGCCTCCACCTCGGCCGCCAGGCGCTGGATTTCGTTCAGCACCAGCGGCTCGAACAGATCGTAGGTGATGCCCGTGACCACCCGACCGACGTTCACGTCACGTACCTTGCCGATGAACACGTCGATACCGCCGAAACCCGGGTCGGACACCGCGGCGATCCCTTCTGCCGGGTCGATCGCCCCGTGCGCCCGGTCCACCACCTTCGCAATCGGCTTCGCGTCCATCGCTCAGCCCCCGCTCACCGGCGGCAGGATGGCCACGCGGCCATCCTCCGGCAGCACATCGTGATCGCGCAGCACGCGCTGCTGGTCGGCGAAGGCCGAATAGTCCAGCAGGCCAGCACGGAAACCGGGCCAACGCACCGGCAGCAGCTCGCGCAGCGCCTGGCGCAGGTCGGCCACGGTCGCACCCGACACCTCCAGCGTGATCTCCCGACGCTCATCCAGATCGGAGAACGCACCGAACAACTGCAACGTCACCTGTTTCATTCCCACTCCCTGCCCGTCAGCTGCACCGGGTCGGCGTGGCCCCAGCCCTGTACGCGCACCGCGCTGCCGGCCGGAACCAGATCGCCCTCGTCCTCCAGTACCACCCAGGCGTTGGCCTGCACCATGGACATCAGACGGAACGATTCCTGTCCGGACAGCACCCGCGCACTCAGCTGGCCCTGCTCGTCCAGCTCCACCCGCGCACGGGCGTGGACGCGCAGGCCGGGCGGCTTGCGCACCATCGCCTGCAGGGGAAGCCGCAGCACCGGTTCCTGCGCCAACCCCAGCAGCCGGCGCAGTACAGGCTCGACAAAGAACCGCTGCCCCACTGCCGCCGACACCGGGTTGCCCGGCAGGCCGAAATACAGCGCACCGTCGGGCAGTACCGCAAACAGCAGCGGCTTTCCCGGACGGATCGCCACTTTGTGGAACACGATTCGCGCCCCGCGCGCGCGCAGTGCGTCGGGCACGAAGTCGTAACGGCCCGCAGAGACCGCACCGGTACTGACCAGTACCCGCGCACCGGCCGCCAGTGCCTGGTCCAGCGCTGCATCGAACGCGGCCACATCATCACCGACGGTGCCCTGCCACACCACCTCAGCTCCGGCCGCGTGCAGCCGCCCGACCAGGTAGGGGCGGTTGCTGTCACGGATCTGCCCGGACTCCAGCGCCTGCGTCGCCTCGCTCACCAGCTCCTTGCCGGTGGCAATCACCGCCACCGCCGGTCGCGACATCACCACCACCTCGCCAACGCCAAGGGCGTGCAGCAGGGTCCGTGCGTTGATATCCACCCTCTGTCCCGCCCGCAGCACGCATTCGCCTTCGGCTACGTCCTCGCCCCGCAGGCGTACGTTCTGGCCCGGCCTGACCACGCTCTTCAGCGCGATCCGGGTCGGACGGCCCGCTTCGCTGGCGAGGATCTGCACGTTCTCGATCGGTACCACCGTGTCCAGGCCGCCCGGCATGCGCGCGCCGGTCATGATCTCCCAGGCGCCCTCGCCGCCTTCGGCATCGCCATCACCCGCCGCCTGCCAGCCCTGCACCGTGAATTCGGTACCCGACTCGAACGCCACCCCGTTGGCGCGCAGCGCAAAACCGTCCATTGCCGAATTGTCGAACGGCGGCAATGCCTGCGCGCTGTGGATGTCACTGGCCAGGGTGCGGCCTGCGGCCTCCTGCAGGGGCAGACGCTCGGCGGGAAGCGGCGTGGCCGCCTCCAGCAGGTGCTGCAGTGCTTCACTGTAGAGAATCACGCGTGGTCACCACCGTCGACCATCGCCAGGGCGTGGCCCAGCACCGGCGCCAGGATGTCCAGGCACTGCGCTGCCGCCTTCGGGCTGCCGGGCAGCGCGAACACCAGCATGCTGCCCAGTTGCACCACCTCGGCGCGGCTCAGCCAGGCCATCGGCATGTGCTGCGCGCTCAGCGCCCGGACCATCTGCGCCAGCCCATGCACCGGCCGCGCGTTCAACGAACGCAGCGCCTCCGGGGTGAGGTCACGCGGGCCCAGACCGGTACCGCCAGTGCACAGGCACAGGCGCACGCCATCGGCGGCCAATGCCTGAAGGCGATCCGCCAACGGCTCGATGCCATCGGGCAGCACGTCGGCAGCCACCACCTCGCCGCCCAGCCTGTTCAGGCCGGCCACCAGGGTCGGGCCAGAAACATCCTCATAAGTACCTGCGCTGGCACGGTCGCTCAGGGTGATCACCGCGCAGGCCGCGCCTTCCAGGCCCTTCGGCGCACGCGGTCTGAAGCGCGCGCGCTCGGCATCATCCATGCCATCAGGATGCAGCCACAGGCCGCGCTTGCCACCTTCCTTGAACAGCAGGCGGATACCTTCGATGCGCAGCGCCGGTTCCACCGGCTTGCTCAGGTCGTACAGGGTCAGCAGCGCCGCGTTGACGCCGGCCAGCGCTTCCATTTCCACACCGGTACGCGCCTCGCTGGCACACTCGCACCAGACCCGGATGGCGTGCCGTTCCGGCACCGGCGCGCAGAACACCTGCACCAGCTCCAGCGGCAGCGGATGGCACAGTGGCATCAGCATCGACGCCATCTTCGCCCCCTGCAGGCCGGCGATCTCGGCCATGACCAGCGCATCGCCCTTCGGCAGGCGGCGCTCGACGATCAACGGGTACGCCAGCGGACCGGCATGCAGTTCGCCCACCGCCACCGCCCGCCGGCGACTGATGCGCTTGTTGCGGACATCGGCCATATGGAATGCCGCGTTCAGTTCCCCACTCATCGTGCTGCTCATCCTCCGATGGAAGCCAGGTGCGGGGTCAGCCCGGTCCGGCCCTGGTGCAGGCCATGCCCGGCCGCTTTCAGGCCAAGCTGGGTGGTGATGCGCGCCAGCAGCGCGTCATGGTCGTCATCGTGCTGCAGCAGCGCGCGCAGCGGCACGCCGAAGTCGCCGAACAGGCACAGCCGCAGGTCTCCCCTGGCTGTTACCCGCAAGCGGTTGCAGCCCTTGCAGAAATCGCGCGAGTACGGCGCGATGATGCCGATGCTGCCGCGATGGTCCGGGTGGCCGAACTCGCGCGCCGGGCCGGCATCGGCCGCCCGTGCACGCTCGCGCCAGCCGGCAGCCAGCAACTGATCGATCACCCCGTCGGCACGCAGGTGATGCTGCTGGAAATAGGCTTCGTTGTCGCCGGTGCGCATCAGTTCGATGAAGCGCACGCTGAAGGGACGGTCGCGCAGGTACGCCATCCACTGCGGCAGCTCATCGTCGTTGAGGCCGCGCAGCAGCACCGCGTTGAGCTTGATCGACGGCAGGCCCAGCGCCTGCGCCAGGGCCAGGCCCTGCTCGATCTCCGGCAGGCGGTCATGCCCGGTGATCGCAGCAAAGCGTTCGCGCCGCAGACTGTCCACGCTGACGTTCAGCGCCGTCAGGCCGGCGCGGTGCCAACCCGGCAGGCGACGCGGCAACTGCGTGCCGTTGGTGGTGATGGCCACTTTGCCGATACCCGGCACCGCCGCCACCGCCGCAATGATGTCATCAAGATCCTTGCGCAGGCTGGGCTCGCCACCGGTCAGCCGGATCTTGCTCATGCCCAGCGCCGCGAAGGCGCGGACCAGGCGGCTGATCTCCTCGACCTGCAGGAAGCGCGGGCGGCCATCGGCCTGGTACCCCTCCGGCAGGCAATAGCCACAACGGAAGTTGCAGGCTTCGGTCAACGACAGGCGTAGGTACGGAAAGCTGCGTCCGAAACCGTCGGTGAGTTGGCTCATGGCTGGTCCACCTTCTTGCTCCACCGTCCTGCCTGTTGCCGCGTGATGTCGGCGCATCACAGCATGCGGCCTGCGCTGCCACGGGAGTGTGACTGGGCCCATCATGAACGATTTCCGGCAGCGGGTGCACGCTGCCGGGCAACAGGAAGAGCCGCAGCCAGTGTCCGGATGGATGCGCGCCAGGCTGACCGCGCCGCCCACCGGGCCGGCGGTGGAGCGTCTACCTGCGGGCAGATCGTGTGCGCTTGCCGCCGTTGTGCTGCGCAGCCGCGCGGCTCTGTGCGAACTCGGGGAAGGTCTGCTCGATCGGGTCCACGTCCGGCAGGATGTAGAACACCCCGCCCCGCTCGAAGGTGGAACGGATGATGCGTTCGTAGAACTCCGGCGAGACGTTGATGCAGCCGTGGGTGACGCGGTTGTCGTCCGGCGACGGCGATGCCAGGCGCTCGACACGCCTCTCTGCTGGAACGCCGGTTGCGGTCGGATGGATGGAGACTGCGGACTCGTAGTCCACCCACAGCACCCGCCCTGCATCGATCGAAGGGCCGTAGCCGCCCACGAAGCGACCTGCAGGCGTGGTGCGGTCCCGTCCCGGAATGGCACGCAGGGCGAGACCCGCAACGCCGGGCGCGGTGTGGTCGCCGGTCGCTGAACCGAACAATGCAGGGGCCGCGCCGCGCAGCCGGCCGTCGCCACCGAACACCAGGATCTGCGCGGCAGCCTTGTCCATGACTGCGAACGGATAGCCCTGGCTGTCCTTGGACGCCACGACCCAGCCCGCCAGTTCGATCACGGTTTCGGAGACATCCTGGCCGGGTGGCAGTTCATCAACGGCGGCCGACGGCGGCGCGACGGCATCTTCCGCATTGACGACACCAACCACCAGGAACGCCAACGCCACTGCCAGAGCAGCGCGATGGGCACGGCGCGCAAGGGAGGAGTGGGTATGGATGGGAGCATTCCTCGAAAGCTGTGTTACAGGAGGACACCAGTGGCCGCTGCGGCCACTGGGCCCCTGACTCGGATGTGCAGGCTACAGGCGGTCAGCCGCGCGGGGTGCGGCGAGGTGCCCGTTCAAGCTGCTGGACGCGCCCTTCGATCTGATCCAGACGCTGGTTGGCCTGCTGCGCCGACTGATTGGCCGACTCGGCGCTCTGCGCCGCACCCTGCACCTTCACATCAAGCTGGTCGAGCCGCGAGTTGATCGTTGCGAAATCGTCCTTGTAGGTGGCGCAGGCCCCAAGGCCTACGGTGGCGACAATCGCCACACCGAGCGTACGTGCCATCATCAGGTGCTGATTGGTAAGAATCATTCCACTCCCTCCTTCGTCTGGGGTGTCTGGAATATAGCGGCGTTTCGGCACACTCTCCGATTGGCTTTCAGCTGCAGGTGGAAGACGTGGACGTCGCGTGAAGACCCCGTCTCAACCGCGTCGCCAAGCCAGTCCGGCGGCAATCGCCAAGGATGCCGCGATCACCAGCGAGGCCACCACGAACGCGGTGCGCACCTCCGCGGGCGTTGCCGTGTCAGGCGCGACGGCGAAGAACACACCGCCCACCAACGCCACCGACAGCGCCGCACTGATCTGCAGTGTCGCACTCACGATGCCTGCGGCCAGCCCGGCGTGGCGGGCATCCACATGGTCCACGCTCTGCTTCACCAGCGCCGGAAGCGCGATGCCCTGTCCTGCGCCGATCAGAAACAGCGGAAGCGGCAGCCACGACGGCATGTCCAGCAGCGCGAGCGTTGCGACCGCCAGCAGGCCCGCAACCTCCATCACCATCCCATGCGATGCTCCCTGTGCGGCCAGCCGCCGGAACGCCGAACCACACAGCGGCCCGAGAAGGAAACCCAGCCCCAACGGCAGGATCGCCAACCCCGCCGACGCGCTGCTGCGCCCCAGCGCGGACTGCTGATACACCGCGAAGACGAGAAAGAACGCAGCCAGCGCGTAGAAGAAGAATGTCGCTGACAGACTGCGCCTCAACCCGCGCATCTGCAGCAGCGATGGCAATACCAGCGGCATCTGCCCACGCCCCACGCATCGCTGCTCATGCTTCCAGAACAACAGCAGCAGGGGGCCGCTTGCCAGCAGCAGTCCTACGCACCACCACGGCCACTGGCGCTGGCGGCCCTCGATGATCGGTACCACCAGCGCCAGCAACGACGCCGCCAGCGCCACCGCTCCGACAGCGTCCAGCCGTGCTCCCTGGCGGGCGTGCGACTCACGCAGCAGCACGAATGCAGCCGGCACCGCGGCTGCGATGATGGGAAGATTGATGAGGAACACGCTCCTCCACCCTGTCCCCCACAGATCGGCTGTCACAAGCACCCCTCCCAGCAGCTGCCCGCCCACCGATGCGAGGCCGAAGGTGGCGCCATACAGGCCAAGTGCACGGCGCTTCTCGCTGTCCGGGAACAGGGCATGGATCGATGCCAATGACTGCGGGGCCATCAGCGCGGCCGACATCCCCTGCAGCAGCCGTCCGGCCACCAGCACTTCAGCCGCAGGCGCCAGGCCGCACAGCGCCGATGCCAGGCCAAACCCCAGCATGCCTGCGATGAACACCCGTTTCCTGCCGTAGATGTCGCCGAGCCGGCCTCCCAGGATCAGGGTCACCGCGTAGGCCGTGGCGTAGACCGAGATGACCAGCTGCGAGACATCCGGCGGCGCGTGCAGATCGACACGGATGGCCGGCAACGCGACATTGACGATGAAGAAGTCGAGCGGCGGCAGCAGCGTGCCTGTCAGCAGTACAGCCAATGCCATCCAACGGCGCGGATCGGGCGACACGGGGCCCGCAGCGTCAGCCGGTAGATTCATGTCGTCCCCCCCACTCAGCGCATGCCGCCTGAGGCAAGCAGGGTGTCGCCGCTCATCCATCGCGCATCATCGGAGGCGAGAAACGCAACGATCGGCGCCACGTCCAGTACCTGGCCTGTCCGGCCCAGTGGTGTCTGCGCCAGATTCCAGGCCTGGAACCCGGAATCGACGACACCCGCAGCATGTGTGCCCTCGGTCTCGATCAGGCCGGGATTGACCGCATTGACACGGATACCGCGCGGACCAAGCTCCCTGGACAACACGCCGGTGATGGCGTCCATCGCGCCCTTCGAACCGGTGTAGATGGCGCTGTCCACCGGCAGGATGCGGGTCACGAATGAACTGATGTTGATGATGCTTGCACCGGGCCGTAGATGGGGAACGGTGGCGGCAGTGACCAGCAGCGGGCCCAGCACATTGATGTCGAACTGGTGGCGATAGAGCGCCTCGGTGGTGTCCTCGATCTTCGCGAACCGGTACACGCCCGAGTTGTTCACCACCACATCCAGCCTGCCGAACGCATCCAGGGCCGTGGCCACCAGTGCATCGACCTCGCGTGCGTCACGCACGTCGGCGCGCACCGCCAGCGCCCGACCACCGGCGGCTTCGATATCGGCAACGACCCGTTCGGCGCCCTCCCGGCTCGAGGCGTAGTTGACGACGACGCTGGCGCCGTCGGCCGCCAGGCGGCGGGCAACCGCAGCGCCAATGCCCTTCGAAGCGCCGGTGACCAGCGCGACCTTGTCTTTCAGCGTGTTCATATCAAGCGGATCCAGTTCCAGGGGGAGGCGGTCAGTGCGACCGGGGCCCATGCTGGACCTTTCAAACTTGTATGTGGACTGACACTGATGCACATTTGCCGTACATTTTTGAACGGGCATGATGATGGAATGGGGTGATGTCCGTGTCTTCCTGGCGATCGTGCGGGGCGGGTCTCTGGGTGAGGCGGCCCGGCGCCTTGGTGTCAGCCATCCCACGGTAGGCCGCCGGTTGAAGGCCCTTGAACAGCATGCCCGGCAGCCCCTGCTGCGGCGGACGCGGGACGGGCTGGTCACGACCGATGCCGGTGATGCAGTGCTGGCCCTGGCCGAGGCCATGGAGAGCTCCGCCCTGGCCATGGAGCGCCGCCTGGAAGGCAGCCCGGGCCGGCTGGAAGGCATTCTGCGCATTTCGAGCGCGGACTGGTTTGCCTGCCACGTGCTGACGCCCGTGCTCGCCGAACTGGTACGCCGGCATCCGGCGGTGGTTCCGGAACTGATCGCCAGCTATCGACTGCTTGACCTGTCGCGCCGCGATGCCGACGTCGCGTTCCGCATCGTGCCGTTCAGTGAGCCGGACATCGTCCAGCGCCTCGTGATGACCCTGCCCTACGGCCTGTATGGTTCGGTCTCGACCATCGCCCGGCTGCAGGACGACCCCGATTCGGTCGGGCTCATCCTGATGAACACCGCGCAGTCGCACTTCCCCGACGTGGAATGGTTGCTGCAGCGGTTTCCGCGTTCGCCGCGCGCATTCACCAGTACCAGTCGCAGTGTCCAGGCGCAGATGTGCCTGCACGGTACCGGCATCGCCGTGCTGCCCCGTGCGTTGGGTGACGCGGTCGCCGGACTGCAGCGCATCGACTCACACGGGACGCCCCCTTCGCGGGGCATCTGGGTGGGCTATCACCAGGATCTGCGCCACATGGACCGTCTGCGTGCCCTGCTGGACATCCTCGATTCGACGCTGCCGCCAACAGGCGCCACCCCCTCGGCAGGGAAACGGACAGCATGATTCCGTTCACGGGCGTTGACCTATGGTCCACCTCACCAGGCCGGCAGGACCGGTCACTGACAGGAGGATGCCATGAGGACCCGACACGTCGTACCTGCTCTGATGGTGGCACTGCTCGCCGTCGCACCGGCCTGGGCGGATCCGCCGCACCACGCCCGCGGAAACGGTCCCCCACCGCACGCAGGCGGGCCGCACAATCGCGACGCACCGCCGCCAGGATGGCAGAAGAAGGCATGGCGGCGCGGCGATCATCTGCCGTGGGCGGAAGTGGATCGTCGCTACTGGGTGGATGACTACGCACGCTACAGGCTGCGTGATCCCGGCCGCGGCCAGCGCTGGGTCCGCCAGAGCGACACCGAGTATCTGCTTGTTGAAATCGCCACCGGCGTGATCGTCGACGCGCTGCGTCGGTGAACGCAGCCCTGGCTGACCCATCGGGCGCAGACGCGCGATGGGTCAGCCCTTCCTGCGCTGCCTGCCGCTGCTGCGTCCAGCGGTGGGCGCTGAAGGGCTAGTTCGGCAGCGCGCGCGCGTTACCGTTTGGCCGCAGATGGAGCTGCCCGGTTCCGGTATCCAGCAGGATGTTGAAGTTGCGCAGTGTTTCGCTGCCCAGCGTGCCGTCGGCATTGGATCCATCCTCATCGATGGTGAACGACACCTTGGGCTGTTCCAGTCGCAGCCCGCCCACATCGACCGATGCGATCCGTGCATCGACGGCCCGGATCTTCCTGCCCGCCGAGCCGCTGAACTGTGAGGTACCGATCGTGCGGGTGAACACCTCCTGCAGTCGGTGGCGCGAGCTGTACGCATGACCCAGATCGATGGCGCCGTTGCTGCCGGTGTCCACGAACAGCCAGGCCGCAAGTGTCGAGCCACCCTCACGCAGAAGCACTTCGATGGCGGGCGTATTGTCGATCCAGCGGACGTTCGCGCGGGTGTATCCGTGCAGATCCGGCAACCGGTCGTGCACGTGCAGCAGCTTGCGGTCGTAGTCGATCTCGATGATGCGCCCCGCGAAGAATGTCCAGCCAAGCACGGCGTCGAACGGACGCTTGCCGTAGTCGATCACGGCCGCCCCCATCGTCCGGCGCATGTCTCCCACGACGACCGTGTTGTGGGTACTGTAGTCCACGAAACTCACGCCATCGGAGCCGGTGTTCTCGGAGCGGTCATCGACCTGCATCGACGCGGCCTTGCGGGTGGCAACCGTGACTGCCAGTCCGTCAGCGCCGGTGTCGACAAGAAAGCGCAGCGGTCCTGACTGGTTGATCCGCCCTTCCACATAGATCCGATGATCCTTGTCCTGCTCGAAAGGAAGGGTGATCGTCCCGGCCGCGGCGCGGGGCTGCGGAAGAACAAGCAGCCCCGCAACCAGGGCGACGTACCACGAGCGTATGGACTGGCGCATTGATGGCTTCCAGTGGAGGCAACGGCAGATTGCCGCCTGCCTTGGATGCGGCAGGGGTGCAGAAGGTTTAGACGCCCGCCGCGCTGCCCTCGATGATTCCGGACCGAAGCAAACGGGCGCCCGGCGCCTGCGGCCCCGTGTTGCCATCCGGCGCTGACCTCGGCGACCGCAGCATGCACGGGCCGTTGACGTCGCAATGCCAGACTGCTGGAGCGCGCTCCACCGTGGAGCGCCGTTGGTCGTGCGATCTTGGGGGGATCGGCAATGCCCTACTTCACTGATTCGACCGAGGTGGCCGTCGAGGGTATCGGCGCGGCGCGGCGCATCGGTTGGATGCGGTTCGTCGGCAGCAGCCTGGCGGCGCTGCCCCTGGCGTCCATCCTGCTCGAACGCCAGGATGGTGTGTGGCCATGGACGCTGCTGCTGCTCAACGCGCTGGCATGGCCGACGATCGCTCTGGTCCTCACCCGGCGTTCCCCCGAGCCGGCCGCCACCCAGTTCCGCTGCATGGTGCTCGATTCCTTCCTTGGCGGCGCGTGGATCGCGTTCATCGCCCTCAGCATCGTGCCCAGCGCACTGTTCACCGCCCTGCTGGTGGCCGACAAGATCGCAGCAGGGGGAGTGCGGCTGGCGCTGCGGGCGACGCTGGCGCTGGTGCTGGGTTTTGGACTCGTCTGGTTCGCGCTGGGCTTCCCCTACCAGCCGACCACCTCGCAACGCAGCATCATGCTGAGCATGCCGTTCCTGTTCGTGTACGGCATCGGCCTCAGCATCCTGAGCTGGCAACTCGCGCGCCGGGTCAAATCACAGAACCGGCAGCTGCGGCGGCTGAGCCGGATGGATCCGCTGGTGGAGCTGGCCAACCGGGGCTTCCTGATCCACCGTGCCCAGCAGGCGCTGGACAAATCGCAGCGCCACGGCGGCATGGCGTGCCTGTTGATGCTGGACGTGGATGACTTCAAGCGGATCAACGATTCGCAGGGGCATCGTGCCGGCGATCAGGTCCTGCGGCATATCGCCACGACACTGCGCGAATTCGCCAGCCCGGCCGATACAGCTGCACGGCTCGGGGGGGATGAGTTCGTCGTGCTGCTGCGCGACTGCGCCGCGTCAGACGCCATGCAGATGGCGGCACGCATCCGGCAACGCCTGCACGAGAACGCACGCCGGACAGGACCGGCGAGCGATTTCAGTGTCAGCATGGGAGTCGCTGCGAGCCCGCGACACGGCAGTGTCGAGGACTGGCTGGCACTGGCCGACCGAGCCCTCTACCACGCCAAGCGGCAAGGCAAGGACACCGCCAGTTTCGCCGAGTAATGGCCGCGTAGCAGCGTCATCCTGATCGGTCGCATTCCCGGTCGGGATCAGTGCGCCAGGGCGAAATCCAGGCCCGCACAGACCGCCGCGACCTGCGCGTCGTTGCACTCCTGCGGGTGGGTACGTGGACTGTCCGGGTAGACCTCCGTGGTGGTGGCAAAACGCGCATCGGTGAACCCGGCGCAGGCCCCGATCGAGCGCGATTCACCCCATACCACGCCCGGTGACTGCAACGGCAGGCCGACCAGGTTGCCTTCGGCATCGGCCGGGGCGATATGGGTGATCGGCGCCACGGCGGCGATCAGCGACTGCTGGAATGCCGGTTGCGGGTCTTCGCTGTTGCCGATCACGTAGAAGCCATCGGGAATGGTGTCCCGCTCGAAGGGCTTGCCATCGCGGGCGCAACGGGCCGGGTCGAACTCGTGCAGGTCGCTGTCGGTGGTTTCGTGCAGGTCCAGGTGCACCCGGATGTCGGCGTTGCGCCCGGCCACCCAGCGCATCAGCGAGGCGGCTTCCTCGATCAGGCCGCCGTCGCGGAAGCTGCGGTTCGGGTCCAGGGCAGCGGGGTTCCAGCGCTGGATGCGCTCATAGCCCCACGGACTCACGCAGGGGGCCACGATCAGGTTCAGACGCCCCAGGTAGCGCTCGGCCTGCTGCTCCAGGAACTGCAGGGCACCGTGTACGCCGCTGGTCTCATAACCATGCACGCCGCCGGTAACCAGCGCCGTCGGCAGTGCCGGGTTCCAGTCGTGGTTGACCACGGCGAACAGGGGATAGTGGTCCGGCGCGTAATCGAGCTGCCCGTACTGGATCACGTCGAAACGCTCGTCCAGGCGTTCCAGCGCCGCCACCACATCGTCATGGTAGCTGCGCTGGCGTTGCTGGCGGGCCCGCCACTGCGCGCGTTCCGGATCGCCCCAGGGCTGTCCGGGGGTGCCGATCGGGTAGAACTGCGCAACAGTCATGGGTGCTCCAGAGGTCGAACGTGGTGAGTGCAGCAGGTGATTCTAAGCCTTGTGGCGCCTGCGGGCCCGCCCACCCGTCCCGCCCTTCATCCAGCCAGGCTCATCTGGCTGTAAAATCAACGGTTTTTGGCCCCTCACCCCTTGATGGCGAACGCAGCGCAGACGGTCCTGGGTGGACCGGATTTCCTTCGCCTGCTCGCCCGTCTCAGCGACGGCGCGATGCCGGCCACCAGTCCCGTCCTGACCGATCGCCTCGGTCAGTGGGTGGACTGGAGCCGTGCTGTCGCGCTGTCGACGGCACTGGGCGGACGCGTGCCTGCAGCGGCGGACGCGGGCGAGGCGATGGACGACCTGCTGGCCGACTGCGAGCAGGCCCATGCCAGCCTGCTGGCGTCGATTCGTGACGATGCCGAAGCCGAGCGCCTGCTCGATCTGGCCGAGGCGGCCGCCACACCCACCTTTGCCTCGTTGCGGCAGCGCTACCGGGTACTGCAGCAGGCCATCCAGACCGCGACCGGGCGCCTGCGCGGACGCCTCCGTGACCAGTTGCTGCGGGCCTCGCCCGATTTGGCGCGGCTGGCCGAGATCGACGCCGTGATGGAGCAGACCCTCAGCCCGCGCGAGCACAGCCTGCTGGCCATCGCCCCGGCAGTGCTGGGCACCCGCTTCGACCGCGTGCATGGCCAGCCTGGCTGGCGCACCGCATTCCGCCATGACATGCGCTCGCTGCTGCTTGCCGAGCTGCAGCTGCGCTTCCACCCGATCGAGGGGCTGCTGGCAGCCCTGCGCTCCCACTGACCCGGAACACCATGTCCAGAACTGCTTTCCCTGTCGTTGTCTTCCTTGTCGGCCTGCTGGCCGTGTGCTGGATCGGCATCGGCTACGTTTCGGTGCACCCGTTGGGTGCAGCGGTCGCGGCGGTCATTGCCGCCTGCTACATCGCCGGTGGTGTGGAGCTGTACCGCTATCGCCAGGCCAGCGCGGGCCTGCGCGATGCCCTGGGCGATCTGTCCGCCGCCGAGGAGCGCCTGGCACCCTGGCTGGAGCGCGTGCCGGCAAGCCTGCGCAATGCCGTGCGCCTGCGCGTGGAAGGTGAGCGCACCGCCCTGCCCGGCCCGGTCCTGACACCGTACCTGGTCGGCCTGCTGGTGCTGCTGGGCATGCTCGGCACCCTGCTGGGCATGATGGACACCCTGCGCGGCACCGGCCTCGCCCTGCAGAGCGCCACCGACATGGCCGCCATCCGCGGCTCGCTGGCATCCCCGGTACAGGGCCTGGCCGTCGCCTTCGGTACGTCGATTGCCGGTGTCGCCAGTTCGGCCATGCTGGGGCTGCTTTCGGCGCTGTTGCGCCGGGATCGCCTGCAGGCCGTGCAGCAGCTCGACCGTGCCATCTCCGGCCCGCTGCACCCGTATTCGCAGGCGTGGCAACGCGCCGAATCCCTGCGACTGCTGCAGGCGCAGTCCGCAGCGCTGCCGGCCCTGGTCGACCGCCTGCAGGCGATGACCGGTGCCTTCGAGCAGCACAGCCTGGCGGCCAACGAACGGCTGCTGGCCGGCCAGGCCGAGTTCCTCAGCCAGAGCCAGGCGCTGCAGGAGCGCCTGGCGGCCTCCCTCCAGCAATCGCTGCGCGAAGGCGCCGAAGCCAGCGCAGCGGCCATCGGCGGTGCCCTGCAGCCGATGGCGGAAACCACGCTGGCAGGCCTGGCCAGCCACGGCCAGGCCCTGCATGCGCGCGTCGAACAGGCGGTGCAGCAGCAGCTGGCCGGGCTGGCGGACGGCTTCGAGCGCAGCCGCGTATCGACCGAAGCCAGCTGGACGCGGGTGATGGCCGAACAGGCCCAGGCACAGCAGGCGCTGGTGACCGACCTTCGCCAGCATCTGCAGGCCTTCAGCGCTGCCCAGGGTGCACACGGCGAAGCAGTGGTGGCACGCATCGGCGAACGGCTGCAGGCGGATGCAGACCGCCAGACCGACGCGTGGCGCACTGCGGCCGACCAGCAGCATGCGCTCAACACCACGCTGGTCGAGCGCCAGCAGCAGGCACTGGAGGCGGTCAGCCAGCATCTGGACGAACGGGCCCAGTCGCTGCTTCACGCGCTTGAAGAACGTCATGCAGCCAGCCAGTCGCTGCTGCAGGACCACGAGCAGCAGCGCCAGGCGCGCTGGGAGGCCGCCAGCACCCATCTGCAACAGGCCCACGCCGCGCTGCAGGCACAACTGCAGGCCGGTGACGAACAGCGCCTGCAACGCTGGAGCGACGCGCTGCACACCCTGTCGAACGATCTGGCCGAACGCCTGCACGCCAATGGAGAACGCCTGGCTGCGCAGCAGCAGCAGATCTGCGACACGCTGGCGGAGACCGCGCAGCAGATCGGCGAGAACGGCCGTGCCCAGGCCAGCGCAACGCTCGCGGAAGTCTCGACCCTGCTGCAGACGGCTGCCGCCGCACCGAAGGCCGCTGCCGACGTCATCAACGAGCTGCGCAGCACGCTCTCCGAGAGTCTGGTGCGCGACAACGCGATGCTGGAGGAGCGCGGCCGCCTGCTGGCGACGGTGCAGACCCTGCTGGATGCGATCAACCATGCCTCGCATGAACAACGCAGCGCGGTCGATGCACTGGTGGGCGGCTCGGCGGAACTGCTGGAGCGCGTCGGCAACCGCTTCACCGACCACATCGCGGCCGAAACCGGCAAGCTCGACGGCATCGCTGCACTGCTCGATGGCAGCGCCACTGAAGTCGGCCACCTTGCCGGCGCCTTCGGCGACGCCGTGGCCCAGTTCGGCGCCGCATCGGCCGAGCTGTCGGGCCGGCTGGAACAGATCGGTGGCGCGCTGGATGCCTCGCTGGCCCGCAGCGACGAGCAGCTGGCCTATTACGTGGCGCAGGCGCGCGAGGTGGTCGACCTGAGCCTGCTGTCGCAGAAACAGGTGATAGAGGAGCTGCATCAGTTGGCCGCGCGCCGCGGCAAGGCCGGCACCGCATGAGCGACGAGCTGGAGGTCGACGGCGGTTCGCACGCGCCGATCTGGGCGGCATTCGGCGACCTGATGTCGGTACTGCTCGGCGCGTTCGTGCTGATCCTGGTCGGCGTGGTAGCGGTCCAGCTGGAACTCTCGCAGCGGCTGGAGGATGAGGTCAGGCAGCGCCAGGCCGAAGCCAAGCGCCTGCAGACGCTGGAGCAGGCACTGGCCGGCCCGCTGGCGGCGGGCCGGGTGACGCTGGTCGATGGCCGCATCGGCATCAGCGGCAATGTGCTGTTCGCCCTCAATTCAGACCAGCTGCAGCCGGAGGGCCAGGAGCTGCTGCGCAGCCTGGCCGCACCGCTGGCTGCCTACCTGGGCAGCCGCGAAGAGATCCTGATGGTCAGCGGCTTCACCGATGATGCGCCGGTGCGCGAAGGCAACCGTCGTTTCGCCGACAACTGGGAACTGTCCGCGCAGCGTTCGCTGACGGTGACCCGTACCCTGATCGCCGATGGCGTACCGGCCGATGCGGTATTCGCCGCCGCCTTCGGCAGCGAGCAGCCGGTCAGCTCCAATGCCAGCGAGGATGGCCGCGCGCGCAACCGCCGCGTGGAGATCGCGCCGATTCCCAGGCCCAGGGCACCGGATGGCAGGTAAGCTGCCAGCGCTGGAGGGGCTGCGTGCACTGGTGCGCGATCTCGATGCGGGGTCGCGCTCGCTGGCGGACTACCCGCAGGTGCCGATGCTGCAGCAGGTGCAGCACGAGTGGTCGGAGCTGCGCAGTGAACTGCAGGTGCGCCGTTCGCTGCGCACCGAGGCCCCCGCCGACGGCGGCCCGCTGAACTCCGCGGTACTGGTGCAGCGCATGCTCGATTCGATGCAGGCCGCCAGCCCCGGCTATCTGCGCCACTTCATCGATTACGTCGATACCCTGTCGTGGTTGCAGGCGCTGCAGGACGGTGCGGCCAGCGGCGGTGATGCGGCGAAACCGAAGCGCGCGCGCAAGCCCCGCAACCCCGGTTGAGGCCCGGCCCTGCATCAGGGGGTCAGCCGCGCAGCGTGGCGCCGCCGTCGACGTACAGGTCACTCATCGCCACATGCCCGGCCTGCTCGGACAGCAGGAACATCACCGACTGGGCAACGTCCTCCGGCGTAGCCAGCTTGCGCAGGGGAATGCCGGCCTTGTAGGTGTCGAGGTTGCCGGCAATCACCCGCTCGGCACCGTACGCGTCTTCCCACATGCCGGTCTGCATGGCGGTCAGCGTCGAACCGGGTGCGACGATGTTGCAGCGGATGCCCAGTGGCGCCAGCTCCAGGCCCAGGCAACGGGTGAACATGGTCGCTGCCGCCTTCGAGGCAGCGTAGGCCGCCATGCCGTGACGCGGCACGCCTGCGGCGTTCGAGCTGACGGTGACGATGGCGCCCTGTCTGCGCGGTGACATCACCCGCGCCAGTGCGCGGCCGAGATGGAACACACCGTCAGCGTTGACCGAGAAAACACGGCGCCAATCGGCATCACAGGTATCCGTCACCGCGCCGACCTGCAGCACGCCGGCCACACTGGCCGCCAGGGCGATCGGTCCGATCTTCGCCTCTACCTGGTCGATGAGCGCATCGACCGCTGCGCTGTCGCTGACATCCAGCGCACAGGCATGGACGCGCTCGCCCACGATCGCGGGCGACTCGCGGTCGGTGGCCACCACCTGGCAGCCGGCGGCGACCAGCAGCTTCACCAGCGCGGTGCCGATCCCCCCGGCTGCGCCGGTCACCAGCGCCACGCGACCCTCAAAACCGGTCAACTGCATGTTGCGATCTCCTGTTGTTCATCCCGATGCCGCAGTCGCGCCGACAGCCATGGCGCGAGTTGCGCCACCGCATCACGGCCGGTCAGTTCGGCATGCAGGAACGGCAGTTCCAGCGCCTGCACCGTGCGCGCGTGCGCCTTCCACAGCGCCGACTGCAGCTGCGGTCGTGCCTGGTGGTCTCGCCCTGCGCGCACATGCACCAGGGTGCCGTCGAATGGCCGGTGGTGGTGCTCGCGGATCAGGCGGTTGGTTCCGGTGACCGCGCGCACCACGCCGTCCAGCACTACGTCGGGCAGGCTGCCCAGCGCACTGCCACCTCGACGCAGGAAGGCCAGGATGCGCTCGCGGCTGTCCAGTTCCGGGTGTGCGTCCGGATCGTGGCCGGCGATGGCCAGCAACGCCCGCAGCGCAGCGATCGGATCCGGCTCCGGCTCGGCCCGCCAGCATTCACTGGGATAGGCGTCGAGCAGCACCAGCTCGCCGACCTCGCGACCGATCTCGTGCAGGCGCACGGCCATCGCCTGGGCGATGATCCCCCCCACCGACCAGCCAAGCAGGTGCACCGGCCCGCGCGGCTGCAAGGTCACTACACGCTGCACGTACTCGTTGGCCATCGCCTCGATGCTGGCCGGCAGCGGCTGCGCGGCGTCCAGCGCCGGCGACTGCAGCCCGTACACGGCCCGCGCCGGTTGCAGCGCACGCGCCAGCGCGCGGTAATTCCAGGCGATGCCGCCTGCCGGGTGCAGCACGAACAGCGGCGGGGGTTCAGTCCCATCGGTCGTGGCCAACGCGATGACCGGGCCCAAGGCATGATCGGCCAGCATCGGGGGTTCGGCGATACGCCGGGCCAGCGCCGCCACCGTCGGCTCCGCGAACAGAACGCCGAGGCCCAGCTCGCAGCGCCAGCGCTGCTCGATGGCCAGCAGCAGGTGCACGGCCGAAAGCGAGTCGCCCCCAAGGCTGAAGAAGTCCGCATCCACCGCAACGGCCTGCTCAAGGCCCAGTGCCTGTGCGAACAAGGCGGCCAGCGCATGTTCCAGTGGCGTGCGCGGTGCGACACCGGTCATCCCGACCTGCGGAGGTTTCGGAAGCGCGCTGCGATCCAGCTTTCCGTTGGTGGTCACCGGCCAGTGATCGACCCCGACAAACGCCGACGGCACCATGTAGTCCGGCACGCGCGCCGCCAGGTGCGCGCGCACGGCAGCGGCGTCGGCCATTGCCGCTGGCACGTAGGCGACCAGCCGCGGCTCACCGGGAAGGTCGTGGCGCAGCAGCACGTCCACGCGCTCCATGCCGGGCAGTTCCCGCAGCGCCGCCTCGATCTCCCCCAGCTCGATGCGCAGACCGCGCAGCTTCACCTGATGGTCGCTGCGGCCCAGATACTCGACCGCTCCGTCGCTGCGCCAACGTGCAACGTCCCCGGTGCGGTAGATGCGCTCGCCCGCGAGGAAGGGATCGCCCAGGAAACGTCCGGCGGTGAGATCGTCGCGGCCCAGGTAGCCTCGTGCCAGCTGCACGCCGCCGAGGTAGAGCTCGCCCGCCACGCCCACCGGCAAAGGCTGCATGCGTGCATCGAGCACATACAGGCGGGTGTTCCAGACCGGGAAGCCGATCGGCACCGGGCGTGAGCGATCGCCTGCCGGGGCTGGCCAGTAACTGACATCCACCGCGGCTTCGGTAGGCCCGTACAGGTTGTGCAGCTGCGCGTCGATGCGGGCATGGAAGCGGTCGCGGAGCGAGGCGTCGAGCGCTTCGCCGCTGGTGAACACCCGGCGCAGCTGCAGGCCCTGCGAGGCCGGCGCCGCGAGGAAGGCGTCCAGCATCGACGGGACGAAGTGGGCGGTGGTGATGCCCTGCGCGCGGATCAACCGGCCCAGCTCGGTGGGATCACGATGCGCATCCGGACCCGCGAGAACCAGCGTGGCGCCGCACAGCAGCGGCAGGAAGAACTCCCAGACCGACACGTCGAACGTGGCGGGCGTCTTCTGCAGCACGCGGTCGTCTGCGCCGAAGCCGTAGTGCTCGCGCATCCACAGCAGGCGGTTGACGATGGCGCGATGCTCGATGACCACGCCCTTGGGTTCGCCGGTCGAGCCGGAGGTGTAGATCACATAGGCCGCATCATCCGGCGCCGGGTCCGGCCAGGGCGCGGCAGCCCCCTGTGCCATCCATTGATCGGGTGGCAGCACCGGCACGCCTGCGGCCCGGTGCGCCATCGTGCTGTCGGCCAGCACGCAGGCCGGACGCGCCGAGCGCAGGATGCGCGCCAGGCGCTCGTCGGGATGTGCAGGATCCAGCGGAAGATAGGCGGCGCCGGCACGCAGCACGGCCACCAGGGCGATGACCAGCTCCATCGAACGCGGCAGCGCGACCGCCACCACACTGCCCGGCCCCACCCCCAACGCGCGCAGCTGTGCCGCCAGTGCGAAGCTGCGTGCCTCCAGCGCGGCATGCTCAAGCGTTGCGTCGCCGCAGACCAGCGCCGTTGCCTGAGGGTCGCGATCCATGCCCTGCTGCAACAGTTCCACCAGTGTGGTTTCAGGCAATGGATGGGTGGTCGCGTTGAAGCGGTGAACCACCTGCGTGACCTCTGCCGCGGTGGCCAGTGGCACGCTGGCAATGTCGTCGGCATCCAGCGCCGCCGACACGAAATGCAGCAGCCGTTGCGCATGCGCCTGCACGTCGGCGTCGCTGTACAGGGCGGGGTTCGCCTCGATCTCCAGATCCAGCAGCGCCTGGCCATCACCGCGGAAGCCCAGCACCAGATCCTCCACCGGCCCGGTGCACAGCACCTGCAGCGTGGCCTGCACGCCGGGCAGCGCCAGCGGCCTGTAGAACGGCTGTATGTTCACCAGCGGGCCATGCAGGCGCTGCTGCGCACCGACCAGTCCCAGATCGCGCCGCAGCTGTTCGCCGCGATACCGGCCATGCCTGCGGCTCTGGCTCAACTGCCGGCCGATGCCACGGGTGTAGCTTTCGACACTGCCCTCGGCAGCGGCCACGCGCAGCGGCAGCACGTTCATCACCATCGCGGGCACGCGCGCCGACGCGTTTCCCAGGCGCCCCATGTAGGGCACCCCCAGCACCACTTCCTCGGCCGCACTCATCCGCCGCAGGTACTCTGCCGCAAGTGCGGCCAGCACATCCGGCCACGGCTGCAGCCAGCGCACCGATGCCTGCAGCAGCTCTTCACGGAAGGCGGCATCCAGCGGCTGCACCCAGCGCAGCGCGTCATCACTGGCGGCGGCGATGCCGGCCAGACCAGCGGCGGCCGGCGCGTCCCGCAGGTGGTCGCGCCACCAGGCGCCGGCCATCTCGCGACGCGGATCGATGCGGTATGCCGCATCGTCGGCCAGTACACCGGCCAGGGGCGGCAGCGCATCGCCGCCGCGCCCGGCGTACAGCGCGCAGACACGATCGCTGAACAGTGCCATGCCATAGCCATCAGCGGCGAGATGGTGAACGCGCAGGTACCAGACCCAGCGCTGGCCTCCCAGTGCGTAGAGCACCTGCTGGCTGATCCGGTCGCGGGTGGGATCGACCGGGCTCAGCCGGTCGGCCCGCATCGCGGCGTTGGCGTCGGCCACCGGATCGGCAGCGCTGGAAAGATCATGGACTGCCAGCAGCGGTACATGCGCCGGCTCATGCCATTGCAGCGGCTGGCCATCGCTGCCTTCCGTGAAGCGCAGTGCGAGCGCCTGCGCCTCTGCCGCCGCCTGGTTGGCGGCGGCCGTGAACGCCGCCACGTCCAGCGCGCCGTCGATCCATACGGCATGGGCCGTGTTGAATGCAGGGTTGTCGGGAGCCAGGCGCTGGGCATACCACAGCCCCGCCTGGGCCTCGGTCAATGCCACCGGTGAGGCTGGCGCTGCACCGTTCATGCGCCTTGTGCGGCCTGCAGCCGTTGCACCACCTGCCACCACTGGCGCAGCGTGGTGTGCTCGGCCAGCTGCGAGAACTCCAGCGGAAGGCCAGTGTTGCTCCACGCAAGAACGAGGCCGAGCATGCGCATCGAATCCAGGTCGAGATCGATCAGGTTGTCGTCATCGCCGATGTCGGCCGGCTCGCATTCGAGCACGCGCGCCACGTCCGCGCGCATCCGTTCCAGGTCAAGCACATCGCCCGTCCTATCCATCACAGTGTCTCCAGCAGCTGGCCGGTGGTCATCGGTACGCCACAGGTCCGTGCGATCCAGTGCAGCGCCTGCTCATGATCGGCGCGCGAGAAGTCGGCGACCGCATCCGCGGCGATGAATGCCTCGATATCACGCTGGAAGGCTTCGACCACGGTCGCGGTGCAGCCGATATGCGCATACACACCGGTCACCAGCAGCTGGTCGCGCCCGCGCGCGCGCATCAGCGTCTCCAGGTTGCTGCGCTGGAACGCGCTGTAGCGATGCTTGACCAGTACGTGCTCGCCCGGCTGCGGGGCCAGCGCGGTGATGATCGGCTCATGTTCCTCACTCCGGCGCATGCCGGGTCCCCACAGGTCGGCCTGCAGGCCGCGGTCGCGCCGGTCCTGATCGCCATGCTGGGCGGTATAGAACACGGGAATTCCCTGCGCCCGGCAATGCGCCAGCAGGCGCGCGACGTTGTCCACGGCGGGGCGCAGCGGCTCGCTGTCCGCGTCGAACGCTGCCAGGAAGTAGCGTTGCATGTCGTGCACCAGCAACGCGATCCGCTCGCGCTGCGGGTGCCAGGGGCCGCGCGGCTGTGGTAACTCGCTGGCGGTCGGCAGGGAATATGAAGCAATGCGGGGCAGCGCCATCAGCGCGTTCCTCCTGTCTGTTGCAGATGACGCGCACGCAGCTGCGCACGCAGTTCGCGGCGGCTGATCTTGCCGACCGCCGTTGTATCGAAGCTGTCCACGAACACCACCTGGTCCGGCACCTTGAACGACGCCAGCCCGCGCCCGCGCATCCAGGCCTTCAGTGCCGGCGCCGTGATCGGCTCGCCCTGGCGGATGACGAAGGCGCAGCTGCGCTCACCCAGGTATTCATCGGGAATGGACACCACCGCCGCATCGAACACACCCGGATGGGCCAGCAGATGGTCTTCGATCTCCTCGGCGGAGATCTTCTCGCCGGCACGGTTGATGTGGTCCCCGGCACGCCCCTGCACCACCAGATATCCCCCGGGCAGCTGCTGCACGCGGTCGCCGGTGCGGTAGAAGCCGTCGTCGGTGAACGAGCGCGCGTTGGCTGCGGCATCGTTGTGGTACCCACGGATGGTGTACGGGCCGCGGGTCAACAGATGTCCGATCTCGCCCTCGGCAACCGGCTGATCGTGGTCGTCGACCACACGGACTTCGTCGTCAGGGCTGATCGGACGTCCCTGGCAGGCCACCACCAGTTCCTCGGGATCGTCGAGGCGGGTGTAGTTCACCAGGCCTTCGGCCATGCCGAACACCTGCTGCAGCGTGCAGCCCAGGCCATCGATGACGCGCCGCGCGGCCTCCGGCACCAGTTTTGCGCCGCCCACCTGCAGCACCCGCAGGCTGGACAGATCGTGCTTCGTCGATGCCGCTGCCTGCGCCCACAGCAGGGCCAGCGGCGGCACCAGCCCACAGCAGGTCACCTTCTCGCGTGCAATCAGCGGGAACGCGACATCCGGGCCCGGCCCCGGACTGAGCACCACGCGGGCACCGGCATACAGCGCACCGAAGAAGCCCGGCGAGCTCATCGGAAAATTATGCGCGGCCGGCAATGCGACCAGATACACGCTGTCGCGGTCGATCCCGCAGATCGCGTTGCTGGCACGGAACGAATAGATGTAGTCGTCGTGCGTGCGCGGAATCAGCTTGGACAGGCCGGTGCTGCCACCTGACAGCTGCAGGAACGCCACCGACTGCGGATCCGGGTCGGCCGGCAGCTGGCTGCGGTCGCCCTGCAGGTTCGCCAGCCCGACGAACTCCTCCGCATCGCCGTCGATCACCACGTGGCGCAGGGCCGGCACCTCCGCCTGCAGTGCCCGTGCCAGCCCGCGATGATCGAAACCCTCGTGCACATCGGCGGTGACAAAGGCACTGGCCTCGGCCTTCGTGGCGAAGTGCACCAGCTCGGTGATGCGGTGCGCGGGCAACGCGTACACCGGTACCAGGCCGGCGCGGAACAGGCCGCAGACGGTGGCGATGAAGCCGGCGCTGTTGCCCAGCTGCACCAGCACCCGTTCACCGGGCTGCAGGCCCAGCGCCAGCAGGCCGCTGCCGATGCGCCCGGCCTCGTGCCACAGCTGCGCATAGCTCAGTCGGACATCACCTGCCACCACCGCGATGTCATCGGCGTAGCGTTCGGCGCGCTCGCGCAGGAAGGCCGGGAAGGTCTCCCCGCGCCAATGCCCCATCCGGCGATAGTGGGCGACCCGGTCTTCGGGCCATACCTGCCGCAATGGCAGGCGGGAAGGAAATCGGCTCATGCGAGGGGCTCGGTCGGGGGCGCGGGCTCACTGACGCCCAACGCGTTCAACAGGGCAGCAAACTTCGCTGCGGTTTCGGCCACTTCGGCCTGCGGCTGCGACCCGGCGACGATGCCGGCGCCCGCATACAGGCGCAGCTGCGTGCCCTGCAGTCGTGCGCAGCGGATGGCGACGTACCAGTCGCCGTCGCCCTGCGCGTCCAGCCACCCCACGGCACCGGCGTAGAAGCCGCGTGGAACCGGCTCCAGTTCGCGGATGCGCTGCAGCGCCGCCTGCTGCGGCGTGCCGCATACGGCGGGCGTGGGATGCAGCTGCGCCAGCAGGGCGGCGGCCGGCACCCGTGGATCCTTCAACGTGGCATGGATGCGGGTTCCCAGGTGCCACATGGTGGCCGTGGCATGCAGCACCGGCCGCGCCTGCGCATCGATATGGCTGCAATAGGGAGAGAGGCCATCAACGATGGCCTCGACCACATGACGGTGCTCGTCGTGATCCTTGGCCGACGCCAGCAGGGTCTGCGCGGCACGCTCGTCCTGCACCGGATCCGCACTGCGCCGGGCTGAGCCGGCCAGCGGGTGCGACAGCACCTGCGCGCCGCGCTTGCGCAGCAGCAGCTCGGGCGTCGCCCCGACCAGCCATGCCGGGGCCTGGCCCAGCTCCACCGGCAGTGGCACCGCGTAGGTCGCCACCGACGGATCGGCTCCCAGTCTCGCCAGCAGCACATCGGGCGTCAGGGCGTGGCGTGTGTGTGCCAACAGGCTGCGCGCCAGTACCACCTTGTGCAGGTCCTGTCGGGGATCACGCAGGGCCTGCACTGCCCTATCCACCGCTGCGGCGTAGTCGTCCGCCGAAGGTTCGGCCTGCACGACACCCTCCAGCGCAGGCGCAGCCTGCGGCTGCACCGGCAACGCAGGCAGCACGCGTTCGGGCTGGTACAGCGCATCGTCAGCACGTGGTTCGAACGGAATCGCTCCGACCAGCAGGCCCGGGCCGCCCCGCTGCTGCGCGAAGAACGCAGCCACGCGCCCGGCCAGCGTCACCAGCGGACCGGACGCAAGCGCCGCACGACAGCCACGCGCATGCACATGCTGCCCTGCATGCTGCAGCAGGAACAGCGTGGGGTCATCCGCAGCCGGCAACGGCAACGGCGCCGTCTCCTGCCATGCATCGTCCCTGAGCGAATCGTTCATGTCGCCTCCTTCATCCGGTGCGCTGCCGCCAGCACGCACAGCAACAGCAGCAGCACACCGACCAGCAGATACGGCAGGCTCGGCCCGCCCCGATACAACAGCGTGCCGAGCATCGGCCCGACCACCATGCCCAGCCCCTGTGCCGCAGCGACCGTTCCGGCGGCGGCACCCTGTTCGTGTGCCTGCACCGCGTCGGCGGCCAGCGCCTGGAACGACGGGAACACGAAGCCCATGCCGAATGCCGCCAGCGCATAGGCCGCCGGCAGCTGCCAGGACTGCTGCACGGCGGCTACCGAGGCGAAGCCGATACCGGCGATCAATGCACCCAGCACGATCCAGCGCCGCGGTGGCACCTCCAGCTTCATCACCAGTGCCTGCGCCAGGATCAGCCCGACGCCCACAGCGGTCAGTGCGATGCCGGCCATGCGCGCGCCTTCAGCCGCTGCCAGGCCGAGGCGATCGATCGCGAAGAAGCCGACCGTCACCTGCGCGATGGTCACCGACACCATTCCTAGGAACGCGGCCAGTTGGGGCAGCCGAAGGCGCCGGTCCAGACGGCGCAGGGGCGTCCGTCGTGCTGACGATGCCGCCGCTGCCGGCGCCGTCGAAGGCAGACGCCACGCCAGCAATGCCAGCGCCAGCAGCGGCAACAGCGCGGCCACATACAGCGCCAGCGAAAGATGCGTGTAGGCCAGCCAGCCTGCTGCCGCTGGGCCCAGCACCATCCCCAGTGCATTGGCACTGCCCAGACGGGCGAGAAACTGCGTGCGCTGGCCGGCCGGCGCCTGGTCGGCGATCAAGGCTGCGGCCGTCGGTGGCACCGCGGCATAGAACAGCCCGATCAGCCCGCGCGCGCCCACCAGCACCAGCACCGACACAACCACCGGCGGCGTGACCTGCAGGGCCACATCGATGAACATGGCGAGCGCGAGGTAGACGCCGGTGTACGCGCCCATCGCCAGCAGCAGCACGCGCTTGCGACCGATGCGGTCGCTGAGTTGGCCCCAGCGGCGAGCCGCCAGCATCCACAGCACGCCGGCGGCCGTCACCGACAGGCCCGCGTGCCATTCGGACAGGCCCAGCAGCCGGACCACCGGGCCGATCACGGCGACGAAAGACATCATGGCCATGGTGCCGATCAGGGCCGCCAACACCAGGGCCGGCAAACCGGGAACGACGGGACGTGCGTGCATGGAACACCAGCCGTGACAGGGAAGGACGGCAGAACGCCAGCACGACGCTCCGCCCGATGCCGCCACGTCACGCAGCGGCATCACCCTTAAATGATAACGGCTCGTATTTGCATTTGATACCCATTCAATTGAATGGACCCGCAACAGCCGTGTCAGCGCGTCACACGCGGCGACAGCAGGCCGCGACGGCGGAACCACCACTCCAGCGGCAGCGTGACCAGCGGCGGGACAGCAGCAAGCAGGGCCAGCGCGCTGGCCCACCATGGCCAGCGCAGGCGCACTGCGGAGAACAGGGTCACGGCCACGTACACCAGGAACGCCACGCCATGCAGCGGCCCGAACACCTTGACCAGGGCGACGTTGGCCTGCGGGCCGTACTTCAGCCACATGCCCACCAGCAGGCCGGCCCAGGTGATGGCCTCGATGAAGGCAACCACGGCGAACAGCCGTCCGACGGGGTGCATTGGATTGCCTGGGGTCACATCGGGCTCCTGCAGGGACAGAAGATGCGAATGATACGCAGATGCGAACGTTCAGGACACCGTCGGGTCACACCCGCCCACATCGGTAGCGCCGGGCCATGCCCGGCGGGCGCAGCACAGCTACCGGGGGATATGCGGCAACACCCGCTCCCCGATCTCGCGCAGCACGGCCTCCACCGGCCGGCCGTTGTCGACCAGATTGAACATCACATGCGCCACGCCCTGCGCATGCACGCGCAGCAGATAGTCACGCAGGCCATCGCGGCCGACCTTCAGGCCAAGCGGCAACGGCTCGGCGGGTGCCTGCGGGTCCGCCTGCAGGTCCAGCAGCATCGACTGCACGAACGGTCTGCCCGCCGCGCCCTGTTGCGCCAACGCCTGCTGCCACAGACCGATGCGTCCCTCCTGGGCAGCCTCCTCGCGGTGATAGGTGGCCCATCCTTCAGACTCCCGGGCGATCCACTGCAGGCTCTGCCTGGCGGTCCCCACCACCAGCATCGGAATGCGCGCGGCCGGCGCAGGCAGCACGTCGAAGCCTCCGGTCACCTGCAGCACGGCGGCCCGCTCGTGTGCCTGCGGCGACAGCGCCGCCCGCAGCAACGACCAGCGCTCACGGAACGTCGCGGCCCTGCCCTCCAGATCCTCGCCGAACGCGGCGAATTCCTCCGGGCGGTCACCCGAACCCAGGCCCAGCACGAAACGCCCGCCGCTGATGCGGTCCAGGCTCAAGGCCGACTTCGCCACCTGCAGCGGCTGGCGCAATGGCAGCACGATGGCCGCACTGCCAACCACGATGCGCTCTGTCGCGGCGGCCAGCATGCCCAGCCACAGGAAGGGATCATCCAGCGCGCTCGCGGTCGCCTCCGGTCCCTGCGGCACCATCAAGGGCACGTCGCGCGTCCACAGCGCGGCAAAGCCGAGGTCATCGGCCAACCGGGCGATACGCCGCGCCTCATGCGGATCGGCCAACCCGTGCGCCGCCACCGGCGTCATCAGTCCCAGGCTCAGGCCCTGTTCTGCAAACAGCGCAGCGTAGGCAGAATTGAAATCGCTCATGCTGTCAGCTTAGCGTGGAGCCCTGCCGCAGGTGCGCGCCAAGCCGGTGGGTTCAATGGGGTGGTGTATCGGCAGAGGGTGCGGGCGGCGGACGTCATGCCCTGCAGCGCACCCTTCATGAGCAAACTGAATCAGCAGCCTCTGCGGTCATTCCTACAATGGCCTGTCACCCTGCCCTTCGAGATGCTGCCGATGCGCGTCGCGCTTTCCGTGTTGCTGCTGGCTTCGGCGCTGAGCGCCTGCACCCCGGCCCCGGTTTCCACCGCCAACTCCGCCGAGGCCCCCGCACCGGCGTCCGCCATCGCCTGGCGCCAGGGCGACGTCGACGACGCCTTCGCCGAAGCCGCCGACAGCGGCAAGCCGGTGCTGCTGTACTGGGGTGCGGTCTGGTGCCCACCGTGCAACCAGCTCAAGGCGGGTCTGTTCAAGGACCCGGCCTTCATCGCGCTGACCAGCAAATTCGTTCCCGTCTACCTGGATGGCGACGAGGAAGGTGCGCAGGCCTGGGGCGAGCGCTTCGGCGTGCGCGGCTATCCGACCCTGATCGTGCTGGACCCACAGCGCAACGAAATCACCCGCGTGGCCGGCGGCAACGATGCCGCCGAACTGACCCGGGCACTGACCGTGGCCGCAGGCCGCCGCAGTGCCGTTGCCGCCACCCTGGCCACCGCATTGACGACGCCGGAGCAACTGGCCGCCGAAGACTGGCAGGTGTTGGGCGACTACGGTTGGGAAGTCGACGCCAACCGCCTCGCCGGCGAACGCAACAGCCAGGACGTGCTGCGCCAGCTGTCCAAGGCCGCACCGGAGGCCGCCCTGCAGCGCCGTTTCGCTCTGCTTGCCTTGGCGACAGCCGAAAAGCCCGATGCCTCGCCCACCGAAGTGCGCGAGCTGCTGCAGGCCGTGCTGGCGCACCCCGCGGAGGTACGACGCAACCGCGAGCTGCTGGGCTATGCGGGCGTACAGCTGGTCAAGCAGGCCAGTACCGGGCCCGCCACCAGCAACACCCTGGGACAGCAACTGCTGGTCGCGCTCGAGCGCGCAGACGCCGAGCGTGGCGACCGCGCCGACGACGCGTTGTCGCGTGCGCTGACCGAAGTGTCGCTGGCCCGCCAGCAACAGCCCAAGGGCGCACTGCCCGCTACTCTGGTTGATCGGGTCAAGCAGCGCGTGGCCGCCGCCGATGCCGCCGCCACCGATGCGCATGCACGCCAGGCCACGATCAGCAGCGCGGTCTACGCACTGCGCCAGGTCGGCGACGACGCCGGCGCGGAGTCGCTGCTGCTGGCCGAGCTGAAGCGCAGCGAGCAGCCGTACTACTACATGCCTGAGCTGGCCGAACTGGCCGAGCAGCGCGGCGACACCGCCGGTGCGCTGGAGTGGCTCAAACGTGCCTACGATGGTGCACAGGGCCCGGCGACCCGCGTGCAGTGGGGTGTGCTGTATGTGGAAGGCCTGCTGAAGCTTGCGCCGGACGATGCGCCGCGCATCGAGCAGGCGACCGCCTCGTTGATCGCCGAACTGGAGGCACAGCCGTCGGGCTACCACCAGCGCACCCGCCAGCGCTTCGAACGCCTGGCCGGGCAGCTGAAGGCATGGAGTGGCAAGCACCAGGGCGCGCAGACGCTGGCGCGGCTGCAGCAGCGGATGCAGCAGGCGTGCGGCAATCAGGTGGATGCGGCGTGCAGGGATTGGCTGGGTTGAGGGGATGAAGGCGCAGGCGGGTTGACCTCAACCATTGTTGAGGTGCGATAACAGTCTCCCCACGGCCAGCCCGCTGGCCTTCGCTACGGAGACTGCTTCGATGTCGTACTCGCTTCCCCCGCTCCCCTATGCCTACGATGCCCTCGAACCGCATTTCGATGCGCGGACGATGGAGATCCACCACAGCAGGCACCACCAGACCTACGTCAGCAACCTCAATGCCGCGGTCGAGCAGGCCGGCCTCGCCGAACAGCCGGTCGAGGCGCTGATCGCCAGCCTCGATGCCGTGCCGGAGGCCCAGCGCAGCGCAGTCCGGAACAACGGTGGCGGCCACGCCAACCACAGCCTGTTCTGGACCGTGCTCAGCGCACGCGGCGGCACGCCCGATGAGGTGCTGGCGGCGGCCATCGACCGTGACCTCGGCGGCTTCGATGCCTTCAAGGATGCCTTCAGCAAGGCGGCGCTGACCCGCTTCGGCAGCGGCTGGGCCTGGCTGACCAGTGATCGCGATGGCCGCCTGCGGGTTGAAAGCAGCGCCAACCAGGACAGCCCGCTGATGGGCGCGGCGGCCGGCCTGTCCGGCAACACGCCGATCCTCGGCCTGGATGTGTGGGAGCACGCGTATTACCTGCATTACCAGAACCGCCGTCCGGACTACATCGGGGCGTTCTTCAACATCATCGACTGGGCCGAAGTCGGTCGCCGCTACCGCCAGGTGGGCGGCGCATGAGCGCCGGCACTCCCCATTACGCCGGGCCGTGGGCAGGGGTCTTCCCCGCCCCGGCTCCGGTACCCTCGGTCAGTCTGCCGCCGCGTGCATTGCGGCAGCTGCTCGGCCACTTCCCTACCGGCGTGGCCATCGTCTGCACCCGCGACGCACGGGGCACACCGCTGGGCCTGACCATCAATTCCTTCGTGCCGGTGTCGCTGCAGCCGCCGCTGGTACTGTGGAACCTGGCCCTGCACGCACAGAGCCTGCAGGCCTTCCAGCGCGCCACGCGCTTCGCGATCAGCGTGCTGGGCGCGGACCAGGAAGCACTGGCGCGCACGTTCGCCGATCCCCAGGTGCGCAATCGTTTCGACGGCGTACCCCTGCTTCCAGACGAAGACGACGCGCCGCCGCGCATCGCCGGCGCGGTCGCGCACCTGACCTGCACCCGTCATGCGCAATGGCCTGTGGGTGATCACCTGCTGCTGGCCGGCCGCATCATCGAGATCAATGAGACCGGCGGTGCGCCGCTGATGTTCCACCGTGGCCGCTTCCTGCCGGGGCCGCTGGACACCCTGCGGGAGGTACAGACATGACCATCGAGGCACTGGAGGACCTGCTCGCCAACGGCCACGACAGCGCGCTGCTGCGCTTCGGGCTGGGCAAGGGTTGGCTCGACGCCGGCGATCCGGCGCGCGCGGCGACCCATCTGGGCCACTGCGTGGCACTTGATCCGCAGTACTCGGCGGCGTGGAAACTGCTGGGCAAGGCCTGGCTGGCGGGTGGCCAGCCGCAGGCGGCGCGCGAGGCATGGCAACGCGGCCTCAGCGTGGCCAGCCACCAGGGCGATGAGCAGGCTCGGAAGGAAATGCAGGTGTTTCTGCGCCGGCTGCAGCGCGAACAGCCGGCGCCGCAGGAGAGCGCGGGCTGAGCCGGCCGCACAGGCCGGCCGCATCGATCAGCCCGCGTTGGCCGGTGCCGGCGCCGGCATGATGTCCGGCATCGGCAGGCGGCGCGGCTTGCTCGGGAAGGCATGCCGCAGGATGCGCCACACCACCTGGCCGAACTGCCGTGGCAGCGAACCGTTGTTGTAGTGCTGACCGTAGCGAAGGCAGATCTCCTTCACTTCCTTGGCGATGGCCGCATAGCGGTTGGCCGGCAGATCCGGATAGAAGTGGTGTTCGATCTGGTGGCTGAGGTTGCCCGACAGCACGTTGATCAGGAAACCACCGCTGATGTTCGACGAGCCACGCAGCTGGCGCAGGTACCAGTGGCCACGCGATTCGTTGCGCAGGCACTCCTTGGGGAACGTCTCCGATTCAGCGGTGAAGTGGCCGCAGAAGATGATCACGTAGGTCCAGATGTTGCGCAGGCCGTTGGCGACCAGGTTGCCCAGCATCACGGTCAGGAAGAACGGGCCGGCCAGCAGCGGGAACAGCACGTAATCCTTCAGCACCTGGCGCAGCATCTTGCGCGCCACCGGACGGGTCTGCAGCCACATCGCGCGGCTGCTGATGCGGCCCTTCAGCCAGCGCCCCAGGCGCAGGTCCTGGGCGGCCACGCCCCACTGGAACAGCAGCGCGAAGATCGGTGCGATGATCGGCTGCAGCAGATAGAACGGCTTCCAGCGCTGTTCCGGGAAGATGCGCAGCAGGCCGTAGCCGATGTCATCATCCATGCCACGCACGTTGGTATAGGTGTGGTGGCGGAAATTGTGGGTCTTGCGCCAGTTGTCGGCGGTGGCAACGATGTCCCACTCGTAGGTGTTGCCGTTCAACTTCGGGTCGCCGGTCCAGTCGAACTGGCCGTGCATCACGTTGTGGCCCAGCTCCATGTTCTCCAGGATCTTCGACAGCGCCAGCATGAGCGTGCCAGCGATGGCGGCCGGCCACAGCAGCGGTGCCCACAGCAGCGGCGAGAACGCCGCCAGGAACAGCAGGCTGCGGCCGCCGACGCCGAACCAGCGCACGGCAGCGGCCACGCGCCGGATATAGCGCGTATCGGACGCGCCGAGACTGCCGATCACACGATCGCGGATCGCGTCGAGTTCCTGGCCGAAGGCGTTCATTTCGGCAGGACTCAGGGCACGGTCGGTAGCGCGGGTCATGGCAACGGTTCCTCAGAGATCCAGGGTCAGGTCGGTGGTCGGCGCACTCACGCAGATCCGTACGGGCTGTGCCGCTTCGGAATGCGTATCGCCGGTGCGCAGATGGCGGGTAGCGCCACTGACGCGTTCACAGCTGCAGCTGTTGCAGATGCCCATGCGGCAGCCGTGCCGGGGCTTGATGCCCTGCGCTTCCAGGCTCTCCAGCAGGGAGCGGCCGCGCGGCACGCGCAGCTGGCGCCCACTGCGTGCCAGGGTCAGCGACACTTCGCCTTCGCCGTCGGCATCCAGCAGCGGCGCGGGCGGCGTGAAGGCTTCCGCCTGGAAACCGGCCACCTGATGCGCAAGGCGGCGGCGCGCGGCGGCAACGAAGCCGTCCGGGCCACAGGCCAGTACATGGCGCTGTGCCAGCGGCGTGTCATCGCCGGGAATCTGCAGGGCGTGGGTATCGATGCGCGCGGCCGGCACCTCGCCCTCGCGGGTGGTCAGCAGGTGCACGCGCAGGCCCGGCGTCGCTGCCGCCAGCGTATGCAGTTCGTCACGGAACTGGATGGCGGCCGCTGTGCGTTCCCAGTAGAACAGGTCCACCGGCGCGCCCAGCGGTCGCTGGCAGGCCTCGCGCAGCAGGCTGCGCATCGGCGTGATGCCGCTGCCCGCCGCCAGCAGCAGCACCGGCGCGGCGGCCGGCATATGGAAGTCACCGAAGGCGGCATCGATGCGGAACAGGTCACCGGGCCGCGCCTGGTTCACCAGGTGCTGGCTGACCCGCCCCCCTTCCACGGCTTTGACGGTAATGGCCAGTTCGCGGCCACTCAGCCGGGTCGGGCTGTAGCTGCGCTGCCATACCCGCCCCTCAAGCTCGACGCCGAGGGTGACGTGCTGGCCGGCGCGCATGCCGGCCCAGTGCCGGTTGCAGCGCAGGATCAGGGTGGCCGCGCCCTCGCCCGCTGGTTCGCGTCGGACCAGGCGTGCCAAGGGCTCGCGCAGCGTCCACAACGGATTGATCTGGCCGGCCCAGAAATCGAACAGCGTGGGCGACAGCCAGCGGTGCAGGGAAAACGGGGACGGACGGACGACAGCGCTCATGGCAGCCACTATACGGGCGCACATACACCTGTGTATACACGTGTATATTGAACCGGATTGGGTATGATTCAGCCTTGCCCCACCGGAACCCTCATGGCCGCTGCCACCGTCCTGTCGATACCCGAAGATGCGCAGAGCCCGGCCCGCCGTACGGTGAGCCGCGAAGATCTGCTGGCCGCAGCCCTGAAGCTGATCGGCCCGCACCGCAGCCTGTCCACCCTCAGCCTGCGCGAGGTCGCGCGTGAGGCAGGCATCGCGCCGAACAGCTTCTACCGGCAGTTCCGCGACATGGACGAACTCGCCGTGGCCCTCATCGATGTGGCCGGCCGCTCGCTGCGCACCATCATCGGCGAGGCGCGGCAGCGCGCGACCTCCTCCGCCACCAGCGTGGTGCGGGTATCAGTGGAGACCTTCATGGAGCAGCTGCGCGCAGACGACAAGCTGCTGCACGTCCTGCTGCGCGAAGGTGCGGTCGGCTCGGATGACTTCAAGCACGCCGTCGAGCGCGAGCTGCACTACTTCGAGGAAGAGCTGCAGCACGACCTGGTGCGCCTGGCGGCCCTCGACGGCGCGGTGCTGCATGCACCGGAACTGGTGGCCAAGGCGATCACCCGCCTGGTGTTCGCGATGGGCGCCACCGCGATGGACCTGCCGCCTGAGAAAGATCCGGAACTGGTCGAACAGATCTCAACGATGATCCGCATGATCATCGTCGGCGCCCGCACCCCGGCCGCCTTCCGCCGCGGCTGATCGCACAGGTGGCCATGCGCCACCGCGCTGCGATGTTGCGCCGCAGCATGTCTGCCGGTGCCGCCGGGGCGATTGCGTGACTCACATCACGATTTAGATCGGTGAAAGTGTTCTCGCATGAGCCTGACGGGCGCTTCATGCCGTTTTCACTTCGCGAGGACTATCCAGCACCCACGAATTCCGCAGCTGAATAGGCCAATGCGGGCTGCAGCTGGATGGAAAACGTTGCAGGTGTTTCAGACGAATTGCATGGCTCTTCGGGCCGTCGCCCCGCAGAGTGCCGCCTCCGGCCTGTGGGGACGGGCCCATCCAACGTTCTGGAGAGAAACCATGTACACGATGAGATCCGCTTCACGCGCCCTGCCCGCGCAGGTCGCTCCGCTTGCGCTGGCCCTGGCGGCCTGCGTCGGCGTGCCGCTGACAGGTCATGCCCAGTCAGTTTTTGTCCCGGCCGGCACCACGCTGACGGTGGATCCGGGAAGCCCCTATGAGGGCCGTGATTTTTCCGTCCGCGGAACATTGAACCTCAATGGCGTCAATGTGGGTCGCGTGGGTGCCAGCGAGGGGGGCGTCGTCAATGCGACGGACACGACCATTACCAGCAATGCGTCGGGAGCGGGAGGATCGATAACCAACTCGCAGGGCCGCTTCCTCAGGTCGGAGATCGTCAATACGCATGCCAGCGGCTTCGGCTTTACAACCAGCGCGCTGATTACCCCCACCCCTCAGCCTCTCAGCTTCGTCCAGTTCATCGACAGCAAGGTGTCGGGTGCCGCCATTGGTGCTCAGGCCAGTGGGGGCGGCACCATCGTTGCCGAGCGCTCGACCTTCTCGGGAGCCATCGGCATGCGCAGCCTGGCCGGCTCGATCGAGCTGCGTGATGGCTCCGCCGCCACCGGCAGCGACATCGGCCTGCTACTGGCGAACTCAAGTGCGAGCCAACCCCCCTATGCGGACCCTGCGGACTGGCATGTACTCGTGGATGGATCACGCGTGGAGGGCACCGCCGGTCCCGCCGTCAAGGTGAGAATGGAGATTGGCCGTACGCCCGAGCTGGCGCGCCTCACCGTCCAGAACGGCGCAACGCTCATCGGTGGCAACGGCAATCTGGTGGAAGTCGACCCCGATCTGGCACTCGATTTCACCGCCCGCACGTCCACCCTCAACGGCAACTTCGTCATCGCCGATACCGCCAGCACGACCCTGCGCTTCCTCGATGGGCTGGTGCTGACCGGACAGATCACCGGCCCGGCTGAGGTGATCGTCGACCAGGGCGGACGCTGGACGCTGTCCGGCGACAGCAGCACCGGCAACCTCACCCTCGGCGCGGGCAGCCACATCCTGCTCGGCGCGGAGGGTCAGGCGGCGTATCCGCAGTTGACCGTCAATGGCGATTACACCGGCAACGGCGGCACCCTCCATTTCAACACCGTGCTGGCCGGCGACGCCGCCGCCAGTTCGCGCCTGCATGTGACCGGCGCCACCAGCGGCGCCACCAACGTCATTGTCAACAACATCGCGGGCGCTGGCGCGCAGACGGTCGACGGCATCCTGCTGGTCCAGGTCGATGGCGCCAGCAACGGCAGCTTCGCGCTGCAGGGCCGCGCCATCGGCGGCATGTACGAGTACTTCCTGCACAAAGGCTCGGCCACGACGGCCAACGGCAACTGGTACCTGACCTCGGCCTACACGGGCAATCCATGCGATATCAATCCTTCCCTGCCGGAGTGCGATCCGGAGGATCCGGTGATTCCTCCTCCCGATCCTGACCCCGATCCCGAACCCGTGCTGCGCCCGGAGCCCGGTGCCTATCTGGCCAACCAGATCGCGGCCGAGCAGATGTTCCAGGTACGCCGCCACGATCGCGGCGAACCGGGCTTCGACCGCGCGCGCCCGGGAACCTGGGTGCGTGGTGGCCGCGATCAGATCCAGGCCAGCATTGCCGGCCAGGTCGATGCTCGCACGCATCTCAACGTCCTGCAGCTGGGCAGCGATCTGTGGCGCTGGAGCGACGGGCGCGGCCAGGTGGGCGTGATGCTCGGCACCGGCGACGCCACCACCCGCGCAGTCTCCATGCTGTCCGGCTATGGCACCCGCGGCAGGATCAAGGGCAAATCGGCAGGCGTGTACCTGGGCTGGGTACAGGATGCACAGAGCAGCGGCGGTCTGTACGTGGACGGCTGGGTGCAGGCTGCCCGCTTCGACAATGATGTGCAGGGCGAGGGCATTGCGGCGGAAACCTACGATGCGGACGTCCGCAGCGCGTCGCTGGAGCTCGGCTACGCCTGGGCGATCCGCACCCGCGAGGCCAGCACTCTGTACCTGCAGCCGCAGGCACAGCTGACCTGGACCGACTATGACAGTGACAGCCTGGTTGAGGACAACGGAACGCGGGTCGAGGACGGCCGCAGCATCGGGCTGAACAGTCGGCTGGGTGTGCGTCTGTTTGGACAGAGCACCCTGCGCGGCAATCGCGTGCAACCCTTCCTGGCGGTCAACTGGCTGCGCGGCCAGCGAGATCCCTCGATGCGCTTCAATGAAGAGCTGTTGAGCGCCAAGACGCCCGACAGCCGCTACGAAATGCAGGCGGGCGCGCAGCTGCAGCTGGGGCAACGCTGGAGTGCCTGGGGCGACCTGCGCGTGCAGCGCGGCGACAGCGGCTATCGCAACCACGGTGCACAGGTCGGCCTGCGCGCCGCCTGGTGACACCCGGCGTCCCGCCCGGAACCCGCGCCTGAACACCCCTGCCGGATATGACATCCGGCAGGGGTGACGTCGTCTATTGTAATGTTATAACACCGTCGCTCCTGATGAGCCGCCCTGTGCCGTGCCCATGAAAGCACCGTCGCGCCTGATATAGCCATTGCTATATCTATGAGCATTTGCTTTCATGTGCACCAGCCAGGTCGCCCTCGCCGCTCTCTTCCCCAAGGACGACGCCTCCATGCCCCACGCCGTGCCGCCGTGCCACCTTCCGCTGGCCACCGCCATCTTCTTTGCCCTGTCGACCCCGGTACTAGCCGGCACGCCCTCGCCCACGCAGCTGGACCGGGTGCAGGTCAAGGTCAGTACCGCCACGCGCAGCGAGCGCCTGCTTGCCGATGTGCCGATCCGTACCGAAGTGCTGCGCAGGGAGGACATCGCGCTGCGTGCGGCCACCGATTTCTCCCGTGCGGTCGAACTGATCAATGGCCTGCGCGTGGAAAGCAACTGCCAGAACTGCAACACCAGCGAAGTGCAGCTGCTGGGCCTGCCGGGTGCCTACAACCAGCTGCTGTTCGACGGCATCCCGCTGCTGTCCACGCTGGGCAGCGTCTACGGCCTGGAGCAGATTCCCGCCGGCTTCGTCGATCGCATCGAAGTGGTCAAGGGTGGTGGCTCGGCGCTGTATGGACCCGGCGCGGTGGCCGGCGTGATCAACCTGGTTCCGCCGCTGCCCTCGCGCAGTGGTGGCCATGTGCAGGCCGGCGTGGATGTGCTGCGTGGCACGCCGCAGAAGAATGCAGATGTCCGGCTGGATCTGGTCGCCGCGCAGGTCGATGCCGGGCTGTCTGTGATCGCCCAGCGCAACTGGAACAGGGGCATCGACTACAACGGTGATGACTACACCGAGATCACGCGCAAGGATCTCAAGGTCGGTGGACTGCAGGCGTGGTATGCGCCCACACCGGGAACACGGCTGCGCGTGGACGTGCAGGTCACCGATGAAACCCGGCGCGGCGGCAACCGCCTTGACCAGCCGGAGTATCTGGCCAACATCGCAGAATCGCTCGACACCACGTACCGGCGTGGCAGCGTGTCCTGGGACCAGGACGTAAGCCCGGACATCGACTTCCGCCTGGCCTATGCGTTCGCCGACATCGATCGCGACAGCTTCTATGGCGGTCTCGGCGATGTGGTCACCGACCCGTCGGCAGCCGGATACGATCCCTCCGAGCTGGACCCCACCGTGGCCGGCAGCGCCGCCTCGCGCTCCTGGCGGCAATACGGACGCACCCACAATCCGCTGCATTACCTCGACAGCCAGTTGAACTGGCGGCTGGGCGCGCATGCGCTGGCGTTCGGCGTCCAGTACAAGCACGAGCGCCTGCGCGACGACAACCAGACCGGTGACGGCCAGCGCCTGGCCGTGCTGGAGGACGCCAGCTTCCACAACCTGGGCGCCTTCGTGCAGGACGAATGGAGCCTGCGCGAGGACATCGACCTGGTGATCGGCGCGCGCGTGGACAAGAGTTCCGAACTGGACAACGCGGTGCTCTCACCGCGTGTCGCCTTGGCCTGGCAGGCCACGGAGAACCTGAAGTGGCGGGCGGGCATTGCCAGCGGATTCCGCGCACCGGAAATCTTCGTCGAGGATGTGCATGTGGACACGCTCGGTGGCGAGCAGGTGCGCGTGCGCAATGCCGACGGCCTGAAGGAGGAACGTGCGCTGACCACCCTGCTCGGCTTCGACTGGCGTTCGGATCCGGCCGAGCCGGTGTGGACGTGGGATACCACCGCCTCCTACGCGCGCATCCGTGACACCTTTGCGCTGGGCGAGATCCTGCGCGGCGCCGACGGCCGGCTCGGCCAGCTGCGCTACAACGCCTCGGGCTCGGACGTACTGGGCATGGAAACCAATCTGGGCTGGCAACCCTCGCCGCAATGGCGTCTTACCGCGGGCGCATCGTGGTACCGCTCGCGCTTCCGCGAACCCCAGCGCATCTTCGATGACACCGGCGAGGGCGGCGACACCGTGATCGACAGCCGCGACTACCTCAAGACCCCTCGCTGGACCGGGCTGGCCCAGCTCGGCTGGCTGCCTTCAGAACCGTGGGAGACCTTCATCGCGCTGCGCCACACCGGTTCAATGCCGGTGCTGAACAACCGGCTGGGTGAACTGCATCGCACCCGTGCCTTCTGGGTGACCGACCTGGGTGCCCGCTGGCATCGCCACCTGGGGGTGGGCGCCGAACAGGAGGTGTCCGTGGCAGCCGGAGTCAAGAACGTGTTCGATCAGCGGCAGAAGGATCTTGAAGCCGGCGCGCTGCGCGACAGCGACTACGTCTACGGGCCCCGCTTCGCGCGCTCGTGGTATGTCAGCCTGCGCTATGCGTTCTGAAGCACTGCGCGTTCTGCTGTGCGCCGGCAGCGCGCTGCTGGCCGCGCCGGTCGCGGCAGAGAATCTGCACGCGCAGGTCTCGGCGTCGCTGATGCGACCAGAGGCGCGATCGCTGCGCCCGATGCAGTGGTCGCCGCCGCCGCGATTGATCGCGCTGTACTTCGGTGCGGACTGGTGCGCGCCCTGCCATGCCTTCGTGCCGACCCTGCGCAGCGTGCGTGACGCACTGCGCGAGGCCGGTGCGGACACCGAGGTGGTGTACGTCAGCCAGGATGAGAGCGAGGCCGCGCTGCGCCGCTACATGCGCCGCCAGGACATGCCGTGGCCGGTGCTGGACCCGCGCAGGGCCGCGCGCATGCCGGTGCTGCAGGCCCTGGCCGGCCCCGCGCCGCCCAATCTGGTGCTGATCGACGCGGAAGGTCGCGTGCTGGCGAAGGGGTGGCATGGGCGGCGCTATGAGGGTCTGCAGCCTGTGCTGAAGCTGTGGCAGGCAGGGGCATGCGCACAGGAACAGGCGCGCTGCCCGCCGCTTGAGTGATCTGCGGCTCCTTCCACGGCCGCCGGGCATGGCCCGGCGCTACCCCTCCTTCCGAGCGCATGCAGCCGCCGGGCATGGCCCGGCGCTACCGCCACCCTTCAGATCGCGGGCACCGGCCCTACCCGCCCTCGGCCTTGCGCACGAATGCTTCGAACAGGGCCAGCGTCTGCTCGCTGACATGATGCTCGATGCCTTCGGCATCGCGCCGGGCGGTATCGGCATCCACGCCCAGCGCCAGCAGGAAGCGCTCCACCGTCTGGTGCCGCTGGCGACTGGCATGGGCCAGCGCCTCGCCCTCGGCGGTCAGGAAGACACCACGATAGGGCCGTTGCACGACCCAGCCGTCGCGGGCCAGCCGCCGCAGCATCTTCGCCACCGTCGGCTGCGCCACCCCCAGGCGGGTGGCGATGTCGACCTGGCGGGCCTCGCCGCCATCGGCCAGCAGGTCCGAGATCAGCTCGACATAGTCCTCCACCAGTTCCATCCGGTGCGCCTCGCGCACCTGCCGGAAGCTCTCGACCTGGCGCTCGGCCTCGATCAAGGGGGGATTCTTTGGCGATGTCGAATCGTCGCTCTTGCCCACGCGTGCGCCTGTCCTGCCGAAGTCGTCCGGGAATGAAGCTGAATTCTGGACCAGTGACGCGATAAAGACGATTGTTTCACATTGCTATTGGATATAGCAGTGGCTATATTAAGCGCATGAACACCCTGGCGCCCGATGACCCTTCGGCCCCTGCCCCGGCCAGCCTGGGTGCACTCAATGCCTCGGTGGCGGTACCCGACAAGGGCCACTGGTGGTTCCGCCTGCTGGCGTTCCTCGGCCCGGGCTACATGATCTCGGTCGGCTACATGGACCCTGGCAACTGGGCCACCGACCTGGCCGGCGGCTCACGCTTCGGCTACCTGCTGCTGTCGGTCATCCTCGTGTCCAATCTGATGGCGGTGATCCTGCAGGCGCTCTCGGCGCGGCTGGGTATCGCCACCGGGCTGGACCTGGCCCAGGCCTGTCGTGCGCGCTACCCGAAGCCGGTCAACCTGGCCCTGTGGGCGCTGTGCGAGGCAGCCATCATCGCCTGCGACCTGGCCGAGGTGATCGGCACCGCCATCGCACTGAAACTGCTGTTCGACCTGCCGCTGCTGTGGGGTGCAGTGATCACCGCGCTGGACACGCTGCTGGTGCTGCTGCTGATGAACCGCGGCTTCCGCGCGCTGGAGGCCTTCGTCATCGCGCTGCTGATGGTGATCTTCGCCTGCTTCGTGGTCCAGATCGCGATGGCCGCGCCGCCTGTCATGGCGGTCCTTGGCGGCTTCATTCCACGCGCACAGGTGGTCACCGATCCGCACGCCCTGTACATCGCGATCGGCATCATCGGCGCCACGGTCATGCCGCACAACCTGTACCTCCACTCGTCCATCGTGCAGACCCGAGCGTACCCGCGTACCGACGAGGGTCGCCGCAGCGCGCTGCGCTGGGCGGTGACCGACAGCACGCTGGCCCTGACGCTGGCACTGTTCATCAACGCCAGCATCCTGGTCCTGGCCGCAGCCGTGTTCCATGCCAACGGTCGCTTCGACGTGGAAGACATCGAGCAGGCGCATCAGCTGCTGGCACCGATGCTGGGCGTGGGCGCCGCGGCGACGCTGTTCGCGGTGGCACTGCTGGCATCGGGCCTGAATTCCACGGTGACCGCGACGCTGGCCGGGCAGATCGTGATGGAGGGCTTCCTGCGCCTTCGCCTGCCGCCCTGGCTGCGGCGGCTGCTGACCCGGGCGCTGGCGATCATTCCGGTGGTGGTGGTGATCGTGCTGTTCGGCGACCAGGGCGCGGTGAAGCTGCTGGTGCTGAGCCAGGTGGTGCTGTCGATGCAGCTGCCGTTCGCGATCATTCCGCTGGTGCGGATCGTGACCGACAAGGTGACCATGGGCGCACTGGTGGCGCCGCGGTGGCTGGGTACGATCGCCTGGTTGATCGCGCTGGTGATCGTGGCATTGAATGTGAAGCTGCTGGTCGACACCTTCGCCGGCGCCTGACGGCCGAGGGCCGCCACCGGGCCATGCTCGACGCACGCGTGCAGCGCTGTCGAGCCTGGCCCCGCTCTACAGATGCAGGGCGATGGCAGCCTCGATCTGCTGTGGCGACTGGAATCCGGCCAGGCGGATGCGTTCATTGCCGTCACGGAACAGCGCAAGCGTTGGTGTCTGCCGCAGCCCCAGCTCCCTGAAGAAGGCTTCACCCAGCACTTCCAGCTGCACCCGCAGCAGGGTCATGCCCTGCCCCGCACCGCTGCTGGCGACGCGCTGCAGGGACATCTCCAGCATCCGGCAGCCCGGGCACTGGTCCTTGTGGAAATCCACCAGGACCCGGGGATGTTCGGCCAACAGCTGCTGGAGCTGCTCAGGCGTGGTGGCGTCGATGATCTGCATCGGTGGTACTCCGGTAATGGGCCAGGACCGCGTCGGTCCAGGCGTCGATGGCGGCGGCGTGGCGCTCGCCGTGCGGCATCTGTTCAATCTCCAGCGGCGGGTAGCTGCTGTGGAAGTAGCGCATCAGGCGGTGCACGGCGCCGCAATAGTACTCCTGGCCCCACTGTGTCTCACCGGTGCCGAACACGGCTACCTGTCGCGGCCGCTGACCCAGCCCGGCAATGCCGGCCACCCATGCCTTCATCTCCGCCGGTGTGCGCCCGGCGTTGTCGGTCCAGCTGCCCAGCAGCACGAGGTCGGCTTCATCGGCCGCCAGCGGAGCCGGCTGGCGCAGGTCGTCGGCCTCCTGCCAATGCACCGCGTGACCCGCCGCGCGACACCGCTCGGCGATCTGCCGTCCCAGCTCCCGGGTATTGCCACTGAGCGAGGCGACCACGATCAGGATGCCCAGCGCCGGCCCCCGCTCAGAGATCGTCGAAGCCGTTGTCGACGTTGGTCTTCTTGTAACTTGCATTGCGCATCTCGAAGAAGTCGGTCTTGGTTTCGGTGAAGTTGTCGGCGTAGGCCTTGATCCACGGCATCACATTGTCGGTCGTATCGCTGTACAGCCGCTCGATACCCAGCATGCCGGCCATCTTGTTGGCGCGGTACTTCACGTAGCGCACCATCTCGTCCACATCGATGCCGTCGATGCCATCCAGCACTTCCGACGACCATTGCGTCTCCAGCGTGATGGCATGCTCGAAGGCGCTGTGTACGTAAGCCGTCAGCTCGTTGGTCTGCAGTTCCGGATTCTCGCCGACGATGGCGCGGATCACCTCGCTGATGAACTTGGTATGGGCCAGCTCGTCGCGGTTGATGAAGCTGATGATCTTGCCGGTGCCGGTCATGCGGTTCTGCCGCACCAGGTTGTAGAAATAGGCGAAGCCGGAATAGAAGTTGATGCCCTCCAGGATCGACGACTGGATCAGCGACCTCAGCAGCGTCTCGGCGGTCTTGTCGCGCATGAAGTCGTCGTACGCCTGCATGATCGGCGCGTTGCGGCTGATGATGGTCGGATGCGTGCGGGCCAGTTCGAACACCCGGTTCTGGTTGGGCAGATCGGTGATCGACGCCAGCACATAGCTGTAGCTTTCGTTATGTATCACTTCCTGCTGGCCGATGATCGCCGCATTGGCATGCGCGGCCGGATCGGTGATGTACTCGGCGACGTTGTAGATGAACCGGGTCTGCGGCGAATCGAGCGTGGCCAGCAGGCCGATGATCGAGTCGTAGGCGTTCTTCTCGCGTCCGGACAGTTCACCGTACTGGCGTGCGTCCAGCTTCATGTCCACTTCGTCGGGGATCCAGAAGTTGGTCGACAGTTCCTTGTACGCCCGATAGAACGAGGGGTACGGAATGTCGTTCCAGTTCAGTATGCCGCTGGTGCGGCCGTTGATGATGCCGGTGCTGCGGTTGGGATGGCGTGGTTCAAGGATCTTGATGCGGTCAAGCGGCGTTGCCATGATCGTTCCTGCAGAGGTAGCGCCGGGCCATGCCCGGCGGAATGTAGAGTGGCCGCGCGGTGCGCTCGCCGGGCATGGCCCGGCGCTACCGCGGCTGGGGCGCAGCGATCAGCTTGAACACCACTCGCATTCGCTGATGTCGATGTCGTTGGAGCGCACGTAGTAGGTGGTCTTCAGTCCCGCGCGCCATGCGCTCAGGTGCAGCTCCAGCAACGTGCTCGCACGGATGGTGCTGGGCACATACAGGTTGAAGCTGATCGACTGGTCCACATGGCGCTGGCGCCGGGCGTTCTGCCGGACGCTGGCGAACTGGTCCACCTTGTAGGCACCCTTCTCGTAGTAAGGCCAGGTTTCCAGCGACAGCCCGGGGGCTGCGACCGGTCGCCGGAAGTCCTTCTTCTCCTCGTAGTAGAACGCGCTGTAGATGGGATCGATCGAGGCCGTGGAACCGGCGATCTGGGCGGTGCTCATGTTCGGCGCGACCGCCAGCAGCCAGCCATTGCGCAGACCATGGCGGGCCACCTCACGCGCCAGGCCCTGCCAGGCCGCATCACGGTAATCGCGGTCGCTGAAGTAGCGGCCGGTGTGCCAGTCGCTGCCGGCGAACATCGGATACTGGCCCTTCTCTTTCGCCAGTTCGGCACTGGCCTGGATGGTCAGGAAGTTGATGCGTTCGTACAGGCGGTCGGCCAGCGCCTCGGCCTCCGGCGATTCCCACGGGATCGCCTGCTGCGCCAGCAGGTGATGCCAGCCGAACGTGCCCAGGCCGATGGCCCGGTACTTGCGGTTGGTGATCGTGGCCTGCGGCACCGGCAAGGCATTGAGATCGATCACGTTGTCCAGCATGCGCACCTGGATCGGGATCAACCGTTCCAGCACGTCCTTCGCCAGCAGATCGTCCGGCGCGGTGACCGCCCGTCCGAGATTGATCGAGGACAGGTTGCACACCACGAAATCGCCGGCGCGGCGGGTGGTGACGATCTGGTCGCCGCTGACGATCTCCTGGATCATCCGCGTCGGGCTCATGTTCTGCAGGATCTCCGTGCACAGGTTGCTGGAATAGACCATGCCCGCATGCTTGTTCGGGTTCCTGCGATTGACTTCATCGCGGTAGAACAGGAATGGATTGCCGGTCTCCAGCTGGCTGAGCATGATGCGCTTGAACAGATCGATCGCGCGCACGGTGCGCCGGCTGATGCGCTCGTCGGCCACCAGCTCCGCGTAGCGGTCGCGGAAGCTGCCCGCACCGCGCGTCTCATCGTAGAAGTCCTGCAGGTACCAGCCCTTGGCCTGCTTTACCTCATGCGGGTCGAACAGGTACCAGTCGGCCCGACGCTCGACCGCCTCCATGAACAGATCGGGGACGCAGACCGACGTGAACACATCATGCGCGCGCAGGCGCTGGTCGCCGTTGTTCAGGCGCAGATCGAGGAAGGCCTCGATGTCGCGGTGCCAGATGTCCAGGTATACCGCCACCGCGCCTTTGCGCTGGCCGAGCTGATCGACCGATACCGCGGTGTTGTTGAGCTGCTTGATCCAGGGCACTACGCCGCCGGACGAGTTGGGCACACCCCGGATCGGTGCACCGCTGCTGCGCACGTAGCCCAGGTAGGCGCCGACACCCCCGCCGTGCTTGGAAACCCGGGCAATGTCCGTATTGGAGTCATAGATGCCCTGCAGGCTGTCGTCCACTGTATCGATGAAGCAGCTGGACAGCTGTCCACCGACCTTGCCGGCGTTGGCCAGCGTCGGCGTGGCCACCGTCATGTACAGGTTCGACAGCGCCCAGTAGGCCTCGCCGACCAGCTGCATCCGCCGCTCACGCGGCTTCTCCTCCTGCATCAGGTACAGGGCGATGGTTAGCCAGCGCTCCTGCGGCAACTCGTACACCTCGCGGCTGCGGTCGCTGGCCAGGTAGCGCGTCGCCAGCAGGTACAGGCCGTTGTACGCGAACAGACGGTCGCGGTCGGGATCGATCATCTCTCCGGCCTGCTGCAGCTCCTCCTTGGAGTAGCAGCGCAGGATGTCATTGCTGTAGACGCCACGGTCGGCCAGGCTCTCCTGCAGGCCTACGTACGAGCCGTACTTCAGGCTGACATCGTAGAAGCGGTTGCGGCTGGCGCGCTTGTAGAGGCGGCGCAGGTAGATGCGGGCGGCGAACCGCTCCCAGTCCGGCGCGACCAGGTCCACACGGGATTCCGCCTCGCGGATCAGCAGGTCCACCAGGTCGTCGGCACTGATGCTGGGCTTGCGCTCAACCATCGCCTGTACCACGCGGCGGTAGTCGGCTACGTCCAGCTGCGGGAACTCGGCATGGATGGCGTCGATGCTGCGCTGCAGGCGCCCGGCGTCGAACGGCAGGCGTCGGTTGCCGGCCTCCTTGGTGATCCAGGTCGGCACGCGCTCGCCACCGGCGCGCAGGGCGTCGCCGGCGCCGGCCGGATCGGCCGCGCGGTAGGTGTATTCAGTCATGGTCCTGCGTCTCCAGGCTCGCACGCACGATTGCGCCGATGCCATGGCGGCCCTGCACGCGATACCGGCGCACGGGGCGATTGGGTGGGATGCCAAAGCGCGGGAACACCAGATCGTCGGCAAGTGCCTGCGCCTGCGGCCGGTATCCGGGCCGTGGGGGCGACCTGAGTCCGCACGAGGGCGGCCGCGTCGACACGGCAAGCCTTCAGGGGCGGGCCGCGGGACGTGTCTTGCATCGTCCGGCGGCGGCGGCTGACCGGGAGTGACGGCCCCAACATAGTGGGGATGATGGATATCGTCAACACAAGATGCAGTAAATAGCGCCCTCCGCGACGAACCGTCGCAGGATGCCGTGTTGCGTCTGCGCCGCCTTGTCGACGCCGCACGCATCCCCACTTCGATACAACCTCCACTTTCCGCGGAACATCCCCCATGCGCGCTGCCCAGTACTCCTCCTTCGGCGACCCGTCCGACGTCCTTGCCGTCGCCGAGGCCGCCCTGCCTGAACCTGGTCCTGGCGAGGTGCGCATCCGTACCGTGCTCGCCTCCATCCACAACCACGATCTGCTGACCGTGCGCGGCCTGTATGGCTACAAGCCGACGCTGCCGGCGATCGGTGGCAGCGAGGCACTGGGCGTGGTCGACGCGGTTGGCGACGGCGTCGAAGGCCTTCGGGTCGGTCAGCGTGTCGCTGCCGCCTCGGTGCACGGCACCTGGGCCGAAGCATTCATCGCGCCGGCACGGATGGTGATTCCGATGCCCGAATCGATCCCCGACGAGACCGCTGCGCAGCTGATTGCCATGCCGCTCAGTGCGCTGATGCTGCTGGAATTCCTGCATGTCGAGCCAGGCCAATGGATCGTGCAGAACACCGCCAATGGCGCGGTCGGCAAGTCGCTGGCGATGCTGGCGCGGGCACGTGGTGTCCATGTGGCCAACCTGGTGCGCAACGCCGATGCAGTCGCGCAGCTGCAGGCGCTCGGCATCGATCATGTATTCGATACCTCGGTGGACGGCTGGAAGGACCGCGTGCGTGCAGTGACCGGTGAAGCGCAGGCGGCGGCCGCCGTGGATTCCATCGGCGGCGACGCCAGCGGTGACCTGGTCGACCTGCTCGGCCACCACGGCACGCTGGTGTCCTTCGGCGTGATGAGCGGCGAGCCCATGCGCATCCCCGCCGGAGGCCTGATCTACAAGGAAGCCACCGTGAAAGGCTTCTGGGGCAGCAAGGTCAGCCAGGCGATGGCGGTGGACGACAAGCGACGGCTGGTGGGCGAACTGCTGCAGCGTGCAGCCGGCGGCGAACTGACGCTGCCGGTGGAACAGGTGTTCGCACTCGATGATGTCGCCGCGGCGGTCAAGGCCGGCGCAGGTTCCGGCCGCAACGGCAAGGTGCTCTTGCGCCCGTGATGGCGTGGCTGCGCGCCACCACCGACCGCCGGGTCATGCCCCGGCGGTTGCACGTCACCGGCTCAGGTGCAGGAACTGCAGGTGCCGCTCGTACTGGCTGATGATGTCGTTGATGATCTGCTTGCGGCTGTATCCGACCAGGTCGTAATCCTGGCTGCCTTCGAACAGATGCACTTCGGCGCGGTAGTAGCGCTGGTTGCGCAGCTGCTGGGCGGCGAACGACGGCGTCAGGTAGCCGCGGAGGATCACCCGATACAGGAAGTCCTGCTGCTCGCCATGGTTGACCGAAAGTTCCATGTCGCCGGCTTCGATGCGGGTATGTACGTCCCAGCCCTGTTCGCGCAGCTGCTCGGCCACGGCTTCCATCGCCGGTTTCACCGTGTCATCCATGAAGCGGTAGACCTGGTCGCGCACCGGGAAGTGCATGGCCTGCGCAAGCCGCTGGCGCCAGCCCTGGTGGTGGCGATCGTCGCCGATCAGCGGCGATGGCCGGTACTGCAGCGCGCGCTTGCGGTGCGACTCATCGCTGAACGCCCGGGTGAGGCCCCACATCATCAGCAGCAGCACCGCCGAGAATGGCAGTGACGCCAGCACCACCGCCGACTTCAACGCATCGATGCTGCCCGCCAGCAGCAGGCCTGCGGTGAGCACGGCGATCACCGTGCCCCAGAACACGCGCAGCCAGCGCGGGCCATCGTCTTCCGGAGCGCCGCCGTGCGACGACAGCGTGGACAGCACCACCGCGCCCGAATCGGCCGATGTCACGAAAAAGATGAAGCTGACCAGCACGGTCACCGCCATCACCGTGCGGCTCCACGGATAACCATCAAGCAATGCGTACAGCACGGTCGGTGGGTCATCCACGGCCAGCTGTGCCAGCTGCTGCTGGCCATGGTGCAGCACCTGGTCCAGCGCGCTGTTGCCGAAGATCGACAGCCAGGCCAGGGTGAAGCCGAGCGGAATCAGCAGCACGCCGAACACGAATTCGCGGATGGTACGTCCGCGCGAGATGCGGGCGATGAACAGGCCGACGAACGGCGCCCAGCCGATCCACCAGGCCCAGTAGAACACCGTCCAGCCGCCCAGCCATGCCGGCCGTCCGCCATAGGCGTACACGTCAAAGCTCTTGCCGACCACGCTGCCCAGATAGTCGCCCAGGTTCTGCATCAACGTGCCGAACAGGTATTGGGTGGGCCCGGCGAACAGCATGAACAGCACCAGCGCGATCGCCAGCAGCATGTTGATGTTGGCCATCCAGCGGACCCCCTTCTCCACGCCGGACACTGCCACGGCCACCGCCGCCCCCATCATGCTGGCGACCAGGGCGATCTGCACGAAGTTCGAGTGCGGGATGTCGAACAGGTGCGACAACCCGGCGTTGAGGTGCAGGACACCGAAGCCCATGTCGGCGCCGATGCCGAACACGGTGGCGACGATGCCCAGCGCATCCACGGTATAGCCGATCGGGCCGTTGATGCGCTTGCCGATCAGCGGATACAGCGCCGAGCGCAGCGCCAACGGCAGGTTGTGGCGATAGGCGAAGTAGGCCATGGCCATCGCCGCAAGCGCGAACACGCCCCAGCCATGCAGGCCCCAGTGCAGGAACAGCAGCTGCATGGCCTGGCGCGCGCCGGCCTCGCCGGCGGCGGGATCGCCCTGCGGCGGCTGCAGGTAATGGGTCAGCGGCTCGGAGACACAGAAGAAGAACAGGGTGATGCTGATGCCCGCGGCGAACAGCATGCCCGCCCACGAGAGATAGCTGAACTCCGGCTCGTCATGGTCGGCACCGAGCTTGATGCCACCATACTTGGACAGCGCCACGCCGACCACGAACACCAGATAGAGGGTCATCGCCAGCAGGTAGTACCAGCCAACGTTGAGTGCCGCCCAGTCCTGTGCGCTGAGCAGCAGGCGACCGGCACCGATCGGATAGAGGCTGACGAACAGCGCGAACGCCACGACGATGATCGCCGCGAAGGCGAATACAGGCCGCAGGGTGCGCACCGGGGATTGTTGCGGCTCCAGGGCTTCCACGGGGCGGCGTTCTCCGGTCGATCAAAGAGTGAGCCGGCGGATTCTGGCTGAACGGCGGTGGACGCAGGATGAAGTGCTGTCGCGCGATGACAGCACAGGGACAGCACGCGCGTGGTATCACGCGCGCGCCGCGAAGTTCAGCGCATCACGTGCACGGCGCACAACTTGTTGCCGTCGGGATCGCGCAGGTAGGCCAGGTACAGCTGCCGCCCGGCCTTGTGGCGTACGCCCGGCGGATCTTCGATGGCGCTGCCGCCGTGGGCGATGCCTGCGTCCTGCCAGGCGTGCACTGCCTGCGGAGTCTCCAGCGCGAAACCAATCGTGCCGCCATTGGCGTGGCACGCCGGCTGGCCATCGATGGGCGGGGTCACGATGAACATCCGCCCGTCCTTGACGTAGACCAGTTTTCCATCTTCATCGGTCATGCCCGGTCGGCCGCCGATGGCTGCGAACAGTGCGTCGTAGAAGCGGCGCGAGACCGCAAGATCATTGGAACCGACGGTGATGTGGCTGAACATGGCGGCACTCCGTTGCGGAAAAACCGCAGTGTCGGACAGCGCGCTCCGGTCTGCAATCGTCGCCGCTCATGCGGTACTGAGCAGAAGCACCGCCCCCGTCACCAGTGCAATGCCGATCCAGCCGATGGGCCGCAGGCGATTGCCGAACAGCAGGCGCCCGCAGGCAGCGGTGCCGATCACGCCGATGGCACCCCACAGCGCATAGGCCGTGGCCAGGTCCAGGTGGCGTACTGCCTGGCCCAGCAGCGCGAAGGCGATCCAGACCATGACGACGGCAGCGACACCCCATTGCCAGCGGCGGAAGCCTTCAGACTTGGCCACCATCATGTTTGCCGCGACGTCGATCAGTGCGGAACAGATCACGAAGAACAGTGCCGTTGTGTTCATCAGTGCGCCTCCCCAAGGGTGACGCAGACAATGCCGGCCACCGCCAGCAGCAGGCCGGCCAGCTGCTGCATCGACAGGCTCTCGCCGAACACCGCAATGCCGACCAGGGTCAGCAGGGTCAGCCCCAGCCCCTCCCACACCGCGTACGCAACGCCGACCGCGATGCGCCGTACCGACAGCGCCAGGAAGTAATAGGACAACGCCAGCGCCCCGGCCATCACCAGGTAGCCGGTCCAGCCACCGGCGCGGGCGGCATGGGCCATGAAGGACGTGCCGACCACTTCGGCGACGATCGCCACGGTCAGGCAGGCCCAGGCAATCAGGGGGCCTGGGGCGGGAACACGACGGGTCATGGGAAAACTCCAGCAGGATTCACAGCGCCCGCTGACAGGGGCGATGGTGTCCAGTATCATCGCCATTTACGATGGATCAAAAATGGAATCCATCGATATGAGCGATGGATCGATGCCCTACTCTCCTGAATCCCTGCAGGCGTTCGTCGAGGCTGCCGCACTGGGCTCCTTCTCGGCTGCCGCGCGGCGCCTGCGCAAGACGCAATCGACGGTCAGCACCGCCATCGCCCATCTGGAAGCCGATCTGGGCGTATCCCTGTTCGACCGCAGCGGGCGCTATCCGCAGCTTACCGACCCGGGGCGGCAGGTGCTGGGCCATGCCCAGGAAATCCTGGCTGCCGATGCGCGCCTGCAGCAGCTGAGCGTGCGCCTGGCTGCACCTGTCGAACCCCGGCTGACGGTGGTGTTCTCCGATGTTTACCAGCTGGACCCGGCGCAACAGGTGCTGCAGCGTTTCGCTGAAGCCTTTCCCGAAATCGAACTGGAGTGGCTCGACGCTGAAGGGCACGATGTGCTGGAACTGGTCGGCAGCGGCCGCGCCGGACTGGGCCTGCTGCCTCGCCAAGAGCGCTATCCGGATGCAGTGATCGCACAGCCCCTGGCCCATCACAGCGAGCTGGCGGTGTATGTCGCGCACGGACACGCACTGGCCGCGGCCGGTGCGCGCGCCGCACCGCAGCTTGCCCGCCATCGGCAGATTCGCTTGAGCGCACAGGTCGATCACGCGCGTGCCGTCGCCGGCCCGGCCTGGACCGCATCGGACTACCTGATGGTGATGGAAATGGCCGAGGAAGGCATCGGCTGGGCCGAACTCCCGAGAGCGCTGGTGCAGCGCTACGACCGCGGACACCTGGTGGAACTGGCCCTGCCCGGTTGGCCGCGGCGCATCCACAGCGACCTGGTATGGCGACGCGACACGCCGCCCGGGCCGGCCGCACTGTGGTGGGCCGACGCGCTGCGGTAGCGCCGGGCCGTATCGGCCCGGGATGTATCAAGGTTGTTGCAACCGCAGCCGCGCATGGGCTCGGCACTCCCCCTCAGCGATGCGCCAGTGCGTAGTCCAGCGCGGAGCAGACCGCGGCCACCTGCGCGTCGTTGCACTGCTGCGGCGTGGCGCGCGGGCTGTCCGGGTAGACTTCGGTGGTGGTGGTGTACGGCGCACCGGTGATGCCGGCACAGAGGGCCAGTTCCACCAGCGGGTACTCGATCACGCCATGGGCCACCACCGGAGAGCCGATGATCTCGCCCTTGTCGTCGGCCGGTGCAATGTGGGTCACCTTTTCCACCGCCGCGATCACGGCCTGCTGGAACGCCGACTGCGGATTGGCGCTGTCGTCCACCAGGTAGAAGCCATCAGGAATCAGGCCCGGTTCGAACGGCTTGCCGTCGCGCGCCGCCAGCGCAGGGCGGAACTCGCTTTCATCGCTGTCGGTGGTCTCATGCAGATCGATGTGCAGCACGAACTGGCCCTTGAGGGGTTCGATCAGCTCGATCAGCGCGGTTGATTCGCGAGCCGGACCACCGGCACGGAAGTTGCGGTTCGGATCGATCGCGTCGAAGTTCCAGCGGTTGATGCGCTCGAAGCCCCACGGGTTGACGCACGGTGCCACCAGCAGGTTGGCCTTGCCCGCGTAATCGGCCGCGTGCTTTTCAAGGAACTCCAGGGCACCCATCACGCCACTGGTTTCGTAGCCGTGCACGCCGCCGGTGACCAGCGCCGCCGGCAGCGCCGGGTTCCAGTCGCGGCTGCGCAGGGCGAACAGGGTATAGGTCTCTCCCGCGTAGTCGAGCTGGCCGTAGGCCACCTTGTCGAAGCGCGCTGCCAGTGCCTCGATGCGCGGCAGTACTTCCTCGTCGTAGCGGCGCAGGCGCTGCTGGCGCGCACGCCACTGCTCCCGTTCCGCCGCTCCCCACGGCTGGCCAGGGGTTCCGACGGGATAGAAGACAGCTGCAGGCATGACGGATCTCGGTGAGTCAGGAGGCAGTCATTCACTTTACCACCCGACCCCGGAGGCCATCGGCCTTCGATTCCATTCACGAATGGAATCAGCAATAATTCTCATTTACCACCTTCCCTGCGCCGTCCAGATGCCCCTCCACACCCCGAAACCGGCCCAGCTGCCCTTGGTGGCAGCCCTCGCCCTGTGCCTGATGCCCCTTGCTTCGGCCCTCGCCCAGGACGCGCCGACCACGCTCGACAGCATCCAGGTCTCCGGCAGTTGGCTGGGCACCGGCCTGCATGACAGCGTCAAGAGCTTCGCCGGGGCACGTACGGTGGTCGATCGCCAGCGCATCGAGGCCAGTGGCGCGACCAGCATCGGCGACGCCATGCGCCGCATCCCCGGCGTGCAGGTCACCGACAACTCCGGCACCGCCGGCAGTTCGGTGTCGCTGAACATCGGCGTGCGCGGCCTCACCGGCCGCTACTCACCCCGCTCGACGGTGCTGCTGGATGGCGTGCCGCTGGCCGTCGCACCCTACGGCCAGCCCCAGCTGTCGTTCGCGCCGGCCAGCCTGTCCAACATCGAATCGATCGACGTCGTGCGCGGCGGCGGAGCCGTGCGTTACGGGCCGCAGAACGTGGGCGGCATCATCAACTTCAGCACCCGCGCCATTCCGCAGCAGAGCGGCCTGCACGGCGAGGTCGGGATCCGCTACAACGCCCATGACCATGGCGGCGGCGACAGCACCCAGTACAACACCTTCCTCGGCGGCACCAGCGACAACGGCCTGGGCGTCGCCCTGCTCTATTCCGGCCAGGACGGTCGCGGCTGGCGCGAAGGCAGCGACGACCGTTTCAACGATCTGGCACTGAAGTTCGCCTACGCCATCGACGACCAGCAGACGCTGCGTGCCAAGCTGTCCTACTACGACGTCCGCTCGCTGACGCAAGGCGGCCTGACCCGCGCGCAGTACGAGGCGGATCCGTTCCAGAACACGCGTCCCGATGACTTCTGGAAGGGCCACCGCACGGGCATCGATCTGGGCTACACCCACACGTTGTCCGACACCAGCGAGTTCGAGGTACTGGCCTATTACAACGAGAGCACCCGTGCCAGCTCGCTGATCAACGCTGCCAACACCCAGGTGAGCGTGCAGCCGCGCGACTACCGCGTGCTCGGCATCGAACCGCGCTACACCCAGCGCCTGCACTGGGGGGCAAGTGTGCACGACGTCACCGCCGGCTACCGCTTCCTGCGCGAGCGTGGCAACGACCGCAGCTACACGGTGACCCGCCGCACCGGCGCCGCAAGCCCCATCAACCGCTTCGACAATGCCACCGACGCCCACGCCTTCCATCTCGACGACCGCATCGCCATCGGCCAGTGGCGGATCACGCCGGGGGTGCGCATGGAATGGATCGACATGGACCGCCGCCAGGCCGATGGCGGCACCACCTTCAGCAGCCGCAACGACAAAGCCCTGCCCTCGCTCAACGTCGCCTACCTGTTGACCCCGCAGCTGACCGTGTTCGGCAACTACACCACCTCGTTCGGGCCCGTGCAGAACATCCAGCTGAACTCGCAGACCGCCAGCAATCCGCTGAATCCGGAGGTGGCCAGGACCACCGAGCTGGGCGCCCGCTGGCAGGACGGCGCACTGCGCGCGGACGTCACGGTGTTCAGGATGCGCTTCGACAACCAGATCCTGCAGGTGCCGGGGATTACCCCGCCCACCTTCCAGAACATCGGTGCGACCGACCACAAGGGTGTGGAAAGCGCGCTCGAATACCGCTTCGCCGAAGACAGCGTGCTGGCCGGACTGGAACTGTACGCCAACTACACCTGGACCAAGGCGATCCAGCAGTCCGGTGACAACCGCGGCCGGGACGTGCCCTTCTACTCGCGCGACACCGACAGCATCGGCGCCCGCTATGCGCTGTCGGCCTGGACCTTCAATGTCTCCAGCACGCACCAGAGCGGCCAGTTCTCCGACGCTGCCAACACCTGGCAGGAAAGCGCCGATGCACGTGTGGGCCGCGTGCCGGGGGTGCGGCTGTGGAATGCGCAGGTGGCCTGGCAGGTTCCGGGGCTGGGCGACAGCGAGATCACGGCCGGCGTGAACAACCTGGCCGACAAGCGCTGGTACACCCGCAATGTCGACGGCAATGCCGGGCGCATGGTGGCCGCGCCACGCACCTTCTACCTGCAGGGACGCTACCGCTTCTGATGCGGTAAATGCCCGATGCGGTGACGGTGGCGATCACGATGGCGGCGTATCATGCCGCCACCATGGCCTCCACGGTTCCACCATCGCGCCTGCATCTGGCCTTCCAGGGCCTGCGACTGCGCCTGCGTGGCAGCGACCTGTGGTTCATCGCACTGGCGTTGCTAGTCGGCCTGATCGCCGGTGGCCTGACGCTGCTGCAATCGGACATCGCGCGCGGGCTGCAGAGTGCGCTGTACGGGCTGGAACCCGGCATGCGCCTCAGCTCCCTGCCCGCGCTCAGCTGGACCGCCCTGCTGGTGCTGCCGCTGGGCGGCCTGCTGGTCGGGCTGGTCAGCCTGGCGGCCGCGCGGCGCAAGCGCCCGCTGCTCGACGCGGTCGAGGCCAATGCCCTGCATGGCGGTCGCATGTCGATGCGCGACAATCTGATCGTGCTCACCCAGACCCTGCTGTCGAACGGCTGCGGTGCGTCCGTCGGCCTTGAGGCTTCGTATACCCAGATGGGTGCGGGCAGCGGCTCGCAGCTGGGCCGTGTCATGCGCCTGCGCCGCAATGATGTGCGCATCCTGGTCGGTGCCGGTGCCGCCGGCGCCATCGCCGCGGCCTTCGGGGCTCCGCTGGCCGGCGCGTTCTACGCGTTCGAGATCGTCATCGGCGCCTACACGCCCGCCGCTCTCGCGCCTGTGGCCCTGGCCGCACTGGCGGGTGCATTCGTCGCCGACCAGGCTGGCATCGAGGCGTACCTGCTGCCCGCAGCCTCGACCATCGATGTGCGCGCCGCCGACTACGCGATCTACGGCCTGCTCGGTTGCTGCTGCGCGATGGTGGGGATCGGCGTGATGCGACTGATCGCCTCCATCGAAGGCGTGGTCAAGCGCAGTCCACTGCCCCTGTGGGGGCGCCCGGTGGTCGGCGGCCTCCTGCTGATTCCACTGGCCATGGCCAGCCCGCAGGTGCTTTCCTCCGGTCACGGTGCGCTGCACCTGGACCTGACCACGCAGCTGCCACTGATCTGGATCGGCGGCCTGCTCGCCCTGAAGCTTCTGGCCTCGGGCATTTCGCTGGGCTTCGGCTTCCGAGGTGGTCTTTTCTTTGCGTCGCTGTTCATGGGCACCCTGGTCGGCACCCTGTTTGCCGGCCTGCTGGCGACGGCCACCGGCGTGCCCGTGGTTGATGCCACGTCCGCGGCGCTTGCGGGCATGGCCGCGTTGGCCGCCGCAGTGGTCGGCGCGCCGATGACCATGGCCATGCTGGTGCTGGAAGGCACCCACGACTTCCTGCTGACCAGCGTGGTGATGAGCGCGGTACTGGTCTCCAGCACACTGGTCCGCCAGTGGTTCGGTTACTCGTTCTCGACATGGCGCATGCATCTGCGCGGCGAAACCATCCGCAGCGCACGCGACGTCGGCTGGATCCACACCCTCAACGCCGGGCGGATGATGCGCAAGGGCGTTGCCACCACTCCGGCCGGGCTGGATGCCGCTGCGTTCCGCCAGCGTTTCCCGCTGGGCTCCGGCAGTCGCGTGGTCCTGATCGACAGCGAAGGCCACTACGCCGGCATCGTGCAGATTCCGCGCGTCTACGCCGACGGCGTGAAGCCGGAGACACCCGTTGGCGATCTGGCCGAGAACCGCGAGGTGTCACTGTTGCCGGGCGCGGATGTGGTCAGCGTGATGCAGTGCTTCGACCGGACGCAGGCCGACGAACTGGCCGTGGTTGCCGCCGATGGCCAGCTGCTGGGCATTGTTTCCGAGGCCTTCGTGCGCAGGCGCTACGCCGAGGAGCTGGACAAGCGCCAGCGCGAGCTGATGGGCGAGCGCGTCGAAGACGCCGATTGATCGCCCGCCCCGCTGCTACAGCGCTTCGCCGGCATCGGCCAGCCGCGACTCGATCAACGCGTACCATTGCTCCAGCATGTCGATCAGCATGTCCAGCTCTGCATCGGCACGCTGTGCCCGGCCACTGCGCAGGCAGGCCTGGGTTTCCTGCAGCTGGGCCAGGAACCCGGCCACGGTATCGGCCTGCAGGATCAGGCCCGGCAGGCGCCGCCCGGGGATGCGCACGACCGCATGATTGCCGAGCTGGCCATACACGCTGAGGGTGGTTTCCGTCTTCATGGACAGAGGCAGGAATTGGGCGTTCATCGCGTGCACCGTATGAAAACCTGAGCCACCGGCAGGGGTGGACGACGGGGGAGACGTGGCCACGTCCTGCCGGTGGTCAGGGGGGACTCGGGATGCCGGGGCTTGGCCACGGCGCGGGAGACTTCAGCGCGGGTGCGCGATCCCGACGATCTGCACCCGGCGATTCGGCGCAAGGCACGCGATCAGCTCGCGACGGTTGCGCTGCGTGCACTGCACGATCGGTTCAGCCGCGCCGCGCCCTTCGGCACTGATGCTGCCCGGCGGCACTCCGCCCTGCACCAGGGCCGTGCGCACCGCTTCGGCCCGCTTCTGCGAGAGTTGCTGGTTGTAGCTGGCCGCACCGATACGGTCGGTGTAGCCGACGACCTGGATCGACTGCACCTTGCTGGCCTCACGGACCTGCGCCAGGATGCCCTGCACCGCCTGCTGGCCTTCGGCGCTGAGTACCGCGCTGTCGAAACCGAACAGTGCATCGGCGGCCAGGCGCAGCGGCTGTTCGGGCAGTGGCGCGGGTGCCGGCGGCGGCGGTGGTGGCCGCGGCGGGTCGAGCACGGCGGCGCAGGATTCGGGCTTCCAGTAGCCGGCCTGGGCGATGCCCTTGTTGTCGAAGCGCACCTGGAACTGGCAGGTGAAGTACTCGGCGCCCTGTGCGGTGCGGAAGTTGAACAGGTAATTCCACTCGCGCACGCCCCACATGCCTTCGTTGAAGTGCGGCGTACCCAGCAGGCTGTACAGCTGCCGCTTGCTCATCCCGGGCGCGAAGCGGCGCAGGTCGGCGATGTCGGGATAGGTACCCTCCTTCAGCGACGCCTTGGAGACTTCCGGGAAGGCCACTGCAGTGGCCTCCGCCGGACCCTCACCGGCGGGCGCGTGGCTGCGGCAGGCGGCCAGCAGGCCGGCGGCGAGGATCAGGCCCAGCGACGCGGCGATGCGGCCAGCGCGGGCGATGCGATGCTGATTCATGTCATTCCCCCTGTAGACGTTTGCGCGGCAACCGGGCCGCGATTGCGGCCCGGCTACGGCGGTTACCACTGGATGCCGGCACCGACGGCCACACCGGCCTCGCCACGGCTGTTGGTGGAGCCGCTGAACTTGTAGATCCAGCGGCCTCCTTCCGAGACACCGGACAGGCCCACCGCCACGCCCGATTCGCCGTTGTAGCTGCCGGCGGCGAACGAGGCCATGCTGCGACCCGCTTCGCTCGGCTGCGGCAGCGAGGCCGTGGCCATGGCCGAAGCGATGCCGGCCGAAGCGCGGTTGTCGGTCCTGCGCAGGTCACGCTCGAAGCCGCCCATGCGCTCGTCGGTATAGGCCTTCGACCAGTCCAGGGTCTGCGCCATGCCGGACTTCAGCTGGTCGACATTGACCGCGTCGGTGCCTGCCGTACCGGCGGCAACGTTGCGGACCGTCGTCGGGCCGCTGGTGCTGCTGCCGAGAGTGACACTGTTGAAGTTGGTGGCTCCGTTGACGGTGGTGTCGTAGCGGATGGTGCCCTGCTGCGAGGCCTGCAGCTGCCGCACGTTGACCGCATCGGTGGCCTGGGTGCCGTCTGCCACATTGACCACCTGCCGTTCGGCGCCGCTGGCCCCCACCGAAACCGTGTTGGCACGGTTGGCCACCGACCCTGCGCCCAGGGCCACCGAGTTGTCGGCCTGTGCCTGCGAGCCGTTGCCCAGGGCCGTCGAGTTGGCACCGGCGGCCGTCGATCCTGCACCACCGGCTGCGGAATTGGCGCCCGTCGCGGCCGGATCGGCCAGGTTGTTGCTGTTGTTGGCGCGGAAGCTGCCGGCGACGTTGGTGATGTTCTGGATCTTCTGGTCGGTGTAGGCCTTGGACTGATCGATGGCATAGTTCACGCCATTCTTCAGCTGGCCGACATTCGTCGCGTCGTGATCGTCCGAGCCGTCGGCAACGTGGGTGATCTTGCGTTCACTGCCGCTGCTGCCGACCGACACTTCGCCTGCCGAATTGCTGGCACCCGTCTGACCATAGGCACCGGTATAGCCGCTCTGCGCGCCGACGCTGGCCACCGAGCCGGCACCCAGTGCCACGCTGTTGTCCGCGCTGGCGTTGGCACCGTTGCCGACTGCCACGGCCGAAGCACCTGCCGCACTGGCCTGCGGACCCACCGCCAGCGCCTCCGCACCTGCCGCAGCGGCCGCCGCGGCGCTGGAGTTCACTGCCAGGTACGGGCTGCCGCCACCGTTGGTGATGCGCTGGTTGAGCACCCTCAGCGAACCGTCCACCGCGGAGAACGCCGCGGTGACGTTGCTGTAGTCGTTGGCGGTCAGGGTGCCGTCGGTGGCGATGCTGGAGATGCTGAACGACGGCGCGGTCCACAGATTGGTGGTGCCGTCGAAGGCCGTGCTGCCTCCGAAGTAGCTGGCGATGGTCGAGTTCGTGCTGAACAGCTGGTCGCCGGTGATGGCGTCGCTGCTGCCTGCAAGGATGCTGCCGGCCGCCACGTTGGTCACCTTCACCGCACCCGTGCCGGTACCACTCAGGGTGACCGTGTTGACGACGTTGCCACTGCCATCGACATCGTACTTCACCGCGCGCTTGTCGATATCGTCGGTCTGGTCGGCGACATTGGCCAGCGAATTGCTGACCGCGTCGAAGGCGGTGCCGACGTCGTTGTAGCTGCCCTGGCTGATGGTGCCATTGGCGGCGATGTTGTTGATCGTGTAGGTCGGCGCGGTCAGCACACCGGCCGCATTGACCGCCGCGCCGCCCCCGAGATGGGTGGCGACAGCCTGGTTGGCAGCGAACAGCTGGGCACCATTGATGGCTTCGGTGCTCGTGGCGCTCACCTGGCCCGGGCCGAGGTTGCGCAGCGTGGTCGCCGTGCCGCCCTGACCCAGCGTGGCGCTGGCGTAGTTGACGCTGCCATCGCCATTGAGGTCGTAGCGCAGCGCGCCTTCCTCCGAGGCCTGCAGCTGGCCCAGGTTCACCGCATCGGTGGCAGCCGTACCGGCGGCCAGATTCGTCACCTGGCGTTCGGCACCCGCTGCACCGATCGACACGCTGTTCGCACGGTCAGCCAGGCTGCCGGCACCGACCGCGATCGCGTTGGCCGCCGTGGCGCGGGCGTTGGTACCGACCGCGATGGAGTCGGCACCGGTGGCCACTGCCTCCACGCCCGTGGAGTTCACCCGCAGGTACTTGGTGCCGCCGTTGCGGATATCGTTGATCTGCGTGTTGAGATTGACCAGCGAGCCGTCGACGGCGTCGAAGGCATCGGTCGCATTGTTGTACAGGCCCTGCGCAATGGCGCCATCGGTGGAGATCGTGCTGATCTCGAACAGCGGCGCGGTGAAGGCGCCACTGACCGGATCGAAGGCGGTGATGCCACCGAAGAAGCCGGCGATGGCGGCGTTGGTGGTGGCCAGCTGGCCGCCGTTGACGGCTTCCAGGCTGCCGGCGGTGACCGCACCCGCGGCGAGGTTGCCGATGGTGGTGGTACCGGTGCCGTTGCCGAGCGTGACGCGGCGATAGTCTGGATTGCCTGCGCCATCGACGTCGTACATCACCGCGCCGGCCGAAACATCGTCGATGAGGCTGATCGCACCCTTCAACTGGGCGACGTTGACCGCATCGGTGTTGGCGCTACCCGCAGCCAGGTTGGTGATCTGGCGCTCGCCACCGTTGGCGGTACCCACCGAAACTTCACCGGCAGAGACCTGGGCGGCGGTCAGGCCATAGGCGCTGTAGCTGGCCTGTGCGCCGCGCAGCGCAGCAGAACGGTAGCCCAGTGCCACCGAATTGGCCTGGTTCGAGGTCGCCTCCGCACCCAGCAGGGTCTGGCCGTTGGCAGTACCCACCGCGCTGTCGCCGACAATTACCGAGTGGCCCATGCGCGCGGCGTAGTCCGCAGTCGGCACGCCGGTTGGATTGGTGGGATCGTTGGGACCGGCTCCCGGGAACGCCACGTTGGCATCCACCTTCGGCAGCTCATGGCGGGCATTGGCGCCGATCACCACTTCCTTGGAGCCGTTGGCGAAGGCACCGTCACCCATCAGCACCTGGTAATCCTGTGCGGCGTTGACCGCCCAGCAGGAGATGTCGGCCAACGCGATATCCAGGCACTTGGCGGCCCATGCCGGCGAATCGGTCGGCAGCAGCAGGCCCAGCAGGCCACCGGGGTTGCCGTTGTTGATGTTGTAGATGTAACTGTCGGAAGTGACGCCACCGATCAGGGTCAGGTGCGAGCTGCCACCGGTCACCGCGCCGCCCAGGCCATTGAGGGTGCTGCCGACCGGTGACAGGTTCACGACCGGCAGGCCGAGCACGTTGACCGTGGAGTAGGCCTGCATCACGTTCGCGTTGCTGAGCTTGAGATTGCCGTTGTGCAGATAGCCGTCACCGCCGAACAGGCTGCTGGTCGTCGGGCCGATCAGCTGGCCGACGTTGCCGACCAGGCCACCGGTACCGATGATGAGTCCCGCATTCGGATCAGCCGGAGCGGGTGCCTTCGGGCTGTCCGGCGGAATCGCCGAGGGCTGGGTCAGGCCCAGGCCACCCAGCGTGCCGCCCACCAGCCCGCCGACTGCGCCGCCGAGATTGTTGACGGTACCGTTGAGGTTGCCCTCCAGCAGGTTGCCCACCGCACCGCCGACGTTGCCGAGCGTGCCGGTGAGTACGCCGTCCAGCCCGCTGCCCGGCGTGGTGCTGCCACCCCCGAGCAGGCCACCGACAACGCTGCCGACCGAGCCGACCGTATTGTTGAGTGCACCGCCCACGGCACCTCCGATGGTGCCGACGGTGCCGTTGAGCACACCACCCACCGCACCACCGACTGCGCCGACCGTGCCGTTGAGCACGCCTCCGACTGCACCACCGACTGCGCCCACGGTGCCGTTCAAAGCACCGCCTACGGCGCTGCCGACTGTGCCAACGGTGCCGTTCAGCACACCGCCGACTGCACCGCCGACCGCGCCGACAGTTCCATCCAGGACGCCACCGACTGCACCTACCGTACCGTTCAACGCGCCGCCTACCGCGCTGCCGACCGTGCCGACCGTGCCGTTCAGCGCACCGCCGACTGCACCGCCGACCGTGCCGACAGTTCCATCCAGGACGCCGCCGACCGCACCTACGGTGCCGTTCAGAGCGCCACCCACGGCACTGCCAACCGTGCCAACCGTGCCGTTGAGCGCACCGCCAACGGTGCCGACAGTTCCATCCAGGACACCGCCGACTGCACCTACGGTGCCGTTCAGAGCGCCGCCTACGGCGCTGCCGACCGTGCCAACCGTGCCGTTGAGCGCACCGCCAACGGTGCCGACGGTTCCATCCAGGACGCCGCCGACCGCACCTACGGTGCCGTTCAGAGCGCCACCCACGGCACTGCCAACCGTGCCGACGGTGCCGTTGAGCGCACCGCCAACGGTGCCGACAGTTCCATCCAGGACACCGCCGACTGCACCTACGGTGCCGTTGAGCGCGCCACCGACTGCACCACCGACAGTGCCGGAGGTTCCATCGAGGACGCCACCTACGGCACCCACGGTACCGTTCAAAGCGCTGCCTACGGCGCTACCGACCGTGCCGACCGTGCCGTTGAGCGCGCCACCCACCGCACCACCGACGGTGCCGACGGTTCCATCGAGGACGCCGCCGACTGCACCCACCGTGCCATTCAAAGCGCCGCCTACGGCGCTACCGACCGTGCCGACGGTTCCATCGAGGACGCCGCCAACCGCACCCACGGTGCCGTTCAACGCGCCGCCTACGGCGCTGCCGATCGTGCCGACTGTGCCGTTGAGCGCGCCACCCACCGCACCACCGACGGTGCCGACGGTTCCATCGAGGACACCGCCAACCGCACCCACGGTGCCGTTCAACGCGCCGCCTACGGCGCTGTCGACCGTGCCGACCGTGCCGTTGAGCGCGCCACCCACAGCACCACCGACGGTGCCGACGGTTCCATCGAGGACACCGCCAACCGCACCCACGGTGCCGTTCAAAGCGCCGCCTACGGCGCTGCCGATCGTGCCGACCGTGCCGTTGAGCGCGCCACCCACAGCACCACCGACGGTGCCGACGGTTCCATCGAGGACGCCACCTACAGCACCTACGGTGTTGTTCAACGTGTCGCCCAGGGAACCACCGACGTTGCCGACGGTGCCGTTCAGTACACCGCCCACCGCACTGCCGACCGTACCGACAGCACCGTGGAGCGTGCCGCCTACTGCGCCCACGGTGTTGTGCAGCGTGCCGCCCACTGCGCCACCCACGGTGCCGACAGTGCCGTTCAGTACACCGCTCACCGCACCGCCGACGGCGCCGACGGTTTCGTGTAGCGTTCCGCCTACTGCGCTGCCCACCGTGCCGACCACGTCGTGCACTACGCCACCCACAGCACCGCCGACCGTGCCGGCAGCTCCGTGAAGCGTGCCACCTACTGCGCCCACGGTGTTGTGCAGCGTGCCGCCCACTGCGCTACCTACGGTGCCGACGGTTTCGTGCAGCGTCTCGCCTGCTGCGCTGCCCACCGTGCCGACTACGCCGTGCACTACGCCACCCACCGCACCGCCAAGATCGCCCAGGGCGCCGTGATGCAGGCCTCCGAGACCGAGCGTGCTGGCCTGCGCACTCACGACGGTCCGGCCCGCGAGCTTCAGGTTGCGATCGGCCACCACGTCCTGGCCACCCGGGCCCTGCACGCGCACCTTGCCGGCGACGCCTGCATCGAACGCCGCCGTGATCGCGCGATCATCGGTCTCGCCCGGCAGTTCTTCCTTGGCGGGCAAGCTCACCGCTGCGGTTGCGGAGGCCTTGCCCTGGCCCTCGATTCGATGTCCGGCGATGGCCAGATGCGAGTCGGCGTTGCCGTCGATGCCGGCCTTCAACCCGGACAATCCCTGCGAGGACGTCGTGATACCCGCTGCCGCCTTGGCGCCGGCACCCACCGATGCCACCGGGGCACCCGCGATGCCGACCCTGGCCTTTGCCTTCGCATCGGCCGTCAGCCCCAGCGGCGAAGCGGAGCCGGAGGAAACGTTCGCTGCCAGTGAGGTATCCACCTGGGTACCTGCTCCGATGCCGAGCTGGGCCCGCACATCAGCGGCCAGCGCTGGCGTGGGCACATGCTGCGGCGATGCGTTCGCCCCCAGCTTCACCTGCACGGCGGCCGGCAGGACCTCGTGCACCAGCGGCAGCGAGGCCGTGCTCAGCTGCAGGCCCACACGCGTATCGGCACTGATCGCAGGCGTGGCCTGCGCCTGTCGCGCGGCTGCAGCCAAGGCGACTTCGGCATCGACCTTCACCGGCAACGTCTGGGTGTACTTGGCCGCCAGCGCCTGCAGATCGCGCAGCGACTGGTTGGATTCGGTTGCGGATGCCGGCCCGCTGGCCAGCACGCACAGCAGTGCAAGCGCAAGGGCGCTGGGCGTCAGCAGGGAGGTGCGCGGATCGCGTGATGCGGTGCCGCCGCTATCGCCGGTGGCCAGTTCCGAGGCCACAACCAGAGCATTGAGCTGGCGGTTCCATACACGCCGGTAGATGCGGTTCATGAGCATTTCCCCCGTAGGCGAACAACTTGAATGACAGTGGACTTGCCGCTAGGCAGGTGACTGACATTTCAACGGTTCGCGGAGGCGTGGCGCACTTCAATCCGGCAGGGCAATCGCGCAATCCGGCAAATCCACGGCCGGATTCGGCAGCCGGATATGCAAAACCGGCAGCAATGCCGTGAAAGCCCCTGTGGGGCAAGACTCAGGCCGGTTGGCCCAACTGCGCGGGTGCACGCATCAGGGTATCCCGCGGAAGTTCACCGAACACCTTCCGGTAATTGTCGGCAAAGCGGGAGAGATCCCACAGGCCACAGCTCAGCGCGATCGCCTTGACAGAACGCCTGCTGGAGTCGGCCATCGATAGGCTGCGGCAGGCTGCACACAGGCGCAGCATGGACAGATAACGGTTGGGCGACGTACCGAACAGATCTTCAAATGCATAGCGCAGGCCACGCTCGCTGACACCGGCGGCGTCGCAGATTTCATTCATGTATATATTGCGACGCAGGTTGAGCCGCATGAAATTCTCGGCGCGCTGGGCGATCAGGTAATGCGTACGCCGTGCGCGGCTGCACCCCGGGCGATCGACGGCACCGGCACCCAGCAGGGCCTGGATGTGCTCATGCAGCAGCCGCTCGGTTTCCTCCGGCTGCAGGCTGGCACCCTGCCCCAGCTGCTGGTGCAGCTGCTGGTAATGCAGCGCCAGCGGGGCATCATCACCGGACAGATTGAACAGCGAGAGCGCCTGTCCCGCCGGCGGTGTGCTGCGCAGGCTCAGTTCGGTCAGCTTGCGCTGCACGCGGGATACCGGCACCAGCATCAGGGTCAAGCGGGTACCGGGGCTGAGGGTGAATTCACTGATGCCTTCGGGAAGCACGGTCAACGCCATCCCGGCCGCCAGCGGTACGCCATGGCACCAGCTCACCGCCTCGTCGGTGGCCTGCAGATACCCCAGCATCGCCCAGTCCGGCGGCAGCATGAAGCGGCCACGGCAATGGAATCCGCAGCTGATGCTGCAGAACAGGGCTTCCTCATGCACGCGCGAAGCGAACGCCGCGCGCGGACCATTGCCGTCGAGCAGCAACAGTTCCACATCGCATACGCGAAGCACACCGCTCAGCGTGGCCAGGTCGATCGACCGGAGCTCGCCGTCGTCGCTGTCAACCACCCCACCATCAACCATGACAGTGTCGTCCCCCGTTGGTCAGCTGCCCGCCGCAACCCCCACTGCCCTACAGGTGCGCGCGGTTTCCAAGAGCATCATCCGTTGCCGTGATGGATGCGGCCACTGGCCGGCTCCACCTTGAAAGTACCAAACCTTGAATACGAGTATGCCCGATAATCCACGCAGGTAAACAGGTCGCACGGGAATACAGCAACCCGCGCCCGGCGTGAAGGAAATGTGGGCGCCAGTGGCACGATTCTCGCATGCGTTAACCCGGGTCACATTATTAACATCACGATGAATCGTTACGCCTGGGAGCGGCGCTTCATCACAGAATAAGCAACCGATTATCAGGAATAAGAGATTCCTGCCGAATTTGCATATAGGTTCCGGTTGCGCCCGGCCGCCATTCAGGCAAAGTCGGTATCACGGTGATCGAACCGCTCCGATGCGGTCACACCCAGGGGACAGCATGACGATGCACGCGCTGCTCGATGACGTTGCGACCACCGGCCTGGTGCCGCGCGGTCGCACATGCGCGGTCGCTGCACTCCCTGGCGGAGATCACCCTGCTTTAGCGATGCGGGACAGTCCCGCATTGCCACCTCCGCCAGGATGGCAGAGGTCCATGGACGGTCCCGACGGAGTCGGGCAACCGGCCGATGCAGGTGTCTTGTTGCCATTGACAGGTAGAGGGAGACAACCGTCATGAACGCTTCCATCCGCAAGTTCCTGAAAGAAGAAGATGGCGTGACCGCACTCGAGTACGGGCTGCTGGCCGCTGTGATCGCCGGCATCCTGATTGCCGTGGGCCGCACCCAGATCACGGAATTCTTCACCACGCTGTTCACCCGCCTTTCGGCAATCGCCACCGAAGCAACCACCTGAGCGACCTGCGGACGCACCACCGCTGGTCGCGCCATCCGCGACCACGGTGGCCGCAGGCCGGGATGCGGTTGCAGACGGTCCAGTGACGGACGAAGGGGAGTGCGATGACACTGCTGGGACTATTGGCCATCGGTGTGTGCCTGCGGATCGCGATCAGCGATCTGTATGCCCGCCGGGTGCCCAATGCCTGGCTGCTGGCTGCGTGCGCACTCGCAATACCTCTGCTCGTCGCCGGGCAATTTGGTGAGCCACGACTGCCATGGCCGGCGCACCTGCTCGGTGCCGTTGCCGGCTTGCTCGCGCTCCTGCCCTTCTACGCACTACGCTGGATGGGCGCAGGCGACGTGAAATTCTTTGCCGTGCTCGGCCTGCTGCTGGGATGGCATGCCTTGCTGCCGATATGGGTAGTGGCCAGCCTTGCCGCCGGCGCCCACGCAGTGGCGATCCTGCTCGGGCGTCAGCTGGGCATGCACCTGCCGATGCGCGTGCAGCTGCAGGTATCGCGCGCCAGCGAGCAATGGCAGACACACCCCGCATTGCGCGGAATGGAGGCTGCCCGCCAGGGGCGCCGCGGCATTCCCTATGCGGCCTACCTCGCATTGGCGGCGATCGGCTGGCTCCTGGCCACGACCTACGGAGGTCTCGCATGAACACCCTCGGTCCGCGGCGCCAGCGTGGCGTGGTTGCCGTCGAATACGCGCTGATGATGATCCTCGGCCTGGTGCCGCTGCTGCTGTTCACTTTTTCCGGCGTGCTGATCATGGCTGCCCAGCAGACGCTTGCAACGGCTGCTGCCGAAGGCGCGCGCGCATCGCTGCGCTTCGGAACCGCCAACGAACGACGCACCGCCGCGTGCGTCGCAGCACGCCAGTCGATGCAATGGCTGCTGCAGTTCTCCAGGCAGAACCCCGACTGCAGCGCCGGCGGCACCGGTCCGATCCAGGTCTCGGCGCAGGCACCCTGCGCGGGCATGGCGACCGCGCAGTGCATGACGGTCACCGTCCGCTACGACTACGCCGCCCACCCTTTCTTCCCCGGCACCGCCACGCTTTACGGCTGGGTGATGCGGGCCCCCATCCGCAGCGTCGCGGTCGCCCAGCTCGACCTCGGCTCCGGCAACTGACGGTACAGGAGACGGTTCCATGCTCAAGTTGACCCGCATCGCCGCCATCGCTCTGATCGCACTCGCGGTGCTGCTGGCGCTGATCGCATTCGTGATCGGCCGCAGGCCCGCCCCTTCGACGGAAAGCGCGGCTCCGGTCGTTCACGCCGACGCACAGGCCATTACGGTGGTCGAGGCCATCGCCCGGCTGCCGGCCGGTGAACCGATCACTGCCAATGGCGTGCGCCTGGCCCGTCGAAGCGCGGCGGTGCCGGGCGCCGCCGCCGACCTGGCCGCCGTGGTCGGCAAGGTGCCGGTGCAGGACATCGCCGAAGGCAGCACCATCAGCGACGCAGTGCTGGCCCAGGGCTTCTCGCTGCAGCTGCGGCCCGGCGAGCGTGCACTGGCGGTGCCGGTGGATGAACTGGTCGGTGCCGGCAACCGTATCCTGCCGGGCGATTTCGTCGATGTGTTCCTCAACCTGCGCAGCGAACCTGCCAGCTACAACGCGGCACCCGACGCCGCACAGACCCGCCTTCTGCTGTCGCGCCTGCGCGTGCTCAGTTATGGCCAGCAGGACATCGCCCCGAACACGGGCAGCACGAATGCCAGCGCCGATACCAGCAACCGTGCAGACCCGCGCGCGGCGGATATCACCAGCAACGCCAGCAGCGGTGGCGGCAGTAGCGGTGACGCAGCCCAGCCGGCCCGCAGCGCCGTGCTGGCGGTGCCGGTGGCCGATGCCAACCGGCTGCTGCTGGGCGCGCAGCAGGGCAAGCTCTACCTCGCGCTGCGCAATCCCGCCGACGCCGGCCAGCCCGACCTGGCCCTGTTCCCGCAGGCGCGGGGTGTGATCGACCCGCTGCGTGGCCTGGACGCGGAACAGCAGCTGGCGTTGCAGCGCCCCGAGAACCACGCCTTCGCCGGCATCGATGGCGATGCCCTGGCCGGTCGCAGCAACGCACGCGCACGCACGGTGAACGACGCCCCGGCACAGCCCCCCGCCGCCCGCCGCAGCGCACCGCGCGCATCCGGAATCGAGATCATCCGCGGCGATGGTTCTGCGCCCCGCGGCTCCCTTTGACCTGCACCGAGAGCTTCCATGACCGAACGTCGCCAGAGTCCACGCCCCTCCTCCCGCCAGCGCTGGCTCGCTCTGCTGCTGGTGCTGCTGGCGCCTGCGACCAGCGTGGCTGCTGACGACCTGGTGCTGCAGGCCCGCGAACAGCGGCCATGGACACTGCCCGCGGACCTGGAACGGGTGGCCATCGCCGATCCGGGCGTCGCCGATATCGTGATGCTGCGAGGCCAGCGCCAGGCGCTGCTGGTCGGCAAGGCCCCCGGCACCACCACCCTGCTGCTGTGGCACCGCAAGCAGTCGGAGCCACAGCGCGTGCAGGTCCGCGTGCAGAGCGCGGTGCAGGGGGCGGCCGATGCGGGTTCCAGCGGCCTGGTGTTCACCCAGCAGGACCAGCAGGGCCTGCTGCAGGGAAGCACCGACAGTGCGCTCTCGCACATGCAGGAACAGAAGGCGGCCGCGATGGCGTTGGGCAAGGATGGCCAGCTGGCCGATGCCTCCACCATCGCCAGCGGCGGTGTGGTCCAGGTCGAGGTGAAGGTGGTCGAGTTCAACAAGACCGCGCTGAAACAGGTCGGCATCAGCTTCCAGAACCGCAACGGCGGTTTTGCCTATGGCTTCGCTCGTCCGGGCGGCATCCTGCCGGGCAACACCGGCGTGCTGCCCGGCATGCAGGAGGGCAATTCGAGCAACGAATCGGAATCGCCCATCTCGTCGGCCTTCCGCCTGGTGTTCGGCTCGACGAAGGGCCTGTGGAATGCGGACCTCGATCTGCTGCAGTCCAATGGCATGGCCCGGGTGCTGGCCGAGCCGACCCTGGTCGCGCTGTCCGGCCAGAGCGCCAGCTTCCTCGCCGGTGGTGAACTGCCGATCCTCGAACCCCAGGGCCTGGGGACCACCACCATCACCTACAAGCCGTTCGGCATCGGCCTGACCGTCACCCCGACCGTGCTCGCGCCCAACCGCATCGCCCTGAAGGTGGCGCCGGAAGCCAGCGACCTCGACTACACCAACGCCATTTCCCTCAACGGTGTGCAGATTCCGTCGATCAGCACCCGCCGTGCCGATACCACGGTGGAACTGGGCGATGGCGAGAGCTTCGTGATCGGCGGTCTCGTCAGCTCGACGGTCGCCTCCACGGTGAACAAGATCCCGCTGCTGGGCGACCTGCCGATCATCGGCTCGTTCTTCCGCGATTTTGACTACAAGCGCCAGGACAAGGAACTGGTGATCATCGTCACGCCACGGCTGGTGCAGCCCCTCGCCCGCAATGCCGAGCTGGCACTGCCAGGCGAGCGCGAGGCCCGGCCCAACCTGCCTGAGTGGGGTTCCTGGCTGCTGGGTCCGGTCAGCCAAGACCCGGTGCCCGGTTTCTCACGTTGAATCCATGATGCCTGCGATACCACGCCCATGCCCTACGCCACTGCCCAGCCGCTGCATCCGCAAGGACCGCCGATGAACCTGGTCCTGTACGGGATGGATCGCGAACTGCTGCCGCGGCTGGCGGCCAAGCTGCCGCCTGCCACCACCCTGCACTGGCAGGACAGCGGTGAGCCGACATCCGCGCAGGACCTGCAACGCGGTCCGCAGAATCTGGTACTGCTCGACTTCCGCCCCGAGCACGCCGCCGCCTCGACCGTGCTGGCGCAGCAGCTGCAGCAGACCCAGCCGGACCTTGCGCTGGTCGCCGTTGGCGCCACCAGTGCCGGGCAGGTCGAAGGCGTGGTGATGGCGCTGCGCGCCGGCCTGCGCGATGTGCTCGACCTGGACAGCGACAACACCGGCATCGAGGCCGCGCTGCGCCGCGCGCTCTCGCCCCGGCCCGCCGCTGCCGCACACCAGCCGCACAAGGCGCGGTTGATCCTGCTGCTGGGCGTACGTGCCGGGGTCGGCACCAGCACACTGGCCGCGCATCTGGCCGTGCTTGCACAGCAGACCCATGCATTGGCGCAGGGCGAGGCCAGCACCCAGGACGGTCTGCTGCTGGAACTGGCGCAGCCGGCGGGCGACCTGGCGCTCTACCTCAATCTGGACAGCCGCTTCCACTACGAAGACGCACTGCGCAATGCCAGCCGCATCGACGCCACCCTGGCGCGCACTGCGATGGCGCGCCATGACAGCGGACTGGTCCTGCTCGACCGCGCCAGCGGCAGCGATGCGCTGCCACCGTCCGACCCGGGCGCCCTGCTGCAGCGGCTGCGCGGCGTGTTTGCCAGCGTGCTGTGCGACGCCGGCGGCTGCCCGCTGCGTCAACTGCCACCGCTGCTGCTGGACCAGGCCGACGAGATCTGGCTGGTCGCGGACGCTTCGATCGCCACCCTGGTCTCGCTTGACCATGCGCTCAAGCATCTGTCCGGCCAGCGCGAACGGGAGAAGCGCCTGCAACTGGTGATCAACCGCCATGACGACAGCAGCGGCATGAGCCCGGAGCAGATCGCCCGACGGTTCGAGCTTCCACTGCTGGCCACGCTCCCCGAACGACCACGCGTACGTGCCTCCGCCAGCCACGGCCACCTGCTGCTGCAGGACGCGCCGCGTGATCCGTACCTGCGTGCCCTCGCCCCGCTCGTCCAACGCCTGGATCCGGCTGCATGCCCGGTCCAGACGCACGGCCTGCGGGAAAGACTTGCCCTTGCCCTGGGTGGATCGCAATGGAAGACAAAGTAACCCCGTTTCCGCACGCCGTCGCCCGCCACACCGTGCCTGACCACGTTGCGGGCAATCTGCCGTTCGCAGAGACCGAGCAGTACCAGAAGGTGCTGTCCGCGGCGCATGAGCACCTGCTCAACAGCATCGAGGACGAGCGCATCGATATCGATTCCTGGGCACCGGACACGATCGCGCGCTGGGTGCAGGTGCAGACCGTGGGTTTCATCCAGGAGTGGCGCATCCCGATCAATGAAGAGGAGATGCAGGTGGTGGCCGAGGGCCTGGTCAAGGAGCTGACCGGCTTCGGCCCGCTGGACGACCTGCTGCATGATCCCACCATCGAAGACATCTTGATCAATGGCTTCAAGGATGTGCATGTCTCGCAGGGCGGACAGCTCAAGCGCGCAACCCAGCGCTTCACCGACGACACCCATCTGCTGCGCATCCTGCGCCGCATCCTCGCGCCACTTGGCCGGCGCCTGGACGACTCCAACCCGATGGTGGATGCGCGCCTGCCCAACGGCGGCCGCCTCAATGCGATCATCTCGCCGCTGGCGGTGGACGGACCGATGGTCTCCATCCGCAAGTTCCGCAAGGACCCGTTCACGCCCGATGAACTGCTGGCCAAGGGCACCTTCGATGCGCCGATGCAGGCGCTGCTGAAGGCGATGGTGCTGGGTCGCTGCAACATCCTGGTCTCCGGCGGCACCAGCTCGGGCAAGACCTCGCTGCTGAACGCCCTGGCCAGCTACGTGCCACCCACCGAGCGCGTGATCACCGTCGAGGACACCGCCGAGCTCTCGCTCAATCATCCGCATGTGGTGCGCCTGGAGAGCCGCATCGGTGGTGCGGAGGGACAGGGCGCCGTCAGCATCCGTGACCTGGTGCGCAACAGCCTGCGCATGCGCCCCGACCGCATCGTGGTCGGCGAGGTGCGCGGCGCGGAAGTGCTGGAGATGCTGCAGGCGATGAACACCGGCCACGACGGCTCGATGGCCACCATCCATGCCAACTCGCCACGCGACTGTCTCTATCGCATCGAGATGCTGGCCGGCTTCGCCGGGTTCCAGGGCAGCGAAGACAGCCTGCGCCGGCAGATCGCCAGCGCGATCGATTTCATCGTGCAGATCTCGCGCCTCGGCAGTGGCCGGCGCGTGCTGGTATCGATCACCGAGATCACCGGCGTCAGCGACAACCTGATCACCACCCAGGAGATGTTCCGCCACGAAGTGCAGATCGACGGCAGTGGCAAGGAGACCGACCGCTGGATCGGGCTGGGCTTCCAGCCGCACTCGCACAAGCTCGAGCCGTTCCGCCAACTGTTGCGCGAATCCCTCTACGGAGACTACTGAACATGGGGACTGGCCTGCTGCTGGGCGTATTGAGCATCGTGTCGGTGCTGCTGGCGCTGGCGGTATGGCTGTGGGGCACCGCCAACAGCCGCGAACAGCGGCAGGCCTCCTTGCAGCATGCCGAACAGCAGCTGGCACGTGGCAGCGCGGGCCCAGGCAGCAACGCGGCTGCGGCCAACGATGGATCGCGGCCGCTGCCGGCAGCAGCTGGCCGTCGCGCGCTGCCCTGGAATGGCCTGCTGCAACGCGCGGGCCTCGCCACCGGCTGGAAGGTGCCGCTGATGCTGCTGATGCCCGGCCTGGCCCTCTCGCTGTTCGCGATGCTGCGGCTGGGAACGGCATGGATGCTGCCGCTGACGCTGCTGCTGTACCTGCTGGGCTGCTGGTTGTGGATCATGCGCCGCACCGCCAAGTTGCAGGCCAAGCTGCTGCATCAGCTGCCGGACTTCCTCGACAACCTGGTCCGCCTGACCGCGCTCGGCAACAGCCTGCAGTCGGCCTTCCAGGTCGCGTCGCAGCAGGCGACGCCGCCGCTGCGTGAGCTGCTGGACACCACGGTGCGATACGCGCGGGGCGGCATGGACCTGGACCGCGCACTGAACCTCGCCGCGCAGCCCTATCGGATGGAGGTGCTGAAGGTGCTGGCCGTGGTGATGGGCGTCAGCGTCCGCATCGGCGGCCGCGCCGATCAGATCCTGCAGCGCATGGGCGATTTCATGCGCGACCTGGAGCAGGCCCAGCAGGAGCTGTCAGCCACCACGTCCGAGACCCGCATGTCGGCCTGGGTGCTGGGACTGCTTCCGCCCGCCAGCGCCGTACTGATGGCGATCTCCAGCCCCGAGTTCTTCCAGCCCGTCCTGCACGATCCGCTCGGTCACAAGATCCTGCTGATCGCCCTGGGCCTGGAACTGCTCGGTGGTTTCCTGCTGTATCGCCTGGCCAAGTCGCTATGAGCATCCGCAGCGGAGGTTTCCGATGAGCGCAACTGCCTGGTTCGCACTTGCCCTGCTGGTCCTGGCCGCCGGCGTCGCCCTGCTCGGTGTGGGCGGCTGGGTCCGCAGCCATCGCGAGGACCGCAGTGCGGCAACGCTGAAGACCGCATTGCAGCCACGAGATCCGATCGCCGACGAGGACGCGGCCCGCAGGGATTCACTGGGCTGGCTGGAGCGCTTCGGACGGACGCTCAGCGGCGGGCGCCTGGAAGCCGCACTGCTGGCAGGCGAGGATCGCCTGCTGCTTGATCTGGCCGGCTGGAACACTCGTCGCGGCACGGCGATCTATCTGGGCCTGCGCCTTCTGCTGGCAGTACTGGTGCTGGCGCTGACCCTGGCCGTGAGCGATGCCACCGGCCTGGCCCGGATCATGGTGATCGTCGGCGCGCTCGCCGCCGGCCTGCTGCTGCCCAAGTTCGTGCTGGCCGCGTGGGTCAAACGGCAGCGACGCGCCGTCAACAACGAGTTGCCGCTGCTGATCGACCTGCTGCGCCTGCTGCAGGGGGTTGGCTTCAGCATGGATCAGAGCCTGCAGACCCTGGGCGACAAGCTGCGCGACGCACTGCCGGTGCTCGGTGGCGAGATCCAGGAGGCGAACGTCGCCTACACCCATGGACGCACTCGCGCCCAGTCGCTGCGCCGGCTCAGCGATGTCTACGGCGATGACGACCTGTCCAGCCTGGTGCAGTTGATCCTGCAGGTGCACGCCCACGGCGGCGCGGTGCAGGAGCCGCTGCGCCAGTTCAGCATCCGGCTGCGCGAACAGCGCCGCAATGCTCTGAAAGAGAAGGTCGGCAAGCTCTCGGTGAAGATGACCGTGGTGATGATGCTGACCCTGCTGCCTGCACTGATGCTGGTGCTGGCCGGGCCTGCGCTGGTCGCGCTGGCCAAAACCCTGTCGAACATGGGATGACCGTCATGCCTGCTCTGCGCCACGCCTGTCTGTTGTTTGCTCTTGCCACTGCCGTCGCGGGATGCGCCTCGTCCACCCCGAAGTACCTGCGCGCGCCCACCCTGGCCGAGCCCGGGCCCGCGCCGCAGGACAGCCGCAATGCCTACCTTGAGCTGATCGAGCGCATGCAGCTGCAAGGGGCCTGGTACGCCTCGCTGGCGCATGTGGATGCATTCCGCCAGCGCTACGGCGATCCTCCGGCGCTGCGCCTGCTGCAGGCCAATGCACTGCGCGAGACCGGCCAGACCGACGCCGCGGCCGCGCTGTACCGCGAACTCAGCAGCGGGCCGCAGGCCGCCGCCGCGGCACATGGCCTGGGCCTGATCGCCGCGCATCGCGATGACGAGGCCGGCAGCGAACTGTCGCTGGCCCGCGCCACCCAGCTGCAGCCGTTGAATACCGATTACCTGGGTGACCTGGGGTATGCGCGTCTGCGTGCCGGCCGCTTCGATCAGGCCCGCGAGCCGCTGGCCAAAGCACTGGAACTGTCACCGGGCAACGCCAAGGCGACCGCCAACCTGGCGCTGTGGGCGGTCCTGCGCGGCGACAACGCCACGGCCGAACGCCTGGCTGCGCAGGCCAACCTCAACGAAGACACCCGGCGCAGCATCCAGCAGCAGGCCCAGCAGATCCGCAGCCGGCTGCAGCAGCGCCAAGCCCAGGCATCGGCGGCCAGCAGCACGGCACGGATCGCCACTGTGCCATCCCGCGCCCCCGCCCCCGCCCCGGCCGGCAGCCGGCTGGCGGCCGAAACACGCCGTGACGCCCGCGATCGCGATCCCTCCCGTCTGCCGCCGTCGATGCTGGAGCGCTTCGGCACGTCCGACCACCCGACCGAGAACACGCCATGACCGCGATGACCCTGATCCGACGCCTGCTGCCTGCGGTCACCTGCTGCCTGCTTGCCACGGGAGCCCACGCACAGGCGCCACAGGCGCCGCTGACCGGCCAGATGCTGGGAGGCAGCCCGGCAGCGGCCCCTGCCATCGCGCCGCAGCAGGCCGAAGCACTGGCAACCGTCGACCTCGCGGCGCCTGCGCCGCCCCCCGCGATGCCGCCCGCGCCTCCTGCCCGGGTGGCCGCTGCACCGGCTGCGCCGCGGCGCAACGAGGTCGGTGATGCCACGCGCCAGCTGTTCCAGCTGCAGGCGTCCGGGCAACAGGCCGGCCCGCGGCTGCCGATCCTCGGTGATCAGGCCACCGCCAGCTACGCGCGCTACCTGAAGAGTTTCGAGCAGGACATCCCCGCCTTCTTCGACACGGATGTCGGCAGTTCCAAGAGCACCTCCAACTCCGGACGCTGAGGCATGCCATGAACCGCTCTCGCCAGCCCCGTTTCCACCGCCCGCGCGGCGGCATGTCCGTCACCATGATGCTGGTGATGCTGGCACTGGTGGCCATGCTGGGTCTGATCGAGGTCGGCTTCCTGTTCTGGGCCAAGCGCGATGCGCAGAAGGTCGTGGACCTGGCGGCGCTGGCAGGTGCACAGCGACTTGAGCTGTGTACATCGAACAACGGCGACAACAGCGCCGCGCGGCAGAGCGCACTCACGCAGAACCAGTTCCCGGGCACGGTGCAGGTCCGCTGCGGCAACTGGAGCGCCGCACGCGGAGGCAACCGCTTCAGCGAGACGGTCGACGCCAGCAATCCGCGCAATGCGGTGCGGGTGGTTGCGACCCGCAGCGTGCTGCCATTCTTCGGCCAGAACGGGAGCCTGCCGACCATCACCGTGCAGGCCGTGGCACGCCGCTCGGAACCGACGGCGGTGTTCGCGGTGGGTTCGCAGCTGCTGCGCACGAACGGCAACTCGCCCTTGATGGGCACTCTGCGCCTGGTGGGGCTGGACGTCACCAACGCCACGGTGCTGTCGTACGACGGACTGGCACAGGCCAACATCACACCGTCAGGCCTGCTCAATGCGCTCGGCATTCCGGTCACCGCCAATCTCAGCGTGGCCGACTTCAATCGCCTGCTGTCGTTGAACCAGGTTTCACTGGCACGGCTGGTGGACGCCACCGCCACGGTGGTCGGCCGCAGCACCACCGCGGGCGTGCAGCTGCGTGCGCTGTCCGACCTGGTGGCCACCCGCCTTGACATCAATCGGGTGAATATCGCGCTGGGCAGCCAGAACGGCGGCGGCGGACTGTTCGCCGAGGTGATCTCTCCCGACGGCACGGTGGGCAGTGCGCTGCAGTCGCAGATCAACGTGCTTGACCTGGTCAATGCAGCCATCTCCATCGCCAATGATGGCAATGGCGTAGCGGTGCCGAACCTCAACCTGCTCGGCATGGATATCAAGGCAGGTGTTGTCGAACCGCCGTCGATCGCCATCGGCGGTGTCGGTTCGCGGGCCTACAACGCACAGGTCCGGCTGATGGTCGACGTCGACAGCGACCGCCTGTTCGGGGTGGGGCCACTGCTCAACCTGCTGGGCACGCGCCTGCACCTGCCATTGCATGTGGACGTGGCCAACGCGATGGGAACACTGACCAGCATCCAGTGCAGCGCGGCACCGCCCACCGCCACCATCCAGGTGGACTCCTCGGTACTGCGCGCGTGCGTCGGCAAGGTCAATGCCGCCGACCGTTTCTCCAAGAGCAATGTCTGCGACGCCACCTTGCAGAACGAACAACTGCTGACACTGCTGGGACGGCCGCTGATCAACGACAAGATCACCCTGCCGGCGCTGACCGGCACGCAGAGCCTGACCCTGGCCGCCGGCCAGACCGGCACCACCCGGATCAATCCCCTGGCCGTCGGTGACGCGGTCTCGCACCTGGTCAACGAGCTGCTGCGTGTCCTGTCGGGCATGCTGAGCTCGCCGGCACAGGGCATGAATGCCAACGACACGGCCAAGGCACTGGCCGACCGCTACCTGCAGGCAGCGTTCCCCTCGGGCGGCCGCTACAACGTCGACCAGCTCATTCCCCTGCTTCGCGACGGCGACCCGTCGCGCAACCTGGCACCGCTGGGCAACTGGACGGTCAAGAAGGGCGTGCCCAAACCCTGCCTGATCGGGCTGGGCACCTGCTGGGAAGATGGCTCGGTGTGGGCAGGCTACCGCGCCACCGTGACGGGACAGGGCCTGGGTCTGCTCGACGGGCTGCTCGGCTCACTGGTCGGCGGGCTGCTCATCAACCGCTGCGACAGCCTGCTGGGCAACCTGATCGACTACAACGGCTGCGTCCGCACCAATCTGGCCTCGTACATCCAGACCGCCCCGGACGGCTTCCTCGACGCGGCGGCCGGCGGCGGTGTCACCACGCCCGGCAACAACGTGTCCTGCAGCGGTGTGCTGTGCACCGTGCTGAACCCGGTGCTGGCCGCGCTCAAGCCGGTGCTCAACACCGTCGGCTCCCTGCTGAGCACGACCCTGGCCAGCCTGCTGGGGCTGGAGCTGGGCCGCACCGATGTCAACGTCCAGTCCATCCAGTGCAATGGCGCACAGCTTGTGTTCTGAGCCGGGCCGGCGCCCTTGGCGCCGCCGCCGCGCATGCTAGACTCCCGGGCGGGGAACACTTCCATCTCAACCCACACTCATCCGTGGATGGTCCAGACATGCGAGAAACTTCAGGGGGCACCGTCTTCGCCCGCCACGCGCGCGGCGCGGCACTGCTGGCCGTGGCCATGCTGCTGGCGGCACCGTCCGCACTGGCGGCGCGCAGCAGCCGCGAAGCCGCAGCCGAACCGGTACGCAGCAGCGCACCCGTGGTACGCAACACGGTGGACGAGCTCAAGCAGTTGATGGACGCACGCCAGCTGACCGAACTGCGTACCACGTACAACGGCAACTACGGCGCCAGCCTGCTTTTCAATGCCAGTACCCTGACCTACTACGTCGCCCTGTTCCAGGAAAAGAACTTCTGGCGCGTCATCAAGACCGATGCCGTCGACAACGCCGAGCGGGTCTATCGCACGTTCGTGCAGCAGACCGAACAGCTCGCGCAGGTCTACATCGATACCACCCGCCTGGAAGCCGGCAAGCGCTATACCGAGCGCCTGGTGGCCTACAACGAAGAGCGCCTGCGTACCCTGCAGCAGGAAATGGAGCAGCAGCAGGCGCAGTCGGCCCAGGTCAGCGCGTCACTGCAGCAGGCCCAGCAGCAGGCCGTCAGCCTGAGCACCGATGTGCAGAGCACCAACAGCCAGCTGGACGCCCTGCAGCGCCGCATCCAGATCCTGCAGGCCGAACAGGGCAACCCCGAATTGAGCCTGCCGAAGCCGGACAGCACACCCGCGCCGGCAGCGGCCAGCGACGTTCGCTGAATCCCCCGACAGAACCCGACAGCGGCGCCGAACGGCGCCGTTGTCGTTTTTGGCCTGATTGCGACCCGTTTCAGCGGCAGGCCTCGAACACGGCATCGTCCCACTGCCTGCGCTGGACGAAATCCGCCCGGCGCGTTCTCGCCAGCGCCTCCGTGCGCACCCTGCGCGCCCGTGCACAGGCCGCAGCATCCGCACTGATCGGAATCAACGCCCCCTGTGCACGGCCCGATCGCCGCACCGGCCTGCGTCCACCGTTACCCGTGGGGGTCACCTCGGCGGTGGGCGGCGCACTGCCGCGCGGCAGCGACTGCTCGGCGGGCACTTCCCAGCGCCACTCCGCCTGCCCCTGGCAAGGCGTCTGCTGGTACAGCGCACGCCCGCCGTCCGTGCACTTGTAGACCTGGGTCTGCGCCGCTGCGGATGTCGCCAGCAGCATGGCCAGCAGCCCCCATCCCGGCAGAGTCCTCATCTTCACCCCCTCCCACGACCAGCACTCATGGTCGGTACGACGAGCGCCGCGCGCCAGAGCGATCCGCGTCACATCCGTGCTCATCCAGCACAGCCGTGCAAGCCACTGCATCGCCTCTGCGCTGTACTGCCACAGGCGACGGCCACCTTCGCCGCCGCCGTCCTTCCCTTCCGCCAAGGAAACCGCAATGAGCAACTACATCACCGTCAACGACGGCGCCCGCATCTTCTACAAGGACTGGGGCACCGGGCAACCGGTCGTGTTCGCGCACGGCTGGCCACTGTCCTCAGACGCCTGGGACCCGCAGATGCTGTTCATGGGCCAGAACGGCTTCCGCGTGATCGCCCACGACCGGCGCAGCCACGGTCGTTCCAGCCAGACCTGGGACGGCAACGACATGGACACCTACGCCGACGACCTGGCCGCGGTGATCGACGCATTGGACCTGAAGGACGCCATCCTGGTCGGCCACTCCACCGGTGGTGGCGAGGTGGCCCACTACATCGGCCGCCATGGCAGCGCGCGCGTGGCGAAGGTGGTGCTGGTCGGTGCGGTACCGCCACTGATGCTGAAGACCGCGGGCAACCCGGCCGGAACGCCACTGGAGGTCTTCGACGGCATCCGCAAGGGCACCGGCGGTGATCGTTCGCAGTTCTTCCAGGACCTGGCCACGCCCTTCTTCGGCGCCAACCGTGACGGCAACACGGTCACCCAGGGCATGCGCGATTCGTTCTGGCTGCAGGGCATGCTGGGCGGTGTGAAGGGCCAGTACGACTGCATCCATGAATTCTCGGAAGTCGACTACACCGCAGATCTGCAGAAGATCGACGTGCCGGCATGGGTCGTGCACGGTGACGACGACCAGATCGTCCCCTTCGATGCGTCGGCCAAGCTGTCCTCGCAGATCATCAAGGACGCCGAACTGACGGTCTACCCCGGCGCGCCGCACGGCCTGACCGTCACCCATGCCGATCGCTTCAACGCCGACCTGCTGGCGTTCGCCCGCAAATGATGTCCCGCGGCGGCGCCCCACTGCGCCGCCGCTCCTGCGGGGTAGCGACGGGTATTGCCCGGCGAACGTATCCAGCATCCGCCGGGCATTGCCCGGCGCTACCTGTCAGATATCGCTGTGATGGTGCGGTACCGCCGTGGGCAACGGGTCATGCCCGCCGACGAAATGACGTACCACCGGCGCGCGTTCACCACGGTGCAGGGCACGCAGCACTTCCTGGATCGCCTTGTCGTCGGCCGTGATGCGTTCGTGCTGGCGCAGGTGCTCCAGCCAGGACGGGGTCACGAAATACTCCAGATGGATGCCCGGGCTGGCCACATCTTCGACCACGCCCCACACCACCGCACCGTCGCGGCGCCGGACCGTGCCCAGCGCGCGCATCTGCGCCTGGAACGATGCACGGTCAGCGGCATCGATGCGGTATTCGATCGTCACCAGCACCGGCCCGCGATCGTTGGAGACCGGCACCGACAGTTCCGGCGCCGGCCAATGACCCGCAGGGCGCAGGTTGAGATCTTCGGTGCCAGCGATTCGCACCCTCCACACCAGCAGCCCGCCGATGACCGCGCCTGCTGCCGCAACCAGCAGCGCCAGTTCCGGCGATGTTCGCTGCGCCAGCGCGCCCCAGCATAGGCCGCCGGCGGCCATGCCTGCCGAGAACACCATGATGTACAGCGCCAGCGCTCGTGCCCTCACCCACGCCGGAACCGCCGTCTGTGCGGCGATCTGCAACGAGGACAGCACCGTGATCCAGGCAAAACCGTTCACCAGCATCACCACCGGCAGCAGGTACCAGCTGCGGGTCAGCGCCAGTCCAACCAGGCTCAGTGCCAGCGCCAGCGTCGCCAGCAACACCAGCAGATCGCGGTCCAGCTGTGCGCGCAATCTAGGCAGCAGCAGCGCCCCGGCAACCGCGCCGATGCCGATGCAGCCCAGCAGCATGCCGTACTGCCCTGCACCGCCATGCATCTGCCCTCGCACCACCACCGGCAACAATGCGTTCATCGCCGCAGCGAAGAAGAAAAAGCCGACCGATTTGATCAGCACCGCCTGCAGACGCCCGGCGCGGCTGGCATAGCGTAGTCCGGCCTTCAGTCCGGCACCGAAGCCTTCCGGCGGCAGGCTCGATGCCTTCGGGTCACGCTTCCAGCCCCAGACCACGAACAGCATCGCAGCGAAGGTGATGGCATTGAAGCCAAAGGCCCACACGGCTCCCAGCTGGGCGACGATGAGGCCACCGACAGCAGGCCCGATCGAACGGGCGATGTTGATGCCGATCGAATTCAGCGCCACTGCCGACGGCAGCATCGGCTGCGGAACCAGCTCGGAGACGATCGCTGCCTGCGCCGGCATCGCCATCGCCGCGCCACATCCCATGCAGAACGTGAGCAGCATCAGCAGCTGCGGCGTCAGCATGCCGAGCGAGGTCAGCACCGCCATCAAGGCCGCCACTGCCAGCATCCATCCCTGGGTGGCCAGCAGGTACGTGCGGCGATCGACGATGTCGGCCAGGGTTCCTGCGGCCAGTGCCAGCAGCACGATCGGTACGGTTGTGGCTGACTGCACCAGGGCCACCATCAACGGTGATCCTGTGCGTTCGGCCATCACCCAGGCCGCGGCCACGTCATTGACCCACGTACCGATGTTGCTGGCCAGGATCGCCAGCCAGATCGAGCGGAACATGCGGATCTTCAGCGGGGACCAGGCACCTGCGGCCGGTGCGGGAGGTTGCGATGTGCGTGCATTCACCATTGCCATGCTCCAACGATCGAGGCGAACAACGTGTCCTGGCCACCGGCCTGCGTCAGCGCAGGACCGGCATCGACCCAGGCCAGCTGCAGCTGCCACTGCCAGTGTGCACTGGCCTGCCAGCGGGTTTCGGATTTGTACTGGCGGCCGATCCTGCGCGCGCCGCCTGCGCCGCCGGGCAACGCCACCAGCGGTGCGGGCGTGGTGTACACCGCATCGGCGCGGCGGTGCTTCCAGGCCATCTGCATGCCCAGTTCAGTGGTGACGGATTCGTGCAACCGCAGTGTGAGGGTTGGCTGCACGTCCATCAGGTTCGCCGGCGCCAGCAGGCTGGCTTCGCTGAAGTAGGCCGATTTCGGGAACAGGGCATTGAAGGTGCCCAGCCGGGCGTCGTTCGGGCGGCCATCACCACTGGCGATGTCGGCCTTCAGTCCCAGCCGTGGCTGCAAGGGCAGTTGCGGCCAACGCCAACCGGTATCGGTGGCCAGCGTCCACGCGCGGATATCAAGCTGCTCGCTGGTGGTCCGCAGCTCACCGCCCTGCACGACCAGCTCGCTGTTCCAGTCCAACGATCCGGCCTGGCCGAACCAGCGCGCCCCGAGAGTCTGCCGGCGCTCGATGCCGGCGCCTGCCGCGAAGCGGGCGTCCTCCCGGCGATAGTCCAGCAGATAGAGGTCCCACTGGCCCGGACCCTGGCCTGGCGCCGTGGTTGCATAGGCACCCCACAGATGCGCACCGCGTTCGCCACGGTCATCGAACGCACCCGGCCGGTTCTCCACCGGACGCAGTGCCATCAGTTCCAGCACGCCCAGTCCGCCCTGCCATCCGACCCTGGCACCATCGAAGGCCAGGCGGATATTCGGCCCGTCGCGCACCGACAGCAGGCGCGAGCTGCCATGGCCCGCCTCCTGCCGCCCGAGCTGCACATGCAGGCCGCCGCGCTGCCAGCGCCAGTACGCCTGCTGCACGTCCAGCGCACCCCGATCGGTCCTGCCAGGTCCACCGGCCCTCCCACGCTCGCCGTGCACGCCCAGCTGCAGCATCGCCTTCCAGTCGCGTTCACCGTAGGTGGCCGACGCCAATGCGCGAAGCAGGCCGTAGCCATCCTCGCCGCCGCCGATACCGAAGCGGGTCGGGTCGTAGTACATGCCGCGCAGACGCATCGAGGCATCCCACTGCAACGTGCCATCAGCGGCATCGCTGCAGTAGCCCCCCTCGCAGGCGAGCGCAAGGGACGGCGCGGCCAGCAGGGCGAGGCTCAGAATGCGAAGCACGAGCATCCCATCGCACCCCAGAATGCGGTCAGATCATTGCTGGGTGCTGCGTGGCGCGCGGCATGGTCGTGTGCACCGTGGGTCCTGCAGGCCGCACCATGGTGATGGTGATGCGCCATCGCCAGGCCGGTGGCCGCGCCGCCCACGTGATACCCCCCGAACCGGTTGACCGGCGACCAGTCCGGCATCGCCGGCGGCAGCTGCGGCGCCAGTCCGGCATAGTCTTCGCCGGCATGCACGATGCGGCCACCGACCACGGTAAGCACGCTGGTGATGTCGGCGATGCGGGCATCTTCGACGCGGAAGAAATCGGCCGAGAGCAGGATGAAATCGGCCAACTGGCCTTCCCTCAAGGTGCCCTTCACCGCTTCATCGCCGGAGAACCATGCGCTGCCCTGCGTCCACAGGCGCAAGGCCTGCTCGCGCTCCAGCAGGTTCTCCTCCCCATACAGCGCCAGGCCGCCGACGGTGCGCCCGGTGACCAGCCACGACAGCGCGACCCAGGGGTTGTAGCTGGCCACGCGGGTGGCGTCGGTGCCCGCGCCGACCGGCACGCCTTCGGCCAGCATGCGCTTCACCGGCGGCGTGTGCCGTGCCGCCTGCACGCCATAGCGTTCGACGAACGCTTCGCCCTGGTAGGCCATGCGGTGCTGTACCGCAATGCCTCCACCCAGTGCCCGGATCCGCTCGATATTGCGCGGGGTGATGGTCTCGGCGTGATCGATGAACCAGTGCAGTCCATCGAAAGGCACTTCTCGGTTGACCTGCTCATAGACATCGAGGATGCGGCCGATGCTCTCGTCATAGGTCGCGTGGATGCGGAACGGCCAGCGCTTCTGCACCAGCAGCTTCACCACATCATGCAGCTCCGGCTCCAGCTCCGGCGGCAGCTCGGGGCGTGGTTCGCTGAACAGCTCGAAGTCCGCTGCCGAGAACACCAGCATTTCGCCGGCACCGTTGTGGCGCAGCAGATCATCGCCCTGGCGGGGCTGCAGGATCTCACTCCAGCCACGGAAGTCATCCACTTCCTTGCCCTTGTTCTGCGTGAACAGGTTGTAGGCGATACGCACGGTCAGCTGGTCGTCGCGGTGCAGCTGCTCGATGACCTGGTAGTCCTCCGGATAGTTCTGGAAGCCTCCCCCGGCATCGATCACCGAGGTGATGCCGAGCCGGTTCAACTCGCGCATGAAGTGACGGGTGGAGTTGGCCTGGTATTCGACCGGCAGGCGTGGCCCCTTGGCCAGCGTCGCATACAGAATCAACGCATTGGGCTTGGCCAGCAGCAGGCCGGTGGGGTTGCCCAGCGAATCGCGCACGATCTGGCCACCGGGCGGGTCCGGCGTTTCGCGGGTGTAGCCGCATGCACGCAGCGCCGCCCCGTTGAGCAGCGCGCGGTCATACAGGTGCAGCAGGAACACCGGCGTATCCGGTGCGATCTGGTTGAGCTCCTGCAGGGTCGGCAGGCGCTTCTCGTGGAACTGCGCGGCGGTGAAGCCCCCCACCACGCGCACCCATTGCGGCGCCGGGGTGCGATCGACCTGTGCCTTGAGCATGGCCATTGCATCGGCCAGCGAACGCAGCCCGTCCCAGCGCAGCTCCAGGTTGTAGTTCAGGCCACCACGGATGAGGTGGGTGTGACTGTCGTTGAGGCCGGGCACCAGTCGCCTGCCCTGCGCGTCGATGAGCGTGGCTTCGGCTCCCCAACCACGCATGATCTCTTCATCGCTGCCTACGGCGATGATGCGCCCTTCCTGTACGGCCAGCGCCCGTGCATGCGGACGGTGTGGATCGAGCGTGGTGATGCGGGCGTTGCGGATGACCAGTGTGTGCATGCGGCGCTCCTTGGGGGCGGAATCGAGGGCGGCACCGGCCTGTCCGGCAAGGCCCAGCGCCACGGCAGCGCCGGTGCCCAGTACGACGCTGCGGCGGCCGGGATCGAGTGGCTCATGGTTCATGCGATGTCTCCGGGAAATACGGGGCTGTCCAGCGCCCAGGCTCCCGGCCCGGCCAGCGCGATGGCCAGCAAGACGAGGGTCCACATCAGGGGGTACTCGGCGCCGGCGCGCATCCAGAACCAGCCCTTGGGCACGGCCAGCAGCACGGTGAAGCCGATGAACGCCGCTGCGGCCAGCGCAGCGATGCGTGTCTGCCAGCCCAGCAGTACGGCCATTCCGGACAGCACCTGCAGCCCGGCCAGCAGCAATGGCAGAGGCGCCGCCGACGGCAGGCCGAAGCCACGCAGTTCGGCCGCGAAACCGCTCAGGCCAGGGCCACCGAACCAGCCGAACAGCTTGCCCAGCGCGTGGGGCAGCAGGAAGCCGCCCGCCGCCACGCGCAGGATCAGCAGCGCCAGGTCGAGCCCCGGATCCATGGTCAGTGCCCGCCTTCCTGGGCGCCGAACATGGTCTTGGCGTACTGGATGCCGATGCCGTAACCGCCCGCGTGATCACGGGCGATGCCGGTGGTCAGGTCATAGGTCTCGCCGCGCGCCCAGTCGCGCTGCAGCTCCAGCAGGTACTGCACGCTGGTCATCGGCACCGCACCGGCCTGCACCATGCGGGCGATCGCCCGCTCATGTGCTTCCACGCTGACATCGCCGCAGGCGTCGGTGATCACGTACACCTGGAAACCCTGCTCCAGCGCTGACAGCGCAGGCCCCACGATGCACACGCTGGTCCACAGCCCGGCCATCACCAGGCGACGCCTGCCGATGCGATTGATCTCATCGATCACCGGCTGGTCTTCCCAGGTGTTCATGGAGGTACGATCGAACACCTTCTGCCCGGGGAAGATCACCGGCAGCTCCGGAAACATCGGGCCGGAGAACGAGGTCTCCGCGACCGTGGTCAGCACCACAGGCACATTGAAACCCTGCGCGCCCTTGCTGATCAGCGCGACGTTGTTGCGCAGCGCCGAGATGTCGATCGTGTGGGTTGCAAATGCCATCTGCGACTGGAAATCGATCAGGACCAGTGCGTGATCGGTGCGCGATAGCAGGCCTTTGGCAGGAACTGCGGTAGCGAGGCTCATGGATGGACTCCGTTGCGAACAAGGGCAGGGGGAAGGGACAGGGCTGCATCTCCCGCCAGGTACTGGCCGGGGCTGCAGCCGGTCTCCGCGCGGAAGCTGCGGACGAAATGGCTCTGGTCGAAGAAGCCCAGCTGCTGCGCCAGGCAGGACATCGGCAGTTGCACGACGGGCAGCAGCTGGCGGGCACGCTCGATACGGCGGCGGCGCACGTAGCGCAGTGGGCTCGCGCCGGTTCCGGTGCGGAACAGCCGCACCAGATGGAAGCGGCTCACGCAGGCCGCGTCAGCCAGCTCGGTGACCCGCATCGGCTGTGACAGGTGTTCATCGATGTAATGCAGCGCACGCTGCAGAGCGGCAGCCTGCCGGGGCGGCAGCGCCGCGACGGTCGGAACAGGGCGGGATACGGTAGCCATGGAGGGGTGCCACGACGGGGTGCCCCATGGTGCGGGGCGCCGGCACGATGCCCTACCCCCGACGGACGAGGGCAGCACCTACCCGAATGGGGGAGACCGTCGCTCCAGCACACGTCGTCCGAACAGCCGCGCGTCCAGCGAGTAGGCACCCGGCCCAAGTGCCAGCAGGGCCAACGGCAGCAACGCCAGGGCCCACGGCACGGACTGCCAGAACAGGCACGGCACGGCCAGCAGCGCCGACAGCGGCGTCAGCACCCCCAGCAGCAGCGACAGGGCGACCAGCAGGCAGGCAGCCGTCAGCCAGCCCGCGTCGGACGGGCGCACGCACAGCGCTGCGACCATGCACAGCCGCAGCCACAACAGGCCGGCGCCGGGACCGCGGTCAGGAAACATCACGAACAGGCGCTGCATGGAGAGTCTCTGTGGTCCATGCCGGCGTGATAGCCGAGTGCCGCGGCAGGCGCCTACCCCGTTCGGGTCACCCCGCCCTGCCCCGCACCTGCGAGAATGCGCTGCATGCATGGCTGCCCCTTCCCTTCCCTGCGTCGCCTGACGGCGTTGCTGATGTGCCTGCTGCTGTGCATCGCCCTGCCCGCCCACGCCGTGCAGCGCCCGGCAGTGAGCAGCGGGCTGCCCGGCTACGAGCACACCGCCTGGCGGGTGGGACAGGGCGCACCCGGCGATATCTGGGACATCGCCCAGGATCGCGACGGCCTGCTCTGGCTGGCCACCGGCTCCGGGCTGTACCGCTTCGACGGGCGTCGCTTCGAGCGGCAGCCCGCACCGCCCGGCAGCCGATTTCCCTCCACCAACATGGTCACCCTGGTGCCCGGCGATGGCGATGCGCTGTGGATCGGCTATTTCCAGGCGGGCATCAGCCAGTTCGCCAATGGCCAGCTGCGCAACTTCGGGCGCGCGGAAGGGGTTCCGGTCGGCGTGGTGCCGCGCTTCAGCCGCGACCAGCAGGGACGCCGCTGGGCCGCCATCAACGGCGGGCTGCGCTGGTTCGACGGCAAGCGCTGGCGGCCGCCACCGGCCAGCGCAGGCCTACCCGAGCGGCGCGTGCAGTGGGTCCTGCAGGACAGCCGCAATACCTTCTGGGTGCTGGCCGACCTGAAGATCTGGAAACGCGCGCCGGGTGCCGTCCGCTTCGAGGACACCGGCATCGCTGTCTCGCAGATGGCCACGTTGGTGGAGAGCCCGCTGGGTGAGGTGTGGCTGGCCGACCGCGTGCGCGGCACCTCGCCGCTGGCCAACGCGGAGGGTGTGCTGCCACAGCACGAGCGCGAAGCACGCCGCCTGCCGGAGCTGGTCGCTGCGCGGCTGCAGTTCACCGCTGATGGCGCGCTGTGGGCGACGATGAGCCCGCACGGTGGGGTCGCCAGGGTCACGTTCGATGGCAAGCGCGCCGTGCGCATGGAACGTTTCGATTCACCGGATGGCCTGACCGCAACGTCGGCCGTGCCGATCATGGCCGACCGCGAAGGCAATATCTGGGTCGGCACCAATCTCGGCCTCAACCGCTTCCGCGCGCGCAGCGTGAAAACGCTGTCGGCCGGTCCTGCCGATCCGTATCGCTCGCTGGTCCGTGCCAGCGATGGCCGCGTGTATGGCTACGGCGAGGATCTGGCACCTTATGACCTGCGCCGGGAGCTGCTCGACGGCAGTGGCGCGCAACTGAAAGCCGCTGCGCGCGGCGCGCCGACGCCGATCTGGCAATTCGACTGGGTCAATCTCGCGCGCACGCGTAACGGCCGGACCGCACGGATCGCACTGCCGGCGCCGTTCACCGGCCAGCCACTGCACGCACTGCTGTTTCCCGATGACGAGCAGGCCTGGGTCTGTGCCGGCGAGCGCGGCGTGCTGCATTACGCGCAGGGCCGTTGGCAGCGCGAACCGCGCCTGCCCGAGCAGGCCTGTTCCTCCCTGGCAATGGACCACAACGGCCAGCTGCTGCTGGGGTATGCCGATGGACGCCTGCGCCATCTGGGTGATAGCACGATCGAGACCTTCGGTGCCGCGCAGGGGCTGTCAGTGGGGCCGGTGACTGCCCTGCTGCGGCAGCGCGATCTGTTGCTGGTCGCCGGCGAATCGGGCCTGGCCGCACGCCTGGGCGGCGGACGTTTCATGCCGGTACGCACCGACCTTGCGGGCGTGCTCGAAGGCATCACCGGCATGGTGGCCGATGCACAGGGCCGGCTCTGGCTCAACGGCAGCCGCGGCCTGGTGCGTCTGGACAGCGCGCATCTGCGGCACGCGCTGCGCGCCGGCCTGCCGGTGACGCCGCGCCTGTTCGATGCCGTGGACGGCATGCCGGGCGTCGCCCTGCAGAGCGGTCCGATCTCCACGGCGGTGCTGGCCGGTGACGGGCTGCTCTGGCTGGCCACCAACCAGGGCCTGGCATGGCTGGACACGACCCACGCGCACGTCAACAGCATGGCGCCGAGCGTCCGCATCGGCGATGTGCTGTACGGCAACGTGCACGAACCACTGCGTGACAATATGCGCCTGCCCGCTGGTACCACCCAGCTGCAGATCGACTACGTGGCCCTTTCACTGGCCCGGCCCGAACGCAACCGCTACCGCTATCGACTGTCGGGTGTCGACGAGGACTGGCAGGACGCCGGCAGCAGCACCCGCGCCTACTACACCAACCTGGCCCCCGGCAGCTATCGCTTCGAGGTGGAGGCCGCCAACGAAGACGGCATCTGGAGCCGGGTGCCGGCGCATCGCAGCTTCCGCATCGCACCGACCTTCATGCAGACGGTCTGGTTCAAGCTGCTGTGCGCGCTGCTGGTGCTGGCGGTGCTGGTGATGGCCGTACGGATCCGCAGCGGACAGCTGGCCGCGCTGTTCCGGGCCCGGCTGCAGGAGCGCAACGGCGAACGCGAGCGCATCGCCCGTGACCTGCATGACACGCTGCTGCAGGGCAGCCAGGGCCTGATCCTGCGCCTGCACGCGATCAGCCAGTCACCACAGACACCGGAAACCGTGCGCAGCCAGCTGGAATCGGCGATGCAGCTGGCCGAACGCAATCTGGCCGAGGGCCGCGAACGGGTCAACGCCCTGCGCGACGGTCCCTTCGCGGGTCGTGATCTGGCCTCGGCCCTGGCCGATGTGCACGCTGAGTACGCCGGCCAGGGCACCAACCCACTGCGCCTGACCGTGGAAGGCACCCCGCCCCGCCTGCAGCCGGATGCTGCCGAGGAGGTGTTCCTGATCGGCCGCGAGGCGATCCGCAATGCATTGCGGCATGCGCACGCCAGCGCCATCGAGGTCGAGCTGTCCTACGGTGCCCGCTGCTTCCTGCTGCATGTCCGCGATGACGGCGTTGGCATTGCCGACGACCATGCCGGTGCCGGCCACTGGGGGCTGCAGGGCATGCGCGAGCGCGCGCAGCGGCTGGGCGCGGCGCTGAAGCTGTGGACGCGGCCCGGCCTGGGCACTGAAGTGGCGCTGTCGGTCCCCGCGCGCCGCCTCTATCACCGAAGGCCGTCGCGCTGGCGCTGGCCCTGGAGCAGACCTGACCATGACTGAGCTCTCCCCTCCCATCGGCGTGCTGGTGGTCGATGACCACCCGCTGCTGCGCGACGGCCTGGCGGCCCTGCTCGGCGCCCAGCCGGACCTGAGGCTGCTGGGCGAAGCTGCCGACGGTGAAGAAGCCATCGCGCAGTACCAGCATCTGCAACCGGACGTGGTGCTGATGGACCTGCAGATGCCCCGGCTGGACGGTGTCGAGGCCATCATGCGGATCCGCGCGCTCGACCCGCGTGCCCGCATCATCGTGCTGACCACCTACCGCGGCGACGTGCGCGCGGTGCGCGCCCTGCAGGCCGGTGCCAGCGCCTACCTGCTCAAGGACATGCTGCGCCATGAACTGATCGATACCATCCGCATGGTGGCCGGTGGTCGCCGTGCGCCTATTCCACCCACGGTGGCCGCCAGCATCGCCGCGCACGTGGTGGAGGACCGGCTGTCGCCGCGCGAAACCGAGGTGCTGCGGCATGTTGCCGGCGGACTCTCGAACAAGCGCATCGGCGAACGCATGCAGATCTCGGAGCAGACGGTAAAAGCGCACATGAAGAGCCTGATGGACAAGCTGGGCGTCGGCGACCGCACCCATGCGGTCACCCAGGCCCTGCGCCGCGGCATCATCAGCCTGGACGACAGCGGCCACGATTGACGCGCGGCTGCGCGCGCAGCGCTCAGCGCAGGCGGATCAGCAGGCTGCCACCGGCACAGAGCGTCGCCAGCCATGCCACCCCATGCCACCCCCACTGCGCCAATGCCAGGCTGCCAAGTGCGCCTCCGGCCGCCATGCCGATGAACATGCCGGTGAACAGTACTGCATTGAGACGGCTGCGTGCGGCGGGCGCCAGGCCATACACCAGTGTCTGGTGGGCCACCAAAGCCGACTGGAAGCCGAAATCGAACAGCAGTGCGCTGGCCACCAGCAGCGGCAGCAGTGCCGCTGCGGGCAGCCACGATTCGGCGAGCAGCAGTGCAAAGCCAAGCAATGCCACCATGATCGCCAGGCGTGCCACTGCGGGGCTGCCCAGCCTGTCGGCGAAGCGACCGGCGAACGGCGCCGCCAGCGCGCCCGCCGCACCGGCAATACCGAAGGCGCCGGCGGCAGCACTGCCCAGTCCCAGACGCGCATGCAGCATCAGCGCCAGGGTTGACCAGAACGCGCTGAAACCCACCGCCAGCAACGACTGGCTCGCCACCGCCCGGCGCAGCTGCGGCTGCTCCCGCCACAGCGACAGCAACGAGCCCAGCAGCGCCGGATAGCGCAGGGTGCTGGTGGGTGCGAAGCGGGGCAGTGCACGCGCCATCACCACCCCCATCGCCGCCACGGACACGGCCGCCAGCACGAACTGGGTGCGCCAGCCCCAGGCCTCGGCCACCATCCCGCTGACCACGCGCGACAGCAGGATGCCCAGCAGCAGACCGGTCATCACCCGTCCGACCACCTGCCCGCGTTGCGCATCCGGAGCCAGCGCCGCAGCGGCAGGCACGATGTCCTGGGCCAGCGTTGCCATCAACCCGACCAGCAGGCTGGCCATCAGCAGGCCCGGCAGGTGCCCCGCCCCGGCCGCTGCGGCGAGTGCAACCGACAGCAGCGCGGACTTCAGCAGGATCAGCGATCGGCGGTCGAAACGATCCCCCAAGGGCGCCAGCAGCAGGATGCCCAGCGCATAGCCGAGCTGGGTCAGGGTCGGCACCAGACCTGCCGCGCGCTCGCCCGCGGACAGGTCCTGGGCGATCAGTCCCAGCATCGGCTGGCTGTAATAGAGCGATGCCACCGAAAACCCGGCACCGGCCGCCATCGCCAGTACCAGGGAGGTGGAAGGAGCCACGACCGGCGGGGCGGTCACGGAAAGCGTGGGGGTGGACATCAGCAACTCCAGTCAGGGAACGGGAGGTAGCCTGCGCCTATTCGCCTCACGTCTGTAGTAGGATCAAATGAATACTTTTCATACATGGTGCGTATGATGGACATGGCCCCGGGCGCCGACCGGCTCGACCTGCTGCGCACCTTCCTGCGCATCGTCGACGCCGGCAGCCTGTCTGCCGCCGCCGTGCAGCTGGGTACCACCCAGCCCACCGTGAGCCGCCGCCTGCAGGCACTGGAACGGCAACTGGGCCTGCGACTGCTGCACCGGTCCACGCATGGTCTGCAGCTGACCGAGGAGGGCATGCGCTGCCAGCGGCACGCGCAGCGGGTGGTGGAAGAATGGGAAACGCTCCAGGCCGAACTGCAGGGACAACCCGACGTGCTGCGTGGGCGCCTGCGTGTGATGGTGCCGCATGCGTTTGGACAGGCACAGCTGCTGCCGACCATGCTCGCCTTCCTCGCCCGGCATCCACAGTTGAGCCTGGAGTGGATCCTCGAAGACCGGCGCCCGGACTTCATTGCCGAGGGCGTCGACTGTGCGGTGCGGGTCGGCCCGGTGGACGAGCCACGCATGGTCGCGCTGCCGCTGGCCGAAGTCCCACGCATCGTGGTCGCCGCGCCTTCGCTGGTCGATCCCGATGCGGTGACCACCGCTGCACAGGCGCAGGCATTGCCCTGGATCTCCCTCGTCACCTACTACCGCGAACGCCTGCTGCTGTACGACGCACGCGGGCGTCCGCACACACTGTCGATCACGCCGCGCCTGCTCAGTGACAACCTGTTCGTGGTCCAGCAGGCGGCGCGTGCGGGCCTGGGTGCGGCGGTGGTATCGGCCTGGCTGGTCGCCGAGGATCTGGCGCACGGCCGCCTGGTCCAGTTGTTGCCGGGCTGGGAAGCGCCGCCCCTGCCGGTGCATGTGGTGTTTCCTGCCGCGCGCCAGCAGCCGGCGCGGCTGCGCGCCTTCATCGATGCGATGAAGGCCGCCCTGCCGCAGCTGCATGGCATGCGGCCGACTCCCGGTCTCAGTTCAACCGCGCCTTGATCAACGGTCGCAGCAGGTAGTTCAGGACGCTGCGCTTGCCGGTCAGGATGTCCACATCCGCCACCATGCCGGGAATGATCGGCAGGGCCTCGCCGTGCCGCCGCAGCTGGCTGCCATCGGTGCGGATCAGCACCTGGTAGAACGATTCCTTGCCCCGCGGCGTATCCTCCTCGATGGTATCGGCACTGATCTGCTCGACGGTGCCGCTGAGTTCGCCGTAGATGGTGTAGTCATAGGCGGTGATCTTGACCTTGGCCGGCATGCCCGGCACCAGGAACGCGACGTCGCGCGGCTTGACGCGGGCTTCCACCAGCAGCCGTTCCTCCACCGGAATCACCTCCATGATCGGCTCGCCGGGAGGAATCACGCCACCGCGGGTATTGATCAGCACCGTGTTGACCCGCCCACGCACGGGCGACAGGATCTCGGTGCGCCGCAGCTGGTCCTGCCGCTGGTGCACGATCGGCTCCAGTGCGGACAACTCCGCCTTCAGCTTGGAGCGTTCGGTATAGGCTTCCTGGAAATAGGTGTTGCGCAACTCGCTGAGCTTGCCGGTCAACGTGGCGATTTCCTGGGTCAGCTTCAACTCTTCCATCTGGCTGACGGCGTTGCGCGCGACCAGCGGCCGCACGATCCGCAGCTGGTCGCGCGCGATCGACAGCTGCTGGCCGATGGCTGCCGAACTCTGCTGCAATGTCGCACGGCGGGACTGGTACAGCTCCCGCTCCGAACGTGCCAGCGCGCTCCCGGCTGGAATGTCGTCCGGGAACTCGATGGCACCTTTGCCCAGCACCTCCGCATCCAGTCGCGCGATTGCGGCCCGCAGCACCTGCGACTGGTTGGCCGATTCCTCGTAGTTGGTGCGGAAGTGGGTTTCCTCCAGCCGCACCAGCGGCTGGCCCACTTCGACCAGGTCTCCCTCCTTCACCAGCAGGCGATCGAGGATGCCGCCTTCCAGGCTCTGGATCTTCTGCATGCGGCTGTACGGCACCACCCTGCCCTCGCCACGGGTCACCTGGTCCAGCTGCGCAAGCGCGGCCCAGCCCACGGCGATGGCCACCGTCGCCAGCAGCACCCACAACAGCGGTCGGTACACGGGATGCGTGGACGCCAGCAGTGGATCCGCAAGCTCGCGCCGCAGGCGCTGCGAACGCTTCTGCCGCTCAACCATGATGTCCTCCCGCGACCGCGGCGATCGGCTGCACCTGGTTGCCCTGCACCACCTGCTCCAATGGGCCGTCCATGATGATCCTGCCGTTGCGCATCACCACGGCACGCTCGACGAGGGCCAGCATGCTGCGCTTGTGGGTGGTCAGTACCAGCGTGCGCTGGCCGAGCCAACGCTGCAGGAACTGGATGACATGGGTCTCGCTCTGCTGGTCGAAGGCGGCGGTGGGCTCATCCAGCAGCACGACAGGCGGATCCTGCAGGATCACCCGGGCCAGGCCGATGGCCTGGCGCTGGCCACCGGACAGGCTGCCGTTGCCCATCACCAGCTGGTCCAGCCCCAACGGATTGCCGCGCACGAAAGGCCCCATGCCCACCGCGTCCAGCGCCTCCAGCAGCTCATCATCCCGCCAGGCGGCACCTTCCAGATTGAGGTTGTCGCGCAGGCTGCCATGGAACAGCGCCACATCCTGCGGCAGATAACCAATGTTGCGTGCACGGTCACCGGGATCGATCTGTGCCAGCGCCACGTCGTCCAGCAACAGGCGTCCCTGCTGCGGCGTCACCAGTCCGGACAGCACGCGCAGCAGGCTGGACTTGCCCGCACCGTTGCCGCCCAGCAGCGCCACCCGCTGCCCAGGTGCGATGGACAGCTCATGCACGTCGACCACCCACGGCCCTTCGCCCAGCGCCAGGCGGACATCGTGAAGCTGGTAGGCACCCTGCAGGCGCGACCGGTGCACGAACCGGGCGCCCTGTGGGCGCTCCTGCTCGGCGCCCATCAACTGGTCCAGCCCCTCCATGGCGACGCGGGTGTGCTGCCAGCGCCCCAGCACCGCCGCAACCTGCGCCAGCGGCGCGATCGCACGCGATGACAGGATCGAGCACGCCACCAGTGCGCCCACGGTCATCGCACCGTCATTGATGCGGTAGACACCGAAGGCAACCACACCCACATACGCAAGCTGCTGCACCACGGCCGCGCCATGGCTGAGGCTGGCGGTGAGCGTACTTGTCTTCAATGCCGTTCCCGCCAGCTGCGCCGTCAGGCTTTCCCAGTGCTTCAGGCTACGGCCTTCGGCACGGGTGGCCTTTACTGATTCCAGGTGTTCAAAGGCCTCCAGCAGCACGCTGTTCTTCATCGCCCCTTCGCGCAGATTCTGCCGCGACAGCTCACCCAGCCGGCGCTGCGCGAGCACGCCCGGCAGCACCATCAGGACACAGGCCACCACCGGCACCCAGACCACATGCCCACCGATCAGCGCGATCAGCAGCAGGAACACGAACACGAACGGCAGGTCGCTGAGCAGCGCAGCGGTGGACGAGGTGAAGAAATCACGCACGCCCTCAAACTCGCGCACCTGCGTACTGAATGCCCCCATCGACGCCGGCTTGGCGTTGATCCGGGTCCCCAGCACGCGGGCGAACAGCAGCGTTCCCAGCTGCAGGTCCATGCGCTTGCCGAGCACATGCAGCAGCTGCCCGCGCAGGACGCGCAGCACCCCTTCGATGATGACCGCCAGGGCAACGCCACTGGCCAGCACCCATAGCGTGTCGAACGCTGCCACCGGCACCACCCGGTCATAGACCTGCATGGCGAAGATCGCCGTCGCAATGGCCAGCAGGTTGGCCACGAATGCGGCGGCCCCCACCTCGACATAGGAGCGCCACAGCTGACGCAGTGGCCCGTAGAACCAGTGCTCACCCCGGCCCGCGGCGAAATCGCCGACCCGGCCATCCGAGCGGAAGCGCGGTTTGGCGAACACTGCAGTACCACTGTACAGCGCCTGCAGTGCCTGCAGCGGCATGGCCTGTGTGCCACCCTCGGCCTGTGGCACCTCCACCTGCGCCTGGTCATCGCTGATCGCCGTCAACAACAGCGTGTTCCCATTGTTCAGCAGCAGCAGGACCGGCAGCAGATAGGCGTCGATGTCGGTCAGCTCGAAGGCCTCCACGCGCGCGTTCAGGTCCGCCCGCCGCAGCGCGCGTGGCACCCGCTGCAATGGCAGCCGCCCCTGCTCCAGAGCAATGCCGTCAACCAGCTCGGCAGCACCCAGTGGCCGGCCCAGCCGCTCGCACAGCAGCAGCAGGCCATCCTGCAGCGGGTCGCGCGGCGTGTTGCCGCTGCCGGTGGTAGTCGATTCAATGCGCGGCGTCTGCATGCGTCCTCCCTCCAAGCAACTCACCCAGCTGCCCGATCTGGGCGGCAGCGCGATAATCGATACGGACCCGCTCCATGCGCAGAGTTGCCAGCTGGCGTTCGGCCTCCATCCGCTCGCGCTGCACGCTGAGCAGATCGATGATGTCGCGGCGTCCGACCTGGAACTGGTCGTGATACAGGCCGCCGACGTGCGTGGACTCCTCCACCTGTTGCTGCAGCGCCTGCTCACGCAGTACCAGCGCATCGGCGTTGTCGAACAAGGTGCGCATCTTGCGCCGCAGATCACGGCGGGTGGCGTCGGCACTCCACTGCGCCGCCTCCAGTCGCTGCCGGGCCGCCGCCGGCCGCTGGAAATTGCTGAACCCGCGCAGGACATCCATGCGCAGGCGCAGCGAAACCACCGAATCATTCTCCATCTGCCCGCCGATCTCGCGGCGCAGCGCCGATGCCTCCACGTTGAGCTGTGGCTTCAATGCCGCGCGCGATTCGGCCAGCTCCGCCTCGGCTGCCGCGGCATCCTCGCGCGATTCCCGCAGCAGCGGCGCGGCCTCGATTGCTGCATCCAGGCCGTCACGCTGCCACGCCCGCCGTCCGGCAGGCAGGTCCGGCGCCTGCAGCGGGCCAGGATCCCGGCCCAGCAGCAGGGCCAGCTGGTTGTTGGCATCGCGCAACGCGCCTTCCTCGAACGCCAGCTGGTCCTGGCCGCGCGCGAACTCCAGCTGCGCGCGATCCAGCTCGGTGCGGTCGGCGTAGCCGCTGCCGCTGCGGTCGCGGGCCATGCCGCGGACGCCCTCGATCCGCTGCAGGAAGTCACGCACGGCCACCACTCTTTCGCGGGCGACCAGCACGTCCAGGTAGGTCTCGATGATATCCAGCGCTGCGTCGTCCCGGGCGACCTCCAGCGCTGCCAGATAGCGGCGCTGGGTCGCACTGGCGGCCTCGACCTGGCTGCGCGTCCGGCCCCAGTCGAACAGCATCTGCGACAGCGTGACGTCGTACACCATCTCGGACATGTGTCCGGCCTGCGGTCCGCCAGAGACCTGCAGTGCGGGAAAGTAGCCCCCCCGTGCGATTTTCACGTCGGTGCCTGCCCGTTCCGCTTCGCTCAGCGCCGCACGCACCCGGGGATGGATCGCCAGTCCGGTCTGCACAGCCTGCTCCACACTCATCGCACTGGCCCCCGCCGGCAGGCCGCACAGCAGGAGGAGCGCGAACGCTCCTCCTGCCCACCGCCTTCGGCTCCGCCGTTGCGGCATCAGGCCACCACCTGCACCGAGTTGTCCTCCACCAGCAGCGTGGTGCTGCCAAAGGTGTACACGTCGTAGGTCACACCATTGATCAACTGGGTGGTTCCGGTGTTGACCGCACCGATGACGTTCAGCACATCGTTGCTCTCGCCGGTGATCTGCAGCGTGTCGTTGCCATCGGTGATTGCCGCCACCTCCGCCGCCGTGAGGGTGAGCACGCTGCCCGAATCTCCCGTGCCCAGATCGATGCGCTCGATGTTGCTGAGCGTGCCCACACCGGCCGAGTTGTAGTCCAGGTCGATGCCATTGGCCAGGATCAGGGTGTCGAATCCAGCCCCTCCATCGATGCTGACGAAGTTGGTGGCGGTGATCTGTATCGCGTCGTCGCCGTTGCCGGCGACCACGTGATCGCCGCTGCCGACGTTGAAGATCAGATCGCTGCCATCGCCGCCGTTGATGTGCTCGGAACTGCCGTTGGCGCCGGACAGTACGTCATTTCCGGATGTACCGTTGACATCGATCTGACCGATGTTCAACGACAGGCCGTTCGGACTCAGCGTGACGCCGTAAGCAGCGCTGTCGTTGCCGTTGGAATCGGTAGATACCAGATTGAAGGATATCTGCGACCCAAGGTTGAGGATATCGGTGATGTTCAACCCGAGCTGGCTGAGGATGGTCGGACTGAGCAGGTTCAGCGAGAAGTTGCCGGAGGAATCGGCCTGGATCGGCAGCAGCTCGACGTTCAGCGCGGGCGTGATCACCCGGATCACAACGCTCGAATCCGGCTCGGTGGTGCCACTGAAGCCAAAGCGCGGACTGAGAGGATTGAGGCTGACGTCCACCCCGAAGTTGCCGATGGTGACCGGCTGTTCGATGCTGGTGCCGATGCCGATGCTGGCCACGTTGCTCGGATTGCCAGCCGGATCACTGCCCACGACCGACACCTGTGCGTTGAGCAGCTGGTCCCAGGTGAAGTCGATATCCAGATCGGTGAGCAGGTTCAGCGACGCCAGGCCACTGTTGTCGGCGGTGACCGTCGCCGTGGCCGTCACACCTCCTACCGTCAGCGTGACCGTCAATTCGGTGCCGGGTTCGGCGGAAATGGTCAGCAGATTGCCGACCAGCGACAGCACCGGGGTTGCGGGTGGAACCGTATCGATGGTGAAGGCTTCCGGCGCCGATGCGGTGCCACCGGCGACTTCGGCGGTGATAGTCGATGCGCCTTCCGGGAACGGCCCCATGCCAGCGGGCGGCGTCAAGGTCACGGTCACCGAACCGGCCGCGATGTCCGCAGCGGTCAGGGTGTGGCTGACATCGGCCTCGTAGCCGTTCTGGCCCGCGAACCTGACGGTGATGACCTGCCCGACCTGCATCGTCGGGCGAACGGTCACGTCGACCTGGATGCCGTCGCCGATTTCCGCAGCATTGATCCACGTGTCGGCGGCCTCCGGCACGCTGATGTCCGGTGGCGCAAGATCGGGGGCATTGATCGTCGCCGGACCGCTGGTATTGCCCGCCAGATCGATCGCCACCGCAGAGATCAGCTCGCCGGCAATCAACGGTGGTGCGAACGGCAGGCTGAAGTTGCCGCTGCCATCCACATTGACGGTGATCGGATTCGCGGTGTCTCCATTGACCACAATCCGGACCTGGCTGTTGGGCTCGGCCGTGCCGCTCAGCAGCGTACCGTCAGCACTCACGCTGAGCAGCGGCGCCGGCGGCGCCACGGCGTCCACCGTGGTGGTGGCCGGGCCGCTGTTGTTGCCCGCCGCATCCTGGGCCACCGCGTTGATCACGGTGCCATCGGGCAGCGCCGCTCCAGGAGTGAAGCTCCAGTTGCCGCTGCCATCGGCGATAGCCTGCCCGATCGGATCGCCGTTGCCATCGGTGAGGATCACCGTGGCACCCGCTTCGGCCGTGCCAGTGATGACACTGCCGTTGCTCGGGTCGATCACCGGTGCCGGCGGCGCCACCGCGTCCACCGTGGTGGTGGCCGGGCCGCTGCTATTGCCCGCCGCATCCTGGGCCACCGCGTTGATCACGGTGCCGTCGGGCAGCGGCGCTCCAGGAGTGAAGCTCCAGTTGCCGCTGCCATCGGCGGTGGTTTCGCCGATGGGATCGCCGTTGCCATCGGTCAGGATCACTGTTGCACCGGCTTCAGCGGTGCCAGTGATGACGCTGCCGTTGCTCGGATCGATCACCGGGGCCGGCGGCGCCACCGCATCCACCGTGGTGGTGGCCGGGCCGCTGGTATTGCCTGCGGGATCCTGTGCCACCGCGTTGATCACGGTGCCGTCGGGCAGCGGCGCTCCAGGGGTGAAGCTCCAGTTGCCACTGCCATCGGCGATAGCTTGCCCGATCGGATCGCCATTGCCATCGGTGAGGATCACCGTGGCGCCGGCTTCAGCCGTACCGCTGATGACGCTGCCATTGCTCGGATCGATCACCGGGGCCGGCGGCGCCACCGCATCCACCGTGGTGGTGACCGGGCCGCTGTTGTTGCCGGCCGCATCCTGCGCGATGGCATTGATCACGGTGCCGTCGGGCAGCGGCGTAGCCGGGGTGAAGCTCCAGTTGCCACTGCCATCGGCGATGGCTTCGCCGATGGGATCACCGTTGCCGTCGGTCAGGATCACCTTCACGCCGGGCTCGACGGTGCCGGTGATCACCGTGCCGTTGCTGGCATCGAGCGTCGGCGCCGAGGGCGCGACCGCATCGACGGTCGTGCTGACCGGGCTGCTGTTGTTGCCGGCCGCGTCGCGCGCCAGTGCATTGATGACGGTGCCATCGGGCAGAGGCGTGCCGGGCGTGAACGACCAGTTGCCACTGCCATCGGCGATGGTCTGCCCAATCGGAATACCGTTGCCGTCAGTGAGGATCACTGTCGCACCGGCTTCGGCGGTGCCGCTGATGACGCTGCCATTGCTCGCGTCGATCGTCGGTGCCGGCGGCGCGACCGAATCGACCGTGGTACTGGCCGGGCCGCTGCCGTTGCCCGCCGCATCCTGTGCCACCGCAGTGATCACCGTGCCATTCGGCAACGGTGTAGCCGGCGTGTAGCTCCAGTTGCCGGCGCCATCGGCGGTGGTCTGGCCGATCGGGTTGCCGCTGCCATCGGTCAGGATCACTGTGGCACCGGCTTCGGCTGTACCGCTCACCACACTGCCGTTGCTCGGGTCGAGCACCGGCGCCGGCGGCGCCACCGTATCCACGGTGGTCGTGGCCGGGCCACTCGCGTTGCCTGCCGCATCCTGGGCCACCGCCGTGATCACGGTGCCATCGGGCAGCGGCGTGCCGGGCGTGAACGACCAGTTGCCACTGCCATCGGCGGTGGTCTGCCCGATCGGATCGCCATTGCCATCGGTCAGGACCACCGTCGCGCGGGCTTCGGCGGTACCGCTGATCACCGCACCGTTGCTGGCGTTGATCACCGGCGCCGGCGGCGCCACCGCATCGACGGTGGTACTGGCGGGGCCGCTGCTGTTGCCGGCCGGGTCCGTCGCGATGGCGTTGACCACCGTGCCATCGGGCAATGGCGTGGCCGGAGTGAAGCTCCAGTTGCCACTGCCATCGGCCGTGGTCTGCCCGATCGGGTTGCCGCTGCCATCGGTGAGAATCACCGTGGCACCCGCTTCTGCCGTACCGCTTACCACACTGCCGTTGCTCGGGTCGATCACCGGTGCCGGCGGTGCCACCGCGTCCACCGTGGTGCTTGCCGGGCCACTGGTGTTGCCCGCCGCATCCTGGGCGACCGCGGTGATCACCGTGCCGTCCGGCAGCGCTGTGGCGGGGGTGAAGCTCCAGTTACCGCTGCCATCGGCCGTGGTCTGCCCGATCGGGTTGCCGTTGCCATCGGTGAGAATCACTATCGCACCGGCTTCGGCGGTGCCGCTGATCACCACGCCGTTGCTGGCGTTGATGATCGGTGCCGACGGTGCCAGCGCATCCACGGTGATGCTGGCCGGGCCACTGCTGTTGCCGGCCGGGTCCGTCGCGATGGCGTTGACTACCGTGCCGTCGGGCAATGGCGTGGCCGGGGTGAAGCTCCAGTTGCCGCTGCCATCGGCCGTGGTCTGCCCGATCGGAGTGCCGCTGCCGTCGGTCAGCACGATGACTGCATTGGCTTCTGCAGTGCCACTGATCTCGACCCCATTGCTGGGATCGATCACGGGCGCCGGCGGCGCAACGCCATCGATGGTGATGGCCGCCGGCGCACTGTCGACACCCGAAGGACTGCGCGCGATCACGTTGACCACGGTCCCATCGGGCAGCGGTACGCCCGGGGTGAACGACCAGTTGCCACTGCCGTCAGCCGTGACCTGGCCGATCGGGTTGCCGCTGCCATCGGTGATGATGACCGTATTGCCCGGATCTGCAGTACCGCTGATCACCGAGCCGTTGCTGGGATCGATCAGCGGAATCGAGGGCAACGAGCTGTCGACGGTGGTGCTTGCCGGTGCGCTGGTGTTGCCTGCGGCATCGGTCGCGGTGACGTTGACCACCGTGCCATCGGGCAGCGGCGTGGCGGGGCTGAAGCTCCAGTTGCCGCTGCCGTCGACAGTGGCCTGCCCGATCGGATTGCCGTTGCCATCGGTCAGCGTCACGGTGCTGTTCGGTTCGGCAGTGCCGGTAAGGACGCTGCCATTGCTGGCATTGACGACCGGGGTTGGCGGCGCCACTGCGTCGACCGTGGTGCTGCCTTGCGGGCCGGTGTTGCCGGCCGCATCCTGCGCGACCGCGTTGACCACCGTCCCGTCAGGCAGTGCCGTGGCCGGGGTGAAGCTCCAGTTGCCGCTGCCATCGGCAGTGGTCTGTCCGATCGGGTTGCCATTGCCATCGGTGAGGATCACCGTGGCGCCGGCCTCGGCGGTGCCGGTGATCGTCGTGCCATTGCTCGGTTCGAGCACGGGGGCCGGCGGCGGCAGCGCATCGACGGTGATGGCCGCCTGGGGACCGGTATTGCCGGTGGCATCGGTGGCGGTCGCCACGATCACCGTCCCGTCCGGCAGCGGCGTGCCGGGAGTGAAGCTCCAGTTGCCACTGCCGTCGGCGGTGACCTGGCCAATCGGATTGCCGCTGCCATCGGTCAGGATGACCGTGCTGCCAGCTTCGGCAGTACCACTGACGGTGGTGCCGTTGCTGGGATCGATGACCGGCGCCGGCGGCGCACTGGCATCGACAGAGACGGTGGCCGGCGGACTGGTATTGCCTGCCGCGTCCACCGCCACGGCCGTGACGACGGTGCCATCCGGCAGCGGGGTGGCCGGCGTGTAGCTCCAGTTGCCGCTGCCATCGACGGTGACCTCCGCGATCAGACCACCGTTGCCATCAGTGAGGATGATCGTGCTGTTGGGCTCGGCGGTACCGCTGACCGTGTTGCCGTTGCTGGGATTCAGCACCGGCGTAGCCGGTGGCAGCGCGTCCACGGTGATGCTGGTCGCGCCGCTGGTATTGCCAGAGGCATCGGTGGCGGTCGCGCTGACGACGCTGCCATCGGGCAGCGGCGTAGCGAGCGGGAACGACCAGTTGCCGTTGCTGTCGACCGGGGCCTGACCGAAGGGATTACCGCTGCCATCGATCAACGTGACGACACTGCCCGGCTCGGCCGTGCCAGTGAGCGTGATGCCATTGCTCGGGTTGACCACGGGTGCGGCAGGTGCGACGGCATCGACCGTGATCGACGAAGGCGCACTGGTGTTGCCGGTGGCATCGGTGGCCGTGGCGTTGATCACGGTGCCATCAGGAAGCGGCGTCGCCGGAGTGAAGGTCCAGTCGCCAAAGCCATCGGCGGTGACCTGCGCAATGAGATTGCCATTGCCGTCGGTGAGCGTCACCGTGCTTCCCGGCTCGGCGGTGCCAACGATCAGGGTGCCATTGCTGACGTCGAGCACGGGCGCCGACGGCGCCTGCGAGTCGATGGTGACGCTGCTGCCGACGCTGGCGTTGCCGGAGCCATCCACTGCCACGGCGTTGACCACCGTCCCGTTGGGCAGCGGCGTGGCGGGCGTGTAGCTCCAGTTGCCGCTTCCATCCACCGTTACGCTGGCAATCGGATCACCATTGCCATCGGTGAGGATCACCCTGCTGCCAGGCTCGGCGGTGCCAGTGACTGCGCTGCCGTTGCTCAGGTTCAGCACAGGCGCGGCCGGTGGCACCGCATCCACCGTGGTGCCGCCCTGCCCGCCGGTGTTGCCTGCTGCGTCGGTGGCGGTGGCATTGATCACGGTACCGTCCGGCAGTGGCGTGGCCGGGGTGAAGCTCCAGTTGCCGTTGCCGTCAGTGGTGGTCTGGCCTATCGGAGTGCCGCTGCCGTCAGTCAGCGTCACGGTACTGCCGGGCTCGGCGGTACCGCTGATGCTCGTGCCGTTGCTGGGGAGCACGACCGGGGCGGCGGGTGCGACCGCATCAACGATGATGCTGGCGCCGGGGCCGGTGTTGCCGGTGGCGTCCGTGGCACTGGCGTTGACCACGGTGCCGTTCGGAAGCGGCGTGGCCGGGGTGAAGCTCCAGTCACCGTTGCCGTCGGCGGTGACCTGCCCGATCGGATTACCGTTGCCATCGGTCAAGGTGACCGTGCTGCCGGGCTCGGCGGTTCCGCTGAGCGTGGTGCCGTTGCTGGCCTCGAGTATGGGCGCGGCAGGCGGCTGCGAATCCACGGTGACCGTTGCCGGCGGGCTGCTGTTGCCTGAGGCATCCTGGGCAACCACCGTGACCACCGTGCCATCGGGCAGCGGCGTGCCGGGGGTATAGCTCCAGTTGCCGCTGCCATCGACGGCGACTTCCGCAATCGGATTGCCGTTGCCGTCGGTCAGCACCACCGTGCTTCCGGGCTCGGCGGTGCCCGTGAGCGTGCCGCCATTGCTGGGCTCCACGGTAGGCATGGACGGCGCGACCGCATCGACCGTGATGCTTCCCTGGCCGCTGGTGTTGCCGGCCGGATCGGTTGCGGTGGCATTCACCACCGTGCCGTCCGGCAACGGCGTGCCCGGGGTGAAACTCCAGTGGCCATCGCCATCGGCGGTGACCTGGCCGATCGGGTTGCCATTGCCGTCGGTGAGGGTCACCGTGCTGCCGGCCTCGGCGGTACCGCTGATCGTCGTGCCGTTGCTTGGATCGATGACCGGTGCGGCAGGCGCAACGCCATCGATGGTGATCGACGTGGCGGGGCTGGTATTGCCGGCCGCATTCTGGGCCACGGCAGTGACCACGGTTCCATCAGCAAGCGCCGCAGGCGGCGTGAAGCTCCAGTTGCCGCTCGCATCCGCTACCGTCTGGCCGATCGGATTGCCATCGCCATCCGTAAGCAGGATGGTCAGGCCCGCGCCCGCCGTTCCGGAAATCACACTGCCATTGCTGGCATTCACCAGCGGCGCGTCGGGATAGTCGGGCGCCTGCACCGTGACCGGCGGACTGCTGTTGCCGGCCGGATCGGTCACTACCACGCTGATCGTCTCGCCTTGGGTCAGCGGTGGATCCAGTGGCACCGTGAACTGGCCGTCGCCGCCGATCACCACGGTGGCATCGGGCTGGCCATCGCCATCGGTATCCACGCCCACCGTTGCTCCCGGCTCACCGCTGCCGCTGATGCTGCTGCCGTCGTCAGCCACCACCACGTTGCTGGCCGCTGCAGGCGGTGTCGTATCGGGGGCCGTCGCCTGCCCCGGTCCGCTCACGTTGCCGGCGGCATCGACCAGCGTCACGCTCACGCTCTCGCCGTTGGTCAACGGCGGCGACAGGGTGACACTGAATCGCCCATCGGCACCCACCGTTCCGGTCGCATCAGGCTGCCCGTCACCATTGGTATCGACGCGCACCGTGGCACCGACTTCACCGCTGCCGGTAAGCGTCCGGCCGTCTGCACTGAATGCCAGCCCGGTGGGTGCGGCCGGCGGCGTGGTATCGGGTACCGGGGGATTCTGCGGTGGATTCGCCGATCCGCCACCACCACCGCCGCCGCTGTCGGCCAACGCCACCGCTGCGCCGACCGCGGCCAGCCCGCCCAGCACCATCGCGCCGCTGATGCCACTGCCCGCGCCCGCGCCCGCTGCCGTCAGCGAGTCGAATCCAGCCAGCGTCTCCTGCGGCAGATAGCTCGCCGCCAACGGCCCATCGCTGGCCACCACCGGCAGATCGACGGCCACGAGCTTCTTGTCATCCACCAGGAACAGATGGCTGGGCGATTGTCCTTCAGCATAGAAGTTGGCGATGCGGACGTTCTCGCCGGTCTTCAGCTGCACCACGAGATCCTGGCCGTCCTTCACGTAGCCGGCGACCTGGTCTGGATCGACGTCCAGTGCGACGTTGCTGCTCTGCTGCAGCGTCACGACATCATTGCGGACGGTGGTGGCGGCGGTATCGGAGCTGATCGATTCGCTTGCCGGGACAACCTTGACGCGGATGGCCATGGGACATTCCTCTCTACAGGCGCACCGCCATGCGCACAACGACGTCACGCACAGCAATCACGCTGGCACGGCGGCACGGAATGGATATGTTTTCGCGCGAAGCCACCGCCAACAGGCAAACCGCCTGCTGCCGGATACGTGCTTCGGATTCTTCAGGCGACCGGATGCAGCGATGCGACGCGCCCGGTCGTGGTGCGATGCAGCGCTACAGCGTGGGCGCGAGATGCAGATGCATGAACGACAGTCCTCTTGTCTGGAATCGCCGACGCGCGTTCAGCGACGCGGTCAGGGCCGTCGGACGTCGGCCATTGCTCCCCGTCCGCTGCGGGAGGGTATACACCGCGTCGAAGTGAACGTTCCATGCAGATTGCGTGCATGCGGCCTTCATTGCGTGGGCCATTGAAAGCTCTGTGACGCAGTTGGCACGTCATTACGCTGGAACACCCGTTTTCAGGGGGAAAAAATGCGATCCCAATTGACGTTTCAGGCTCGTTTTGCGCAGCGCAAAACGAACGAAGGAACGGTCGGGAGTGCCCGCAGCAACGCGTGGCGACTCCCCCGTTCCCCTCATCACTACAACGATGACTGCGTTCAGTCCGCTGATCGGCCCTTGTCTGCTTCATCGTTCCACGCGGCCACGCGCGCGCGGGTGTCGGCCAGCATCTTGTCCAGCGCTGCACGATCATGCACGTGGCCGCGCAGGATCACGCTGTCGATCTTCCGGGTCCCGGCGATGTCCTGCAGCGGATTGGCGGTGAGCAGTACCAGGTCCGCGGCCTTGCCCGTGGTCACGCTGCCGTAGCGGTCCATCTGCCCGAACCAGGCCGGGCCAGACCGCGTGGCCGCTGACAGGGCCTGGGGCGGTGTCAGCCCTTCCTGCACGAACAGCTGCAGTTCCTGGTGCAGTCCGATCCCGGGATAGTTGAACGAATTGAGGAAGCCGGCGTCGGTGCCGGCAATGATCGTCACACCCGCTTCCTGAAGCATCGGCAGCACCGCGGCCACCTGCCGGTACTGCGCATGCCGCGCCTGGATCTGTGCCGGCGTGGCCTTGGCCGCGCGCTCCACGCGCCACTGGTAAGTGGCACGCAGGCCTGGGCCGATGTAGGCCAGATAGGGATCGTGGGCATGATCGTCCTGGTCGAGGAAGTCGAGAATGCGTCCGCCGTTGAGTGTGGGCGTCACGAACACGCCTCGACGGGCGAAATCACGATACGCGCGCATCGCGGTGTCACGGTCGAAACTGGCATCCAGCTGCCGGTTGGCTTCCGCACGATCGATACGTCCGGCGCCGAAATCGGCTGCAATCCGCGCCTCATCCCTGCTGCCCGCCTTGAACGCATAGTCCAGGTGTTCGATCGACGCCAGGCCAGCATCGACCGCCTGCTCCACGGTCAGCGCCATTGGGATATGGCCCGATGCCCTGAATCCTGCCTTGCGCGCGGCGGCGGCCGAGTACAGGAACAGTTCCGGTGTCAGCGTACTGTCCGTGATCTTGACGAAGTCGACCTTGTCGCGCTGCAGGCGCGTGATCGCCTGATCGGCATCGGCGCGGCTGCCGACTTCGATCGTCCCCTTCCAGACCGGCTTGATGCCTTCGATCTTGGCGCCGGAGCTGAGCAGGCGTGGACCGAACAGTGTGCCGGCGGCGATCTCGCCACGCCACTGCAGCACCTGCTGCGGCAGATCACCCGAACAGTCGCGCACGGTGGTGATGCCATGGGCGACGTACAGCGGCAGCAGTGCCTTGTTCTCTTCGATCAGCGCAGGGCCTCCACCGAAGTGCACATGCATGTCCCACAGTCCCGGAATCAGGTACTTCCCCTGCGCATCCAGCTGCCGGTCCGCGCGCCACTGGCCCTCCAGCCCTGCGTCAGGGCCGACCGCAACAATCGTCTCGCCGCGGATCACCACGCTCTGCCCCGGCAGGGTGCGGGCGTGCTCCACATCGACCACGGTGGCATTACGGATCAGCAGATCGGCACGTTCGGCCGCAGCTGCGGACAGCGGTGCGCAGGCGAACAGCACAGCAAGGGACAACGGGCGGAAACAGAACATGGAGAACATCCTGATGGGCACGGCCAGCGTGCGGAATGGAAGGAGCAGATATCAGCGTGTCGCGCCATGCTGGCGCAGCAGGGTTTCGATCGCGGCCTGGCCGCGCTGGCGCGCGTGAGCCAGCGGCGTCACGCCCTCGCCGTCGGCCAGCTCAGGATCGGCGCCCGCTTCGAGCAGCAGCTGCACGATCTGCGTGTGGCGCGGCCCTCCGTCGCCGAGCAGGATCGCCTCCAGCAGCGCCGTCCACTGCAGTCGATTGACGTGGTCCACTGCCACGCCCGCACGCAGCAGCATGCGCACCGTGGTGACGTGGCCACGCTCGGCGGCGGGAATCAGGGCGGTGCCGCCATAACGGTTGGTGCTGCGCAAGTCGGCACCATGGCTCAGGGTCAAGGCCAGGATCCGGTCCAGTCCGCGCGCACCGGCGTACAGATAGGCACTGTCCTGCAGCCTGTCCTTGGCGTTGACATCGGCCCCCGCCTCGATCAGCACGCGCGCCGCGTCCACGCGGTTGCCATGGGTCGCCAGCAGCAGCGCGGTGCGGCCCTGTGCGTCGCGCGCTTCCAAGGCCGCGCCATCGGCCAGTGCCTGGCGCACCGCTCCGGCATCGCCGCGGCTGGCGGCCTCCCGCAACCGCACGTCGGCTTGGCCGGACGGGTCTGCGGCACAGGCCGGAAATGCCACGGCCAGCAGGCACAGCAGAAGCGCGCGCCGTGAGGGCGCAGCCCAGCGCAGGCAGCGGTGTTGCAGGTACATGATGAACCCTCCGGAATCAGTCGGCCGGACGTTGCCGGTGCCTTGGCCGCATGGTAGAAGTCGCCACGGGTATCCAGAAATGAAATGTTCAAATGCAAGAAAGTTCAAAATCGAATAGGTCACTGTTCGAACTGGACCTGCTGCGGGCCCTGGTGATGGTGGCCGACTGCGGCAGCTTCACCACTGCGGCGACCCGCCTGCACTCGACCCAGTCCACGGTCAGCCAGAAGGTGCGTCGTCTGGAAGACCTGGCCGGTCATCGCCTGCTCGAGCGTGGCCATCGCGATGTGCAGCCCACCGACGCCGGCCACACGCTGCTGGGCTATGCCCGGCGCATGCTCGACCTGAACGAGGAAATGGCACAGGCGTTGGCGGGCGCCACGGTCGAAACAGCGGTCCGCATCGGTGTGCCCGAGGACTTCGTCAACGCGCAGACCACGCGCATGCTGGCCGCTTTCAGCCGCCGCCATCCGCAGGTGAAGCTGGAGATCAGCAGTGGCCTCAGCCGCGATCTGGCCCATGGCTTCGATCATGGCGAACTGGATCTGGTCCTGGTCAAGCAGCGCCGCAACAGCCGCCAGGCCGTGCATTGCCGGCGTGAACCCATGCACTGGATCGACAGCCTGCGCAGTGGCTGCCTGCTGCAGGAGCCCCTGCCGCTGGTGACCTTCCCGCCGCGCGGACTGTACCGCGACGAAATGATCCAGGCGGTCGAAGCACTCGGCCTGCGCTGGCGCATCGCCTTCACCAGTTCATCGCTCAGCGGCATCCAGGGCGCGGTTGCCGATGGCATCGGCATCAGCCTGCTGCCGCGCCGGGCAGTGGGCCGCGGACACCGCATCATCGACGGCGAACGGAACCTGCCGGTGATCGACAACTACGAGATCGGGCTGCTGCACCGTGGCGACGCCGATGATGCCGTGCGTGCGCTGGCCAGCGAGCTGTGGCAGCAGGTGCAGCGCGAGCCGGTATGAGCCCGTTCGATGAATATCGCCGGGTGCAGGGGCGCGGCGGGTGCGCCGTACACAGCGCTGAACGGGTACCATAGACACCTGTTTCCGCTGTGATGCCGCATGGGCCCGTCCGACCGCCACGATCGTATCCGCCGCTGGCAGGCCGCTTCACTGCTTGCCGCCGCGCCGATCGCCAGCCTGTCCGCCAGCGATGCCGTCGGCGCTCCGCCGCCGCAGGCACCGCCTGGCCAGCAGCGGATCGCCCCGGCGGCGCTGGTCGAACGGCTGCATCAGCGGGTGCTGTCCGGGCAGAGCGCCACAGCCACGCTGGAAAGCTGGTGTGCCGAACACGGCCTGGCCCAGCAGGCCCGCGTCCGCGCGGTGCGCATCCATGGCGATGACAAGCAGGCCCCGGCCGAGGTGCTGCAGGCACTGGGCGCCGACTCCAGCGCCGCGCTGCGCTACCGCCGCGTGCAGCTGGTGTGCGGGAACCGCGTGCTGTCCGAGGCCGACAACTGGTACCTGCCCGGCCATCTCAGTACGGCGATGAACCAGGTGCTGGACAGCACCGACGAGCCTTTCGGCCGCGTGGTCGGCCCGCTGGGCTTCCAGCGCGAGACCGAAGCCGACCAGACCTTCTGGCCCCCCCGTGGCGAGGGCGACCACGGCATCATCCTGGAAGTACGCGCCTTGCTGCGCGACCGGCAGCAGCAACCTTTCAGCTACGTCATCGAATCCTATCTGGTGCAGGCGTTGCCGTAAGCGTGATTGCGAGCGGGGGTGACGACTGTCCGTGCGTCGTGAAGGCATCAAGCGACGCCTCTCCGCTCGCCGCAGACGCGAGTCGAAGAGGCGCCCCACCTGCGCTGCTCAGTTGAAGCGGTAATCCATCTCCACCCAGAACTGGCGGCCATAGGGGTCGTAGTTGCCGACCGGATAGAACGGCCAGCCCCCCCCGTTGCGGTCCGCCGGCGGCCGGCTGTTGCGCAGGTTGTTGACGATGACACCCAGCGACAGGTTGTCGCCGAAGCTGCGGAACACGCTCGCGTTGTACGTCATGTACGGTCCGATGCGGCCGCTGCCATCGCTCTTCGGCAGCGAGCCATAGCGGTTGCCGTACACCGTCGCGGTCCAGTCACCGCGGTTCCAGGTCACGCTGCCATTGACCTTGCTGCGCCACTGCCAGTCGTCGAGGGAATTGCGGATGTCACGCACCTCGTCATCGGCGAACTGCCGGTACTCATGCTCAAGCACGACGGTGTAGGCCAGACGCGTGGTGAAGCGCCCCGCCCGCCCGGCATCGAAACGCCAGTTGCCCTTCAGATCGATGCCGCGCACGGATTCGGATGCCGCGTTGATCGGATTGATCAGCACCCGGGTGACCTGGTCCGGCTGCACCGCCGCCGTGGAAGGATTGCGGATCACGCGGGCCAGCGCGTCCTGGCACAGCGGTGAACCGATATCGCGCACTTCACCGCCCAGGGTACGACCGAGGCGGCAATCGGCTTCGTCGCGCAGAATGCGGCTGCTGTCGAGATTGGTCACCTCGTTGTCGATGCGGATGTCGTAGTAGTCCGCACTGAAATCCAGGCTTGCCAGCGGCGACCAGACCACACCAAAGCCGTACGACTTGGCGGTTTCCGGTTGCAGCTGCGGATTGGCGCGGTTGCTGAAGTCGATGGACAGCCCGTTGAAGTCGCAGTCGTCATACGGCTGACCGGCGGTACGGCACCGCCAGTAATCGGTCATGCCCGGGTTGTAGCCGCGGGTTTCAGTGGCGAACACGTAGTTCATGTCCGGCGCACGGAAACTGGTGGCGGCCGTGCCACGGATCAACAGGCTGTCCAGCGGGCGGAACTCCACGCCGAAGCTCCACGTCGCCTTGCCGATGTGTTCGCCTGCGGCCCGGTACTGATCGTAGCGGCCCGCCAGCGTGGTGGTCAGGCGCGGCAGCAACGGCAGCTGCAGTTCGGCACCCACCGCATAGCGATCACGCTCTCCCCCTGCGCCAACGCCGGCACTGGTGTTCCAGAACTCTCCGGTTCCCAGCCGCGGGTCCGGTCGGTTGCGATACCCCTGGCTGCCGGCCTCGACCACGGCCGCCAGCGCCGCCTCGCCTCCGGGCAGTTCGAACAGGCGGCCGTTGACGCTGGCGCTGAAGGTCTGCAGCCACGCCGCATTGCGGCTCTCCTGGTAACCGGACAACTGCCCGTACTCGTCCGGCGTCAGCGGCTGGTAAAGCCGTGCCGGATCCGGCGCGTAGACTTCCACCCCGTCGCGCACGCCCAGCGTCGGGCCGAGCAGGTATTCGTTGATTCCCGCCAGCAGCACCGGCCGCCGCGTCCGGTTCTCGTAGCGCGAGCGGCTGTAGACGGCCTCGTAGTCCCAGTCACTGTCACCCAGCTGGCCGCGTACACCGACGTTGAACGACCACGACTTTTCCAGGAAGCGATTGGCGTTGCGCGGCAGGCCGCCCACTTCTTCCGGTGCGAACCGGCGATACCAGCTCTCCAGTTCACCACTGTTCTGGTTGTAGAAGTAATTGCGTGCGGACGTCCAGGTCGGGGCACGGGTGTTGTTGTAGATGGTGGCGCTGCCCACGGCCAGGTCGGCGAACAGATCGGTCCGTTCGTCCAGGTGGAAGGTCAGCAGGCCATAGCCATCGAGGTTGCGCTTTTCAGTCTGCACGGTCCAGTAGCTGGCGGCGGCCTCGTTGCTGCCGCAGTAACTGCCCAGGCGCGGATTGGTGGCGCGGAACACGCTCCCGCCGTAGATCCCGGAAGCGGCATCGCAGCCGTCACTGCCCGGGTCGATGTTCCTGCCGGTGGCTGCATTGCGCCGATAGGCGATGGCCGTGGCCTGCGGGACCGTGCCACGCGGATCATCGTCCAGCGAGTCCATGAAATCGCGCTGGCGTGCGTGGATGGCCTTGCGGATTCCCAGCTCGAAGCCGAACACGCCTTCCCATCGCTCACCGGCACCACCTCCCACCACCTGCACGCGCTGGTTGTCTCCCCCGCCCTGCTCGGTACCGCCGGCACGAACGTTGATGTCCACGCCGTCGTAGCGCTCCTTGAGAATGATGTTGACCACGCCGGCGATGGCGTCGGAACCGTACACGGCCGAAGCGCCGCCGGCGAGCACTTCGATACGCTCGATGAGGGCGCTGGGAATGTTGGCCAGGTTCACCACGTTGACCGAGCCTTCGTAGGCCAGCGGGTAGTCGGACTGGCGACGACCGTTGACCAGCACCAGCGTGCGGTTCGGCCCCAACCCGCGCAGATTGATGGTGTTGGCGGCCGGGGTGAAGGTATTGCCGTAATCCTCGCCCTGCACGTTGCCGGTGTTCTCGGTCAGCGCACTCAGGGCGTCGAATGCATTGCGGTAGCCCTGCGCGTCGATCTGCTCCCGGCTGATCACGGTCACCGGCGACGGCCCTTCAACGCTGGCGCGCGGAATGCGCGAACCGGTGACCTTCACTTCCTGCAGTGATGTAGGTGCGCTTTCCTGCGCGAAGGCGGGCAACGAGGCCAGCATCAGGGACGACAGCGCGAGCACCAGCGGACGATGGCGCAGCGCCTGGGGAGAGGCGGACATGGGCTTCCTGGGGGAGTTGGACGATTGGACGGGACGCGGCGGCCTGTGCGCGCATAACGATCCCGTAACGAAAGTGTCCCGAACGGACAGTTTCAGCGGAAATGACCAGGCCTGATGGGCTTATGCCGGAAGCTGATAAGTGACGCCGCGCGCTGACAACGTGCGTTTTACAACATTCTTGATGGTGTGGCGCCGCATGTACGGGCATCGTCAAGCCATGACGACCTGTTCCTTCGGCCCTCCGATTCCACCGCTCCGCCCCGTGCTGCGCCAACACCTCGTGCAGCTGCAGGCGGCCCCGATCACCCTGCGCCTGTTCAACCGCGCCGATCTGCCACGCTGGCGCGCCTTCGACGATCGAAGGAGCCGCGGCATCTTCCGCCCGTCCGGCGTCGACGAGGAAGCGCGCTTCCTGGCAGGCGTCCACCGTTCGCGCCTGCAGCAGGACAACGACCAGCTGCTGCTGGGCGTGTTCGATGACCGGCACGGCATGCTGCATGATCAACTGCAGATCCAGCTGCACTCCGCCCACGCCCGTTGCGCCGAGCTGCGTTCAATGCAGCACAGCCACGAGCATCCCGCGCAGGCGTTGCAGGCGCTGTGCCCCTTCCTGTTCGACCAGGTCGGACTGCATCGCGTGTTCACCCTGCTTCCGGTGGCCAGCAGCACGCCTTTCGTCGATGCACTGCGCTCGGTGGGGTTCGAGCATGAAGGCCTGCTGCGCGATCACCATCTGGATATCGATGGCTGGCAGGACCGGCAACTGCTGGCCTTGACCGCGCCGCGCTGGCGACAACAGGTCCGCCCGGACTAGCGGACCCGCTCCAGCGCGGCATCCGCCCCGGTCAGTACCGAGCACGCATGGTCCTGCAGCTCCTCACCGCTGGCCTCATTGCCGGTCGCGGGATCCAGGCGGGTCGCCAGCAGAATGAAGCCGGGGCCTCCCAGCACATTCTCGCGGCCTGCCACCACCAGGCTCCATTGGCCGACATCGGGCAGCCCGCTCAGGTCATAGGCGAGCAGGTTCAATGGATTGGCACGCAGTTCTGCTCCCGGCAGCATGCGCGCAACGTAACGATGGCCACGCAGCGGCACGGGCAACGCCGCCCACTGCATTCCGACCGCCGGGGCGTGCGTGTCCAGCGCCTGCAGCACATCGGCGCGCAGGCAGTCGATGTGGATGTGAAGCTGATGCTGGGAACGGCCGTGCGGCGAGTTCAGTGCAAGGCTTGCGACAGTGCGCGGCAGGGGGCGGCCCAGCGCCTGTTCGGTATGCCCGCGGGCCTGCCAGGCAGCCGCGAAGTAGTTCGGCGCACCGCGCTGGTACAGCACAGCGCTCTCGATGCCACTGACCTTGTCCAGTGGCATCAGCAGGAACTGGTAGTCGCCATGGGCGTCCTTGATGAGCACATCGCGGCGGGCCGCGGTCGCGTCCCGTTGCAGGCAGGCGCCACGCGGCACATCGGCACCGCGGCAATCGCGCTCGATCAGCCTCCACAGCGCATCCGACGGGACCGGAGCCGGCGCAGGCGCGCTGGCGCAGGCCGCCAGCAGCGAACAGGACAACAACAGGATCAGGCGGGTCACGGGTCTCACAATCGACGGCACGGCAAGGGCTGCGCCGGCCAGTGTACCCTGCCCCCTCAGCCGGGCACGGCCTCTCGCGTATCCGCCGTCTCCTCGACCTTGCCGGGCGTGTACTTGGTCGCGCCGAAGTACAGCACCCGCCATTGGCTCAGGTTGCCGATGAACCAGTGCGCCACCGAGTCATGACCGTACCCATCGAAGAAGGTCTCCACCTCCGGCGGCAGCAGGGTCGTATTGTCCCAGGATTCCAGAGTGACCCGCTCGGCCATTGTCAGCGTTCTGCCGCGCTCCCGGCGCCGTCGCAGGCTGACGATCTTGTCCAGAAGCGTGTCGTTCTCCTTCTCCAGCCCCCGGCGCTGCTTGCGTACCGCAGAGAGCTCATCGTTGCGCGCCTTCAGCTCGTCTGACACCCGGTTCCATTCGGCGGTCTTCTCCGCATTGCCCTGGTCGGCCAGATGCAGGTTGTCGTTGTCCCAGGGCGATGGCAGCTGCGACTGCCGTCGGCGCAGCGTGCGCACCTGTTCGCGCAGGGCCTCTTCGCGTGCAGCAAGCCGCTGCATCGACGGCAACTGGTCACCACGTGCCACGCGCACGCGCAGCCAGCGATACAGCAGCTCCATATGCGACGCCTGCACGTCCTCCATGCGTCCACGCTTGACCCGCACCGCCTGCAGATAGGCGTTGAACACCGCCTGCAGTTCCGGATCCTGCTTGTCGAACTCAGCCTTGACGTGCTGTTCCAGGCGACTGATCGGGTTGAGCAGCACCCCCCTGGCCTGCGCCATGTCATACATCTCGTTCAGGGCAAAGCGCGCGATGCTGTTCCGGCGCCCCTGGTGCTGGGGATCGTAGCCACCGCCCACGTCCGAGTGCACACCCGGGAACCATATTTCCACCGTGTTGGCGGGGTATTGGGCATGCTCGCGGGTGGAATCCAGGGGGAACTGGCCGCGCAGCTCATGGGCGGCGGTCATGTGCACCGACTGCTCCACGATCTCCGGTATGGTCATGCCTTCAGCCCATCCGGTATGCCCATTGCGGTAGTTCACTGCCGCCGCCGTCAGGCTGGGCCACACCGAGCACACCGTATCGAACACGCCCATGAATCCGATCCGCAGCGGAATACGCTCGCGGTACAGCCAGGTGCCATCGGCCTGGCGTCGGCAGCGCGCGGCCAGATCGCGGGCGAACGCGCGTGCCGAAGCCGCTCCGCGCGAAAAGCCCAGTACCGACACGCTGACCACCAGGATGCGCATCGGCTCGGGCTGGCTGTCTATCAGCTCGTCCAGCGACTGCAGCGCGAAGTCGATGCGCTCGCGCCCGCCCTTGCCGATGGACAGCCCCAGCAGTCCCCCCTTATCACCGACCTCCGGGCACGGTGTTCCTACGCCGGACAGGTACTGCCGTTTTATGTTCCGCGTGTCGTCCCTGTGCGCGATGAACAAGCGGGCGATGTTCGACAATGCGCGCTCATTCTGGGCCTTGTTCAGCTCCTCATCGCGATTGTTGCCGGTGCCATCGAAGAATACGGCCAGGTGCAGGCTCTGCGTGCATCCCGTAGTGGCCGCTTCCTTGTCGGGCACGGTGCCACACATCGCCTCCTGGCGACGGCGGCGCTCGGCATCGCTCAGCGGACGTGTGCCGCGGGCCAGTCGCGCAGTGCGTGCCGTGCCCTCGGCCTGGGCGACCGGATCCGGGGTGCCCGGTTCAAGATCCACCTGCCCGGGAATCGCGGTCGGATCAATACTGGTCATGGTCCTTGTGCTCCTTCGGCACTGGCATGCGCCGTACGTCCCACTTGTTCACGCCCTTGTCCAGCAGCTCGGCCTCGACATGGCCGTCCGCATAGAAGTGCAGCAGCAAGGTGGCCGGGTTGGGCGGATAGGGCGTCTTCAGCGGTACCACGGCTTCACGCGGCACGCGGTGCCCTTCATCCAGATAGCGGTTGGTGGCCAGATCGTATCGGTTGGCCTCGATCCAGCGCACGCGCACGCTGTGCGGCCCCTTGCCTCGGGGCGCACGCGGGGCCATGCCGGAGCCACCGTTGGTGTATCCACCGATTCCGCCCAGAAACTGCCCATCCACCCTTACATCGTCGAGGTAATACGGGCTGTAGTTGAACGCGAACAACGACATGATCGGCGTCTTGCCGCGCGCCATCGCCCGGCTGCAGCCGACGCCCACCACCAGCAGCGCGATCACCGCCAGCGCGCTCCACCACAGGTACTTGTTGCCCATCATTCCGATCGCGCTCCGTTCAGTCCCAGCTTTCTTCAAGCGGCCACACTTCGTCACCGATATCGGCAGCGCTGCGCCGCCCCGCCGCGAAGTCCTGCAGGCGAAGCCGCCATGCGGGATCCTCGCCAAGATCGACACCGGCCAGCAGCGCCCAGGTCGACACCATCACCAGCCGTCGGCTGTCCTCGATGCCGACGTCCGCGGCCGTGGCCACCACCCGTCGGAAGAAGGTATACCAGCGCGCACGGGGAAGCCGCGCCAGCAGCTCCGGATCGGAGAGCTGGAAGTGATCGATCAGCGTGTAGGGGTAGCTGGCATCGATCAGGGCGCGCCGCTGCGCCGCCTCCAGCACCCAGGGAGGATCGTGCGGATCCTGCACGCTGTCCTGCAATTCCAGGTGCGCCCATTTCAGATCGTGGCGCAGGTACCACCAGCGCTCTCCCAGCGCCAGGAAGGCCCGGCACTGCGCCGCGTCCAGCACCTGCACCCACCATGGCAGCACCCGCGCGTCGAAGAAGCGGGCCAGGAACAGCTTGCCGTTCGGGTAGCTGGCGTCCAGCCGTCTCTGCAGCCGCTGCTGCAGCTCTTCCGCAGGCAATGCCGTGTCGATCAGGCTGAGCAGGCCCGGAGAACGCGCGTACGACGCCGCACGCTGCAGGAAGCGGTCAAGCTCCAGGCCACGCGGCAGGCGTGCGAGGAACACGCTGGCGTCATCCGTACCATCGGCCAGCAGGCCGTCGAACAGGGGCAGCGGCGCCCAGGGCAGCGCGCGCAGCAGCTGCAGGGGCTGCTCGCACTGCGCGCCATCGAGCAGAACGTAACGCTGGGTGCCCTCATCCAGCGGCGGTGGCGAGAACGGTGGGAACTGCCAGTCGTTGGCCACGCTCAGCCTCCCTTTGGTGTCAGTGGGGCTGCACGCTGTGCGGCCAGCAGCAGGCATTCCTTGCAGACCGACTGCGGGAAGACCGGCAACGGGTAACGACCGCGATCGCCGGGCAGGAACGACTTGCGTCCGGCGTGCACGCTGATCCTGCCGGGTGCGTTGAACACGATGTTGCCGCCACTGAGGGTGATGCTGGCCCCGCCTGCGGTGGCCACCTGCACCGTCCGGCCCGCAGCCACCTCCACGGCACCCTGTGCGCTCGTGCCCCGCAGCGACTGCCGCGACTGCACGCGCACCTCGTCCTGTTGCGCCTTGACGTCCAGCACCTGTTCGCCGCTGGCCAGGGTCAGCGCCGGCTCGCCCGGATCAGCCCCCTCCAGTGTTGCGGCCAGTACGCCGATGGCCTGCCGTCCATGCCAGCGCGCCTGCCCCATCACCACGGCCTCGCCGTGCTGGCCGCTGCCCAGTGCCAGTGTCTCGCCCGGCGCCCAAAGCAGCCCCTGTCCGGCCACCATCAGCGCACCATCAGGTGCAGCCAGGCCCAGCAGGGCATCGCCGGTATGCGGAACGCGGCCCTCGCCGGCATCACCGCTGCGTTCCGGCGCCGACCCGGCCGCTTCCTGCAACGCGTTACCGGGCACCGTGCTGCGTACGCTGGCCAGCAGCACCGGCAGCGGTGACTGCGAACCGTCCAAACGCGAGCGCTGCGGCGATTGCACGCCGACATGCGCGGCCGGCCGCACTGTCAGATGCGTACCCGCCGCCGTAGCATGGCTGCGGGCCAGCGCGGCCAGCTGCTGCAACAGCGCAGCAGGCTGTGCCGCCGTACCTGCCGGTTCGACGCTGCGGCGGGCATAGGCACTCAACCAGAGCCCGCCTTGCCCGCGCACGCTGCCCCAGGCGTCGCTGCGCAACTCGAATCCACTGCCGCGGAAGCTGCCTCGATGGTTGTCCGCCTGATGGCGCAGATGCCCCAGCGTCAATGCCGAAGCCTGCTGGCTGCTGGCCAGCTGGGCCCGCAGCTGCTGGTCGCTGTCGTCGAACAGCAGACGATTCCAGCCGGCCCCCTGCCACTCCCGTGATTGCACGCCCCACAGCGCACCGGCGTTGCGGTGTGCCTGCTCTCCGGTCGCCGCCGCATGCCAGGCAGGCGCCTGGCCGCCCCCGAGGTTGGCCTGCGCACTGCCGGTGCCATCCCTCGCCTGTGCGTACATGGACGTATCGGCCTCCGCGCTGGCGCCCGCCGGGGTCGGCGCGACGCCGCCTTCTCCGCGCCCGTTGTACAGCGCGCCCAGCACCAGCGGCCGGTCGATGTCGCCCTCGAGGAAGCCCACCAGGACTTCCTGGCCGATACGGGGCAGGAACTGGCTGCCCACGCCCGGCCCCGCATAGCGCTGCGCGACGCGCAGCCACGCGCTGTCCGTGCTGCCCTCTTCCTGCTGGAAGTGGAACCGCACGCGGATCCGTCCCAGTGCATCGGCGTGCAGCTCGGTGCCGTCGGCGCCCTGTGCAGCCACCACGACCGCTGTCTGGTAACCGGGCGCCAGCGGCCGCGGATTGCGTCGCGCACCCGTGCCGTCCCATAGCGTCGGACGCCAACGCCGGTCGCGGGGCAGCGCGACGAATGTCTGTGCGTAGCCCTGCGTCTGGGCAGCCACCTGCAGCGTGTCCGCGGTGGCGGCGGCATCGTCCATCGCTGCCAGCGCCTGGCGAAGATCCACCGGCAGGTTGTTGACCCCGGCGTGCTCGACGTCCACCAGCAACAGTTCGGTCGGCACCGGCCCCGGCGTTCCGCGCAATGACCAGACCTGGCCGGCATCGCCGCTGCGCACGCTGCCACGGCCGTGCCACTGCAGTGCCTGCGCCTCCAGTGCCTCGGCGACCAGCCGAGCGTGGTGCTGCAGCTCGGCCGCGTCGGCAAAGGCATGCGCGCCAACCGGGTCGTAATCCTCGCGTCGCGCCTGCCCTCTGCCCTGCACCGGCAACTGGCCGGCCAGCGAGCGCGCACTGCGGTAGTCGCTGCTGTGCAGCTGCACGTGCGTGCTATGCAGCCGCCGTTGCAGGCCAAGCTGCTGCACGCCATCACTCTGCTCGGTGCCATCGGCGCGATGGAAGCGGATCCCTCCCGCCGACTGCGACGCAGCGGCTTCCGGCAGGAGGGTCGAATCGGCGAACAGCAGCACGCCGTGGCCGGCCGTCGCCTCCCCGGTATCCTGCACGCACCAGCCCAGCCCTTCTTCGGCCAGCAAACGCTGCACGAAGGTCAGGTCGGTCTCGCGGTACTGCACGCAATAGCTGCGCGGCCGGGATGCGGCCAGCATCCCGTCGACCTCATCGCTCCAGCGCCAATGCGCATGTTGCGGGTGCATCTGGAACACCGCGTCCACGATCTCGCGCACGCTCTGTTCCTGGAACACGCGGCTGCAGCGGGCCTGGTCGAGCCACCAGGTCCAGTCACGCAGCGTGATGCGATAGCGCACCAGTCCACCGTCAGCGCCCACGCACTGCGCATCGGCGATCACGCCGTGACGCGGCCAATCCTGGCCATCGGCCAGGTGCACATGCAGGCATGCGGGCCGCCCCGGCCAGTCAGCCAGTGGCAGCGATGCGTCCAGCGCGAGTACATCGATCTGAAGATGCCGCCCCTGCGACAGGGCATCACGCCCGTGCCACCGGTCGACAACGACCGCCGGCATGCCGGGGAGATCCAACCGATACAGGCGGCTGCCGGCATCAAGACCCGCTGCCTGCACCATGAGGTTGCGAATCGCTTCCATGGCGTTCCTACCGTTGCTGCCCTCCGCGACGCGGCGGGCAGGTCCTTCCCCTGTAGGGCGACGGTAGCAGATGGAAAACGGCGGCGCACGCGACCGCCGTCACGCCGGATTAACGTTCCGGATCAATAGGTTCCGTAGGACACTTCGACGATCACCGGCTTGCCTGTGTCTTGTGCCGGTTGCAGGGTGAAGCGGTCCAGCGCGCTGCTGTCATCCCCCAGCGGCGTGCTGCGGAACTGCAGGCGATAGGTCGCCCCTGCCTGCACGCTGCCATCGGGCAGCAGGCGCGCGTCGGCGGGCAGCAGCAGGCCTCCCAGATCGCTGTAGGCCTCCGGCGCATCGCTGAACCCGTAGTCGACCAGTTCGCCAACGCGGCGCATTTCGTACACCCGCGTCGGCCACGGGCGGGCCGTGCTGCGGCCGTTGCGCAGGTCGGTCACCCACTGCTCGGGCAATTGATAGACCTTGCGCAGCGCCGTGTCATCCAGTTCGGCGCTGGCCACCTGCAGGCAGCACACCAGCCGCTTGCTCTCGCGGTCATACACCGAAAAGCGCGCATCCCGTGCGACCGGCATCGGCAGCAGTGCGAACGGGACGTCGCGCAAGGCGGGCTCGGCACCATCGCGGGAGTCGAGGTTGCGCCAGCCACCAAAGGCCGGTTCGGCGGCCTGTGCCAGCGGCGCCGCCAGGCACAGCGCCACCGCAAACCCGCCGGCGGTGCGTCCGATCCACTTCTGCATGTCGTTCATCCGTCGATGGCCGGTGGCCAATCAGTTTCGTGAGGATGCCATGAAGGTGCGACGCCCGCCACGTCGGACAGCCCGGCTCGTTCAGCCGGGCCGGCGCTCGCGGGTGAAGGCGGCCGCTACTGCATGTACTGCGTGGTGTGGCCGGTGAATCTGACACCATCGAATCCGAAGCAGAAGCGGCCCTCTTCGAATGCCCGGTAGACGAGCAGTGCGCCGCTCACGCAGAACGTGTCGCTCTCAGCGGATGTCTCCACCGTGCCATAGGTACGCGCGCCCTCCTTGCCCACCAGCGGGCCCGAGAACGCATCAATGGGCAACGGATACACGGTGCCGTCGCGGCTGTCGATCAGCACGATGGAGCGCTGGAAGTACTCCTTGCGCTCATCCAGCTGGGCCAGGATGTAATGCCGGTTGAAGTTCGGCACCTGGGTAAGGATGGCCTGGTCGATCTGCGCGCGATGCTGCGCATCACAGAAGTCCACCGGGCTGTATTCGTACGCGCAGCCGGAATGAGGTGAGAGCATCCTGACGCCGGCATATCGTGCGCTTCGCGCTGTAGATGCAGGCACTTCCTTCGTCTTAGTGGCCGCCCCCGTTGGCGGCACACCTGCAGCTGGGTTCTGCGATGAATTCGGCTTCCCGGTGCAAGCGGCGACCGAGAGAAGAAGGCCGAGCAACAGCACAGGCTGCAGTCCACGCCAGACACGGGTGGTGATCTTCACCATTTCTCCGTTCCAGGCCTTCGACAAGAAGCGCGCGAACCACCGACGTAGCCTAAACCTTTGGCTTGTTCGGGCCATCGCCTGCCCATCTTGATCAGGCCCAATCGGGCGCACACATCAACTGCGACTTCTGCGCGTTGCCGACCTGGGGACCCAGCATCGGCCTTTCGCCGCGCCGGCTGCGCGCGTCATCGGGAAACTCAGACCCCAGCGCCATGCGGAGTCGCGCACGCGCCTGGTCCAGTGGTAGATCGATCATGATGCCGATGGGCGTGGGTGCGGTTCCCAGATGGGCAACGACCCCGTAGACCGGCAGGCCATGGAAATCGGCCTTGACGCAGAAGTGCGCCATCCCGAACTCCTCATCGCGTTCGCAGGGTTCGGGCGCGTGCAGGGCCAGGTAAGGATTCGCGGGCTGGCCTGATTCAGTGCTGAGGTACCAGCCCTTCGGCTGGCAATCCAGCAATCCGTCGAAGAGCGTTTCAGAGCTGTCCGGATCACCCGGCAACGGCGGCTCCGCCTGCGCGGCATGGGCGTCTGCCTTTGCCTCGATGGAGGCCTGCGCACGGCCGGCGGTGTCTGCCTGCTCGATATCCTGTGAGGTGGTTTGCCGGCATGCCACCAGCGGCAGCACAAGGCTGGCCAGGAGCAGCTGACGCAGCGCAGCGGGGCGCTGACGATTCACTGACCTGCTCTGATGCATGGCTCCCAGCCTCCCCGAGGTGAAGCGCCCGATTGGCGCATAAGCGCAACGGGCATTCCAGACGCTGCATCGCCTCACCCGCCCATTGCCGAGCCCAGCTGCTGGAACGCGCCGCCGATGGTGGGGATGTTCGCTGGCGGCAGCGTGGCCGGATCCCGGCACTCCTGAGCCCTCCTGCCGGCCACACTGAAGACCTCGCGATAGCGGAGGTAGCCGTAGGTATTGACGGCAGGAATATTCAGCTCCGTCCACTTCCCGATGTAGAAGCCGGCCAGCGAGTCATGCATGTAGTTGTCAAACAGCACCGTACTCACATCGGGTACCGGCGCACCGTCCAGCACAAGGTTAAGCAGAGTGCTGGTCTCGGCCGGGATTTTTGCGTAGTCGTAAGCCGCCTGGGAGGCCCGTGGCGTAGGTTCAAATACCGGACGCCCGATCTTGCGACCCGCCTCCATGCGTTTCTGGCTTTCGTCCAGCTGCCTGCGGTAGGCCGCCATCTCCTCCTTGCCCCTGCGCAGCTTTCCAACCAGATTTGCGAAATCGCGCTGCGCATTGGCCAGATCCACCTGATCCTCGGCATCGGACTGCTTGAAGAACGGCTGTTGCAGCACGCTCTGTGGACCATTCGGCAGCCGCTTGCCCTTCCAGGCAACGTACTGCCGGCAATGTCCTGCAATCTGCTGCGTGTGCGCGCCTCCGGGGACACCGTGACCGGTCAGCCAGGCGTTGTAATCGCGGATCAGCTGTGGGTGACAGCCGAAATGCATGGCGAGCACTGGCTGCGCCCCCAGTTCCTCGATCGTTTTCATTATCACGCCTGCCTTGACGGCCTCATGATGCATGTCGATCAACGGAATCTGCGCAAGCTTGGCGGTACCGTTCGCGGCACCGGAAACGAAGTCCTTGCCCTGGCCGCCGGGCGAGTAGCCGCCACCGACATCCGAGTGCATGCCCGGGTAAAGCACCTCCTTCCCGCTGGTCGCCAGGTCCAGCGGGAAATTGATCCGCTGCTCGTGCAGGGCCGCGAAATGCACGCTCTGGCGTGCTTCGGGATGAATGCTCATCATGTCACCGGCGGCCCAGTCCCACTTGCCCTTCGAGACGCGGCTCATCGCAGCAACGCCGACCGACGCAACGGTATCGAAGATGCCCATGAAGTTCAGGTAGAGCGGAATGCCGGCAATGTTGTAGCCGCAACCGCTGCCCCAGGCTTCTGCCGTCTCATACAGCCGGTGCACGAACGCCCGCGCCTGTGCCGCGCCACGCGAGAAGCCGAAGACGGAAACGTGCACCGACTTGACGCGGCGCTGGTGCCCCTTGACCACGCGCTCCAACCGCTGCGCGATTGCCGTGAGCATCGCGCGTCGCGTCATGCCTTCCAGCAGCCGCGTCTCGCTCATTGAGGCGACCAGTACTTTGGCTTCGTTGGGCTGGATCAGGTCACCACCGTTCAGGTACTGATGTACCGAATTGATGACCTGCAGGATGGCCCAGTGGATGCGATCCGCACCATAACGCGCGGCGCCGCCTCCCAGCGTGTCACCATCCTGGTTGGTATCGCCGACGTCGGCGAATGGCGTGCCGACGCCGGGAACGTAGATGCTGAAGAAGCCGTTGCCACGCTCCTTCAGGGCGGCGTCGTACAGGCGCGCCACATTGCTGTGACCGTTGCGGGCCAGCTGGGTCTTGGGGGAGCGCGTCTTGCCGGTTACAAAGGTCCCTTCCCACTCGCGGTTGTTGCCGGTGCCGTCGAAGTAGATGCCTACGTGCACCTGGCCCTGGCATTCGGAGCCCTTCTCGCGCATGCACGCCATGGCCCGCGCCCGCTGCTGCGCTTCGGCGCCGCTCAGCGCTCTGCGTCCATCTGCCGGCATTGGTTGCGCGCCGGTTGCCGTGCGTCCACTCATGTCCTTGTCTCCTGGATTCGCTGCTGGTCCCCGCCGGGATCGTTGTCCTTGTCACCCACGCCAAGCATTCGGATCGGATGCCCGGTGAGCGACCGGGCCCCGTGATCACTTTTCAAGCGGGCGCCGAAGGTGCTCCCAGACTGGATTCTCGCCCTCGCGCAAGGGCGCCTCGGGGCCGGTCAATGGATAGTCGGGATGACCGAGCACAAGATTGGTGACGAAGACCTTGATCTCGCCATTGCGCAGGAAATGAACGGCCAGGTTTCCGAGCTGGTTGTACTTCGGAATCGCAACGGTCTTCTTCTGGAACGTTTCCAGATCCGTGGTCCATTCGATCTCCACCTTCATGTCCGGCGTCCATCGATCAGGCAGCACGACGCAGCAGACAGTTCCGCCTTCCGAGTGGGAATCGGCCGACCCGCCACTGCCGCCATTCACGAGGAACTGCGCAATGTATGCATCCGTATGGTTGTAGCCGAGCACGGCCACCGGCGTGGAGGCCGTCCGTCCCTTGCAGGCCGCCAATGCCGGCAACAGGAGCAGCAACGCCAGGGCCGCCAGCAGATGGGTCCGCATCAAACGCATGATTCTTCCTTCACGTCCACGAGGGTGCAGGCTCGGCCTGCAAAGGCGAGGCGGTGTGGTCCCACAGCGGGACGCCCGTCGTCCAGACATCTTCCGGCAGCGCTGATGCCCAGTCCGCGAACGGCACCTCACAGCTCCCGGCAGGCTGCGCGAAACGCGCCTGCACGGCAGGATGGCCGCGGCACGCGCCGGAGGTGTACAACGCCAGCAAGAGGTACTGCACGTGATCGTCCACCTGGTTCACACCGTGGGCGATCGTATCCTGCATAAGGTCGACGACGAACGGGTACAGCGATCGATACGGCACCCGCTTGATCTCATCGGGGATGACCCTGCGAAGCTGGGCAATGGCCACATCCGGCTCGCACGCGTCCAGCAGGCACGTGTACTGGTCTTCGTCCAGGCGCAATGGCGGAAGCGCAGGCAGGCCGGCATCATCCATTCCGGCCAGCATCTCGGCCAGCGGCCATTCCTGCAGATCGCCGTAGCGATCGAAGTACTGCAGGCGCTGCACGCCCTCCAGCAGGGCGGCACGCTGCGCAGGCAACAACAGATCCAGCAGTGCAGGCAGGATACGGGTGTCGTACCAGCGCAACAGCATCTCGCGACCGCCCTTCTCGGGCACCTTCACCAGATGGAAAGCACGCAACCGCTTCGCGAGATCGTCCAGTTCCAGTGCACTCCACAGCAGGGTCACGCCCGGCCTTTGCGCTCCCATCTGCCGGATCTCCGCATCCAGCTGCGCGTGCAGGTCCCTGTCCGTCCAAGCCACCAGCAAGGGAGCAATATCCAGCAGGCCGGCCTCGGCCGTGCCTTCGAACAGCGAGCGGTAGCGCGCGCCAAGACGCTCCAGCCGCTCATGGAAGTGCGACCGCTGCGCGCTGTCGATCACGGCGTAACGATTCACACCAGCACTCCCGGCGTGCCCTGGCGCATGGCGTCGAGAATGCAGCTCTTACAGCTGCTGCGCGGGAACTGGGGAAGCGGATAGCCCTGCTGCGCCGGGCCGACGAATGACTTGCTGCCCGCATGCACCTTGATCGTGCCCGGACAGGCGATGGTGATGTTGCCACCGGCAATGGTCAGGCTGGCCCCCCCGGACGTCGCCACGTGGATCGTATTGGCCGCGGCGAGTTCCACCGGCGCCTGCGCGCTGGCCCCGCGCAGAGCGCCACGCGACTGCACGCGCACCCCATCCGCCTGGGACTGGATATCGAGCATTTCAGTGCCGGCCACGACGTCAAGCGCGGTGGGTGCGGCCGCTGCGCCCTCAACCACGGACGCAAGCACGCCGATCGCCTGCCCCGCATGCAGACGGGTCTGCCCCATGGTAACCGTGTCGCTATGACCGCCACTGGCCAACAGCAGGCCTTCACCGCTCCCCCAGTGCACTCCCTGGCCTGCCACCTGCACCAGTCCCTGCGGTGCGGCCAGTCCAAGCAGTGGATCACCCGAATGCGGCACGCGATCCTGCCCAGCATCCGACTTGCGCTCGGTCGCACCACTCTTGCCGATATCGAATCCATCACCGCCCGTGGTGGTGCGTACGCTCGCCAGCAGCGCGGGAACCGGCGACTGATCGGGAACCAGCTCCGAGCGCTTTGGCGCGCGCGCGCCCTCCTGCATCGCCAACGGGCTGGTCAGGTGCGTACGCGCGGCCTGGGTGAAGCGTTCGCCCAATGCCTGCAACTGCGTCAGCAAGGCAGCGGGCTGCACTGCCTCGCCCGCAGGTGCCGTCGACCGATGCCCGTACGCCGAGAACCAGGCACCGGCCGTGGCGCGCACCGCGCCCCACGCGTCGCTGCGCAGTTCAAAACCGGTGCCACGCAGGCTGCCGACATAATTGTCTGCCTGGTGACGCAGGTGCCCCAGGGTCAGTTGTGACACCTGCTGGCTGCTGGCCAGCTGCGCGCGCAGTTGCTGGTTCGAGTCATCGAACAGCAGATGGTTGGCGCCCTGCCCGCCTTCCCACTCGCGCGAGCGGATACCCCACAGCGCACCGCCCTGCCGATGCGCCTGGTCGCCCATTCCGGCAGCATGCCAAGCCGGCGCCTGGCCGCCACTGAGGTTGGCCTGCGCGCTGCTTCGCATGTCTGCGGCCTGGCCATACAGCGATACGTCGCTCTGGCCGCTTCCACCGGCCGGCGTCGGTGCCACGCCCGCCTCACCCCGTCCGTTATAGAGGGTGCCCAGCACCAGAGGCCGATCGATATCGCCGTCGAGGAAGCCCACCAGCACTTCCTGGCCGATGCGCGGCAGGAACTGGCTGCCCACGCCGGGTCCGGCATAACGCTGTGCCACACGCAGCCATGCGCTGTCGTTGGCTCCGCCGCCCTCACCTTCCTGGAAGTGGAAACGCACGCGCACGCGGCCATGGCTGTCGGCGTGCAGGTCCTTGCTGGCGCCTCCGTCGCCGGCAACCACGACAGCGGTCTGGTAACCCGGCACGGTCGGGCGCGGATTCAGCCGTGCGCCACTACCGTCCTGCAGCAGCGGGCGCCACGGCAGGGTGCGATCCACCGCGTCGAAACGGTTGCCATACCCGGTTGCTTCGGCCTGCTGCCAGAGCGCAGCGTCGGCCGGATCGATCGGCGCCACGCCCAGCGCGTCATCGAGGCTTCGTCGCAGATCGGTAGGGAGATTGTTGATGCCGGCATGTTCGACGGCCACCAGCAGCAGCTCAGGCGGTGTCGCACCGGGGGCCTGCTGCAGCCGCAGCCATTGTCCGGACTGGAAGCCGCGAACCGTACCCGACCCCTGCCAGCCACGGCTGTGGGATTCGCGCGCCTGCGCCTGCAGGCGGGCCTGGCGCGCACCGGCGGTACTGTCGCTGAAGGCGTAGGCACCTACCGCATCGTAGTCTTCGCGCGACGATTGGCCACCTCCGCCCTCCATCGGCGACTGTGCCACCAGTGCGCGTACCTGGCGGTAATCATCGCTCTGCAGGCTGATCGAAGTACTGGCCAGGCGCCGACGCAGGCCAATGGCCTGCACGCTGTCACTGGATTCGGTGGCGTCACTGCGATGGAACCGCACGCCTGCAGCCGCGCTGGTGGCATCTTCCGGCAGCGCGACGCTGTCGGCGAAGATCTCCATGCCATTGCCGCAGGGCGCTTCCTCATCGGCGTACAGACGCCAGCCCAGGCCTTCTTCGGCGAGCACGCGCTGCAGGAAATCCAGGTCACTCTCGCGGTACTGCACGCAGTAGCTGCGCACGCGCTGGCCAAGGAAGGCGTCGACGCCCTCGGCCCAGCGCCAGCGCGCGATGCCAGCGTGCCCTGCCAGTACGGCATCGACGATCGCACGCACGCTCTGTTCCTGGAACACGCGGCTGTGCCGAGCATGCTGCAGCCACCACGTCCATGACACCAGCTGCAGCCGGTAGCGCACCAGGCCACCGTCGCTGCCCAGGCAGGAAGCGTCCGCGATCAGGCCGCTGCGCTGCCATTGACCACCATCGGCCATCTGCGCGACCAGTGTCGCACGCGTGCCCGGCAGGGCATCCAGCGCGATATCAGCGCGCGTGGCGAGTACATCGACATCGGTCCAGGCATGTTGGCCGAGCGCATCACCGCCGCGCCACCGCTCCACCGTGCACCCTTCCAGTGCATCGGACCGCAGTCGATACAGGCGTTGCGCGTCACCGAGCCCGGCAACCTGGGTCATCACGTAGTTCAGCTGATCCATGCCAATTCCAGTGTGAAGACGCCTGCACCTACCCGGCGGCGTCGGATTCCAGCCATCAAATCTACCAGATTGCGGTGTTCGTCAAAATCACGACGCCTCGACCACCGTAGAAGTGGGTTGTTCGTCACATAACTGACGGCATTCCGTATTCAGGCATGCCTGGACGGACCAATCCCGCGACCGCGTTCACATCGGCGGGCTAGAATCGCCCACAGTCCCCAACGAGACCCGCCATGCTGGATCAGGAAGCCCTGCTGGCCCCGATTTCGGAACACGCCCCGACCGGTGAAGACCTGTCGTTCTCGGCTGAATTCGATCGGATCATCGAAAACCGTCGTGCCGACGACCCGACCCTGGACCAGGGGGCGTGGCAGACCGACATCAAGTACGCTGACTGGAGCAGCGTGCTGCGCGATGCCACCGACCTGCTGCAGACCCGGACCAAGGACCTGCGGCTGGCAGGCTGGCTCAGCGAAGCCGCCACCCAGCTGGAAGGATTCCAGGGCCTCGCCGCTGGCTACCGGCTCACCGCCGGCCTGTGCGACCGCTACTGGGATGACGTGCATCCGCAGGCACCTGACGGCGATTTTGAAGAGCGCATCGGCAACCTGAGCTGGTTGCTGACCAATTCGCTGCAATGGTTGCGCTCCGTGCCGATTGCCGTCGCGCCACAGGGGCGTTTCAGCCTCGCCGACTTCGAGCATGCCCATGCCCGTGCCAACAGCGGCGAAGAGGATGACGGCCGCCCTGGCCTGGACATTCTCACTGCCGCCCGCCGCGATACCCAGCACGGGTTCTACCGGCAGCTGGCCGACGACCTGCCCGACTGCAGCCAGGCCCTGGCCGAACTGCAGGCCGCGGTCGACAACCGCCTGGGGCTGGATGGCCCAAGCTTCAGCGCGGTGCGTGAGCAGCTTGAACACCTGCAGCGCACCGTGCTGCGCTTCGCACGCGAAGCCGGGGTGTTGCTCGATGGCGAAACCGAAGCCTCCTCCGACGATTTTGAAGATGCATCGTTCGGCCATGAGGCGCCCGCGACCGAAGCGGCCCCGGTGACAGCACCGCGTGGCCCTGCGGGTGCACCCGTCTCGCGCAAGGAAGCGCTGCAGCAGCTGCGCCAGGTCGCTGAGTTCTTCCGTCGGACCGAACCGCACAGCCCCGTGGCCTATCTCGCCGAGAAGGCCGCACGCTGGGGCGAGATGCCGCTGCATGTCTGGCTCAAGCGCGTCATCAAGGACCACGGCACGCTGGAACAGATGGAAGAGATGCTGGACGTCAATCCAGAAGACTGATCTGCCTGCGGATCCCGCTCATGCGGGGATCGGGTCTGGCCCGATCCCCGTCATGTTTACTGGATCTTGAACTCGATACGCCGATTGCGTGCGCGGCCATCGTTGCTGGTGTTGTCCGCCACCGGCTCGTCCGGTCCCTTGCCGACGACATCCATGTGGCTGCCCGGAATGCCCTTGGACACCATGTAGTTCTTCACCGACAGCGCACGCGCGTGGCTGAGCGCCAGGTTCGATTCGCGCTGCCCGACATTGTCGGTATGGCCGATGATCAGGAAACGGCTGTCCGGCATCTGCGCCATCTTGGCGACCATCTCGTCGAGGATGCTCATGCCAAACGGGGTCAGACGCGCACTGCCACTCTGGAATTCGATGATGCGGTTGGCCAGCGTCTGGTCCAGCACGTTCTGCTGCGAGCCGACCTTCAGCGCGTTGGTCACGGTGTAACTGGTATTGCTGGCCAGACTCAGGTCGCTGGCCACCTGCTGCCGCAGCGCTTCGTTGCCGACCTCACCGGTGATCCGCACTGCCTGTCCGTTCACTTCCAGCTTGCCGGGCGACACCCGCTTCAAGCCGGGATTGATCATGCCCGCCACGTAATCGCCCCAGTTCGGCGGGGTCGCGATCGTCTCGACCTGGATGCGGTCGACCACGCGCTCGGCGCCATACACGGCACGCAGATTGTTCAGCAGCTTGGCCTTGGTCGCCTGGTCAGGCACCACGCCTTCGATCACCACCGGTCGTTCGGTGGCAGCCTGTGCCGCAGCAGGCGCGTTCTGCGCGGCCAGCGGCACGGCTGCGAGCAGCAGCGGCAACGCAAGGGAGAGAGGGTTGCACAAGCGCATCATCAGGTTCCCAGGAAAGTCTCGCCGAACAGCTTGCGTGCGGTGGCCAGGGCCAGATCGTCACGGTCGAGGAAGCTGCCGAAGCGGTTGAGGTTGTAATCGCCGCGCAGATAGTCGTCCACCCATTCCGAATGCTGGATCCGGATCAGGAAGTCGCCGGCTTCCGCCGGGTCCAGCACCGCACGCAGCACCTGGCGGTCGGCGCCGTTGAAACCGACGATCATGCTCGGCGCAGCGTCGTTGCGGATCAGCACCGCCAGTTCGAAATCGCCGCGGGAGACGAAGCTGGACAGCAGATCCAGCCAGAATGCCGCCACCAGTGGGCGATAGGCCGGGTCACGGACCAGCGGAAACACCAGCGCCTTGTCGATGTTGACATCGCCCCCGCTGAGCACCGGCTGCAGCAGCAGGCCCAGTGCCGGCAGCACCTGTCGCAGCGCCACCTCGCCGTGACCGGAATCGCGCAGGCGCGACTCGAGGTCTGCCACGGAGGTGCTCTCCAGGAAGTCCTGGAAGCTGCCGTTGTAGTCACCGGGATCGGTGCTGATGCTGAAACGTGCGTCCGCCAGCTGCGCCAGCGCCTGCGCCGCGTCGCTTTCCTGGTAGGCCTGGCGTGCCAGGCGGGCCAGCCCTGACCAGGCGTTGGACATCGCCAGCGGGCTGCGGCCGATGAACGGCAACGGTTCCGGCGCATCCAGGCGCAGCGCGGACAGCAGCGGGAAGCGGCGTTCGGAGGAATCGCGGCTGGCCAGGAAGTGCCCGCACAGCACCATCTTGCTGCGAGAACCCAGGAACGCGTAGTGAATCTCCGGTGCCTCGTCGTAGCGCTGCTTCCAGTCCGGGCTCTGGCTCAGCAGTTCCAGGCTCTCGCCCGCCCACCGGTCCAGCCAGCCCAGCAGCTGGTGATTGTCGGCCGCACGGACGAAATCACCGCGCGATGGCACCTTGCCGAAGTAGGAAACTCCGGCACTGACGACGCGGCTCATCGCGCACCTCCCGTGGTCTGCGCCGCATCAGGCGCGGTGGCTGCCGGCGCGGGCGCGGCAGGGGTACCACCGGCCACCCGCTCGGGAAGCTGCAGGCCGCGCTGCCAGTCGCCACCGCCCTCGCTGCCGCTGCCGGCCCGGCGGACGATGCGCATTTCCACCGTCACGGCCACACCATTGCCGTTCCAGGTGATCCGGCTGGAATCATCCAGGCGCTCGTATTCGCCTTCGGCCATCAGGCGGTTGAAGCCGTTCGCGCCCGGTGCACTGAATACCTCCACGGTACGTCCATCGCCGGTCACCGCCGTGATCTTCACGCCCGGCACCTGCCCCGCGTTCGGGTACTGCATGGTGGTCCATTGCGGCGGGGTATTGCGATAACGAAGCACCTGGCCATCGATCTCGATGCTGTACTCCAGCGCGCCGGCAGCCGGCGACGGCAGGATCTCGAAGATCGTGGTGTCCTGCGCCGCGCCGGCGGCAGAGCCGCTCACCCAGTTGCCATAGTTGGCAACCAGCTCAGCCGACAGGTTCACACCCTGCCCTGCCCAGCGGCGGGTCTCCAGCAGCGGACCGCGCTGGATCACCAGCGTGCCGAGCGCGTCCTTGTTGAAGGCGGCAATGCTGCCACTGGCGCCGAAGATGCCGGCGATGTCGCTCGGTGCGGCATCCACATCCGAGTTGAGGTTGAACGGGTACTGCTGCCCGATGCGTGCCTTGAACGGGTCGTAGACCTGCGCCTTCCAGGTCTTGTTGACCTCATCTTCGGTCGGCGGGATCAGGGCGCTGAAGGTCTGGGTCAACGGGCGCAGCAGCAGCGGGCGCAGGGCTTCACGCTGCTTCTCGTCCAGCCCGGTCAGTACCTGCTCGTCGACCAGCGCCAGGCCCGCGCTCAGTTCGGAGCCTTCATTGCTGAAGGTGTCCTGCATCAGCTTGCGGGTGCCCACGCCGATTTCGCCCTGGCTCTTGATGGCATTCAGGCGCGCACGCAGTTTGCCCAGTGTCTCGAAGTAGGCCGTGATCACTGCCGGCTGATCGCCGCGCTCACTGGTGAGCCGCGCGATGCCTTCGAACGCCTTGCCGATCGGACCCACCGGCTGCGCGGCGGCCGTCGCTGCCGGGTCCTTGCGCAGGATGGTGCGCTGGAACCAGGCCACGAAGCCCTTGCGCGCCTTGCTCGAACGCGCCTGCGCCGGCGGGTTGTCCCATACCGTCTCCTCGTTGATGCGCTCCAGCAGAACACGGAGCGGCGAGTTGCCGGGATCACCCAGCTTGTTGATGCGGGCCACCGCCTCGTCGAACGTACTGAACTCGGCCACGCTCAGGCCCTGCACGAACTTGCTCCACTCGCGCGCGTAGTCGTTCTTGTACAGGGTCACCAGCTCGCGCGAGACATGCTCGGGGCTGCCGGCCAGCGACAGATCGCTCTGCTCGGTGGTACCCAGCACCCAGTCGGTGGTGCTCAGCTGGGTATTGGCTGCTTCCTTGATCGCATCCTTTACGTACTCTTCCCACGCCTTGCGCGAGAACGCACCGGAAATCGCATAGCTGCCGTTGATCAGGCGCCCGTTGCGCTCCACACCCACCAGGCTGTCGACGGTGGTCGTTCCGAAGCGGGCGCCGGCACGTGCCTTGATCTGCGCGTACACGCGCTCCATCGCCGGCTGCCCCTTCATCACCTGCCCCAGCGCCTGACGCGTGTCGGACACCAGCGTGACCTTGTTCTGTATCTGCGGCCAGCTGGGCTGGCCCGCCTGCGCCACATAGAAGGTCATCAGCTTCTCGGCCGCGCGGACCATCTCCTCACGGCTCATCTGGCCGCGGTTGGCCTCCAGCCAGGTGCGCCAGAACAGGGTCAGCTGCTGCGACAGGTGAGCACCTTCGACGTACTTCGGGTTACCCAGCATCAGGTAGGTCTTCAGTGCGTTGTACGCATCGTTGGTACTGGTTGGCGATGCGTTCTGATACAGCACCTCGCTCTCGGCAGCAGCGCTGCCGCCCTGGCCAAGCTTGTCGCGCTCGGCGACCACCTGGCCGAGATAGTTCTCCAGATTGGAGACGGTCGGCGCCAGCATCACCTGCTGCATGCCGTGGTTGTACTCACGCAGCAGCTTCTCGCGGATCGCGGTGCCCTGGTACAGGCCCAGATGGGTGGTGATGCCGCCCTCCTTGCCATAACGGTCCAGCTGCTCCATGCGATCCTGCAGCAGAAGCAAGGCATCGATGCGCGACTTCAGGTCCATGCGGTCCTTCTGCACGCGCACGGCCTGATCCAGGTCCTTGGTGGCATTGGCCACCAGCTGGGCATTGGTGGTGTACGACCAGGTCCACAGGCCCAGCGCCAGCGCCAGCACACCCACTGCGCCCAGGAACACGCCATAGCGCAGCCGGTTCTGGTGCGGGCTGGAATACTGCCGGACCAGTTCCTTGTCGGCGAAGATCACCTTGCGGAACAGGTCCTTGAGGAAGAACGCCGTATGGCCGGTCGGCGCCTCATCGACATTGGACCCGCGCTCCAGGTTGAACTGGCGGCCGACGCGTTCGGACGCGTGATGCACCGAACGCCCTTCCTGCAGTGCGCTGGAGAAGTAGAAGCCACGGAACACCGGCTTGAACTGGTAGGGGTTGTCCTCGAACAGCGTAGCGATGAAGGTGCGCAGCGCCGGCTTGATGCCGACGAACTCCAGCGGCAACGACAGCAGCCCAGGCGAGACTTCACGGCCACGCTGCATCGCCATGTGGGTCAGGCTCATTTCCTTGATGCCTTCGGCCAGCTCGTCGAAATGGCTGTCGAATGCCGCCAGCGCGTCGCCCTGCTGATGCACGTCGAACGGCAGAGTCGCACCCCACACATGCTCGCGCTCGCCGGGATCGAGGTTGCGGAAGAACTCGCTGAAACCGGCGATGAGGTCGGCCTTGGTGAACAGCACGTACACCGGCGCGAACACTTCCAGCCGCTCGGTGATTTCCTGCACGCGCTGGCGCAGGTTCTTGGCCAGCTCGATCGCGAACTCCGGCTTGCTGCCGGACAGCTCGGCCAGGCTGGCGGCGATGATCACGCCGTTGATCGGTGCGCGCGGGCGGTTCTTCTTCAGCAGGCCGAGGAAGGTCAGCCACTCCATGCGGTCCTCGACGCTGACCGAGTAGCGGCCAGCGGTGTCGAGCACAATACCGTTGGTGGTGAAGTACCAGTCGCAGTTGCGGGTACCACCGATGCCCTGCACCACGTTGCCGCGGTTGTCCTCGAACGGGAACTGCAGGCCGGAATTGAGGATGGCCGTACTCTTGCCCGCAGCCGGATTGCCGATGATCACGTACCACGGCAGCTCGTACAGCGCGGCGTTGCCCTTCAGCACGCCCATCCGCGAGGACTTGATCTGCTTGACCGCGTCCATCATGCGCGTGCGCAGCGCCTCGGTATCGGCACGTTGGGCGGGTTGAGCGGTGGCTACCGCCTTGTCCGCCTCATCCTTGACCATCGCCTCCACGCGCTTGGCCGCGCGACGGGCCAGGATCCGCTTCACGATCCAGACCAGCAGCGCCAGCACCAGCAGGCCGGCCAGCACGATGGCCACCCAGATGCCGATCTGCCGTGCTTCGGCCTCACCGTAGTGGGCCAGCGCAGCGGCACCGACCAGGCCGAGCACCATCCAGAGACGGTAGTCGCGCAGGTAGTAGCTGAAATTGCTCAAACTCATGCAGGGATCCAGGAAGTCAGGGGGCCGACGGCGCATCGGCCGCCTGCGTCGGGGAAGGAAGAGGGTCGACCAGGCCGAACAGTCGCTGCTGGTTGTCGGCCACGCCGAGCAACAGCACCGGCTCGGCCTGGCGGTCAAGCTGTGCGCGGGCCAGTGCCAGCTGCGCCAACGGCAGCACCGGGCCCAGTTCGCCTGCGCTGATCGCCAGCGCCAGGCTCTGCGGACTGAAGTCCAGGTCGGGAGCCAGCGACGCCGTGATGGCGGCGGCATCGACCATCAGATCGCCCCGGTGATCGGCATCATGCAGCACGAACTGGGCCTGTGCTCCCTCCAGGCCCAGCATCTGCTGCCACTGCGCAGCGAGCGTCGCCAGCTGACGGCGCTGTTCGGCCGGCCGGGTTGCCTCGATCTGCTCGGCGCGTACCAGTTGCGGGCGCCACAGCCGCGCGTCGCCTTCATGGGCAACGCCCCGGCTCGCCAGCAGGACGCCGGCAGCACCCTCACCCGGTATGCGGCCATCCGGATTCTGTGCGGTTGCCAGCACACCGGAGGACTGCCATGAGGAAACGATGGCGGCATCGATCGAAGAAGACGCGGACACCAGCAGGTGCCAGCGTGGCTCGCCCTGATCCAGTGCGTCGATCACCCGTTGCAGGTGCGGCCACACCTCGCGTGCGCCGTCCAGCGAGGTGACCCGGACATCGAAGCGGCGCGCATCGATGCCTGCCATCCGCGCCTGCTCCAGCAGCCATGTCTGCACCCAGGAGCGCAGCGCATCGGACCAGCTGCCCGGCACCAGCAGCTCGACGCTCAGTACGTTCTCCACGCGCTGTTCGTCGCGACGCCGCAGACCGGCCACCACCACTTCCTCGGAAGCCATGATTTCCGGCAGCGCCGCGGATGCTGCCTCCAGCAGTTCCTCCAGCACCGGCTGCAGCAGGGCAAGCGCACGCCGTTCGTGGGCTGCGGTGTCGATGCCGTCCTGACGGGCCTGCAGCACCAGGAACTCATCGAGGTCCTGCGCCGCGCTCATGCGCACCGGCAGGTTGTAGTTGTCGCGGAAGCGGCCATCGAGCGTCGGACGCGGCGGCGCAGCGGCAGCAGCCAGCCATGATTGGGCATCCAGATCCACACCCAGCCTGAGGCCACCGGCAATCAACGCCACCGATGGCGGCACCATCGCCTTCGTCGCGACGGCTTCGCCTTTGCCCTTGGTCGGCTCCCCATCGTTGGCCGCAGCCTTGTCCAGCGCCGCATCGACGCCACGGCGCGCGGCGCCACGCAGCATGAAGCCGGCACCGCTCAGGCCGACGGGCAGCAGGCCCAGGTAGGCCAGCATCTGCATGCCGGTCGGTACCGTGCCGCTGTTGCGCCAGTAGAGAATCGTCGCGCCCCAGGTGGCGACGAAGATCATCACCACCGAAGCTGCTTTGCCCAGCCATCCTGTCATCAGTTGCCCTGCTCCATGCGCTGCTCCTGTCGACCGTGCAGGTCAACGCAGACCGGTCATGGCCTGCGAAGCGACCAGCGTCGCTCCACACGCGGTGCGGTCGCCGTCGCGCGCCACCGGCTGACCGTCGATGAGCACTGTCGCGTCGCCACTGACAATCGTGGTCGCGCCGTGCACGGCGCACAACGCACGATCACCGACGCGCGCCACCGGCCTGCCATTGATGTCGGTCTGTCCGGTGCCGGCCACCACGGTGCCTCCGTGGCTGAGCGGGTCACCGACGACGATAAACGGTCGTGCCATCCATCATGCTCCTTGATCCATGTGTGACCCGGCGTTCCATCGCCCCCCGGTTCCCCCGACGACGCAGGCCATCGGCGTAACCATACCAGTACCGCCGTGCGGTTATCACCCTTGACGGGACAGTTCCTCGCGCTTTGCCACCCGGGCGGCGCGGCAGCGGTCCGTCATTTCCACGTGAACATAGTCCTTGATGCTCCGCCAGTTTCCGCCCCAGTCCAGGCCCGCCTGTTCAGCCAGCTCGCCGTACAGGAAGTACCCACGCCGGGTCCACGGATCTTCCATGTCCCATTGCAGCTTGCCATCGCGGATCGGTGCGCTGTCCACGCCCAGCCCATACTGGTGGCAGCTCTGCCAGGCACCGGCCCGGGTCGCCTTGCCACCGGCCATCAGTTCGGCCTGCCGCTGCGGACTGCGATAGCCTTCGATCAGCACCATTTCGTAACCGTACTGGCGTCGCATGACCTCATAGATGGCCAGCACGCGCTGCTGCAGATCGGGATCGATCTGATCCCATTTGCGATCAGCCGTGACGATTTCGGGCCGCAGACGACGCACTTCGGCAGTGGTGAACACCTCCGGCGGCGGCGGCGGCGGCGGCGTCAGCCGCTCCCCACGTAGCAGCTGGGCGACCATCGAACTCGATTCCGCCAGATCATCGCCCCTGAAATCCTCCAGGACCACGGTCTGCCGCGTGACGAATATCACAGTTGGAGGGATCAACAGCAACGCTGCGGCGACAACCAGAATGAGCCAGTGGCGCCGCAGTGCGCCGTGCACGGCTCCGACCTCTTCACGAACCCCACTGCGCACGCGGGTGGCGCCGTGACCGACCCGGTCACCCACCTGCCCCGCCCGACGACGGAATCCGCCCAGACGCTTCGCGATCGCCTGACGCAGCGATTCGACCGTCTCGGGGAACAACAGTACCCAGCACACGCCAGCCACCAACAGTACGACGGCAATGGCAGCAACCACGATTGGCAACACCGGTCCTCCCTGACACGCGATCTGGTTGACGCCCCAACCGCTTTCACTAAGAATGCGCAAATTCGCTTCGGCAGTTGCCGACTCAAACCAAGGGCTGGATGCACTTGAATAATGGCGGAATCAATCGGCCAAGTCTGCTCTCAGGGGGAGCGCAGGCAAAGGGCCAGGCCCCGAATTCGGGCCGTATTCTGGCAGACATGGAGGGCCGGCAGGCAACCGCGTCGCCACGTGCCGCACGCGCGCCGTCCAGCGGCAAACGCCGTACGGTCCTGTGGCTGGCATTGGCCAGTGCCGTGGTCGTCATCGCCGGGCTGACCGCCTGGGGTCTGTCCGGTAGTAATGACTACAGCGACCCGTCCGAGTATTCACTGACACCCGACACCGGCCATGTGACCGGGCACCCGGATGCCCCGTCGGTGGCACCGGGTGAAGGTGCCGCGATGATCGTCGATGCGCCCGCTTCTCCGACTGAGCCGGCGCTGCCGGCCACCACCGGGAGCCCACCCGCTCCTGCCGCTGACGCGGCAACCGCTGCTGCGGGCGCTGCCGCAACCACCGGCACCGCTGCAACGACGCGGGCACGGGGCGCCCAGCCGGGTGAACGCAGCAGTCGCGCCGCCGGTACCGCAGGCAAGGGCGATGAAAATCTGCTCGGCACCCTGCTCGGCATCATCAAGGAAGAGGACAAGGCCAAGGCGAAAGCCAAGGCCCAGCCTCAGAGCATGGATGATCTGATCGCCCAGATCGAAGCAGACCAGCGCAAACGCGCCGAAGACGAGCGCGCCGCGTTTGAGCGCGTGGCCAGCAAGAAGTCCGCCTCGACCGAATCCAACATCCAGGCGCAGCTGCGCAGCTGCCCCAGCCCCACCTCACTGAAAGGCGTGGACTGCCGGCGCAGGATCTGTGCGGCGGTGAGCGGCAAGGATCCGGCCTGCCCGGCGATGTGATCTGCTTATGGAGAGTCGAGCCATGCTCGACGCTGCGGGGATGGATGCCCGTGAAGATCGAACCGATCAGACGTGTCTACATTGCGCTGGTGCTTGGCCTGTTTTGCCTCACCTCGCACTCGATGTACCACACGCTTTTCACGCTGGCAGTCGAAGGCCTGGCGCTGGTTCGCCATCAGCCCGCCACTGGGCTCCATGGCGCTGCTCGTCTTTACCGTGCACCACGTCACGACGCATCAGCTGGGTGAGCGCACGCCCCAGTTCCCACCGATTGGGCTTCAGGAGCTGCCAGTGGTCCACGGCATAAGCGCCAGCAGAACCATCGGCGTAAGCACGATCACTGCATTGAGTAGTGCCGGCAGCAACCAGCGAACCCATAGCGCGCCGCCTGCCCACTGCTGCGGGTGCGCGCCTGGGCTGGGCGATGCCTTCATCGCCAGGGAATCCAGCTCGTCGGCCAACGCATCGGGCCAGGCAACACGCGGGGCACGACGCAGCAGCCAGAATCCCGTCAGTTCGAACCAGAACATAAAGCTGCCGAGAAGCAGGATATGAAGCCATCCGGAAAGCCCTCTGACGCGATGATCACGATCAATCCAAGGATCGAACACCAGCCGCTCCAACTGCACCAGGTCGGCCCGGACCCCGACCAATCGTGGAGGGGCCGCGCTCACAGGAAGTGTGCTCATGTCGCCGTTCATGTAGTGCCGAAGAAATTCCCATAGCTCTTCGGGACCGGCGTCGTTGAGCGCGGGCTCCGACAGGGGCAGGAATGTGTCGATCTGGCGACTGCCTGGCACCAGCGTTACGACGGCAAGCACCTGAACTGGCGTGGACACATGCTTGCCGCGGACCGAATCCCATCTGCTGATGGGTACCACGGTATCGTAGTCCAGACTTTTCCAACCCCTGCTTGCGTCCAACCAAGCGTAGAACTTTCCAAGCCGACGACTGAGCACCACCGGCGGCTCCGCAGGTTTGCGATACAGATGACGGGCCAACGCCAGGCAGCCAATCATGCCGGCAATAAACAGCGCTGCCAGCACCATCAAATGCGGCCAGCCTTGCGTCTCGCTTTTGATCGCCAGCAGCACATTCATCGCCATGCTGAACAGCGGTAGCAGCGCCATCAGTGACAGGACGAATAGAAAACCCCGATGTGAGGACCGCCTCCAGGCCGAAAACACCAGGCAGTTCTTATCGTTCCACTGAACCGCGCGACCAGGGCCCACACGCGCGCATCCCGGCAGACCCGCGTTCGTCAGGAAATGTCCCCAGTAGCCATTCCGCTCTGGAAGCACCTGGAATCCAGCCATAGCGGTCACCGTGCCTTGCCCCCACTTTCGTTCAACAGCTGCCGCACCCCATCATTGCGAGCCATCGCTGCGGCTATCGACTCTTTCCAGAAGCGCTCCATCTCATCTGCGCGCCCTGCTGAATGATCGACTCGCCCGTACACTGCCGGCGCGCGGAGCGGCGGCACACTGGAGGACCCAGATGCTCCGCGACGGACCACAGCGGCCGGCCAGACGGGCTTGCGGCACAATTTCATTGTCAGGAAACGGAATAGCGCCCAAGGCAATGTAATGGGCAGCGCCATCCACATCAGTCCCGCGCCAGCGGAAGACACATGGATGATGAAGGCATTTCGCAACGTCGGCGCCACCGATGTGTAAAGCTGAAGCGGAGGAAACGGAAGTGCTGAACGCCCTTCCTCCATGAAGCGGCGGATCATCTCCCAATGTGCGAGCGTGATCGCTGGGTTGGGACCGCTGTCAGATCCAACAGCAAACGTATAGACGACCTGCTCCCCATCCATCACAAGCCCCCGAAGATCGTAAGTACATCCCTCATCGGGGCCCGCAGGCTTGTCCCTACCAATAACAAACCTAACATCCCGCCATGGAACCGAGACCACCCTCTCACGCTTACCCGTAAACACATGTACCTGTTGTGCGACTCGATCAAACCGAACTGGGTAGTACTGATAGCGTAGAACATCCCGCAAGAGCAGTTTGCAGAAAATGAACGCCAGAAATGCAAGAGCGAGAGCGATCAAGCCTCCGATCGCATACGTGTCACCTGACTCGAGCGGCCCAGCTCGGTCAACCAGAGAGGAAGTTGCATGCAGGATCGCCACGACAAATAGCAATCCCAGCGCAATGAATACACTCGCCCCCATCAATGCCCAACCGCGATATAGGAAGTGACGATCAACATACTCAATGCAGTCATCATCAATGGCGATGATTCCCTTATCGATTGGCACAAACGTGGATGAGTCGAAACGGCGCACATCGGCAGCCTTTTCGTACTCAGTAAGGGGACGATTGTTGCGATACCTCTGGGCAAGCCAACCTGCAAATTGACTCATCAGGACCTCGGACCCGATCAAATTAAGGTCATGCCACGCCGGTACAGCACAGCAGTCAACCAAGCGGACGTTCAGTCAAACAACAAACGATGTAGATGGCCCAGCCCCGTCACTGAAAGGCGTGGACTGCCGGCGCAGGATCTGTGCGGCGGTGAGCGGCAAGGATCCGGCCTGCCCGGCGATGTGATCCCGAGCCCTGCCTGCTGACGCAGGCAGGGAGCTGCCGCAGAGGCCCGCTCAGAGCGGACGCCGATCCGGCTCGAACTGCGCCATCACCTCGGGTTCCACGAGCCGAAGAGGATCGTTGGCATCGATTGCGCACTCGTCTTCCACCCACTGTGGCCACACGGGCGCGCGGCAGGATAGAAGGACCAGCCATCGGCACAACACCAGGGGCAGCAGCAAGGGCATCAGGATGAAGCGTGCGCCCAGCAGGCTGGGACCGAGACTGGCCACCACGAACAGGTAGCAGTTGCGCCATGACGGCGTCACGGACAGGTTCATCTGGCGACCCTCGATGGTATCGACCACCTCTGCCGGCCCCTGCTCCATGTAGCGGCGAATGAACTCCCAGATGCCGCGGATCTTCTGCTCGTCGTCGAAGTAATGGCCCACTGCGAAGGTGCGCTTGATCACCCGATCCTCGAGGATGCTGCAGCGGAGGTCGCATAGGAACGCCTGGCTGGTCCCCTGCCCGATGTAGAACACGGCCTCATCCCATGGGACGGATACAGCGCCCTCTTCCCCACCCGTGAAGAAATAGACCGTCCGGTTGCGCCGGTTGAACCGTGTCGGATACCAGACATAGGTGAAGAACTCGTAGCGCAGCGTCGTGTGCCAGAACAGCACCGGGGCACCGACCACGCACACGCCGACCATGGCGTACATCACCCAGTCCCAGAAGTCGCCTTCCAGGTTCGGGATCACCAGCGTGAAAAGCAGAAAGAAACCGAACAGGAACAGGGCCAGCGTCCCCAGCAGGACCATGGTGGTCGAGACCATTCCGCGCAGGCGGAACCTTCGGTCGATCAGATCGATGTAGGTCGAGTTGAAATGAACCAACGACGCACGTTCGTCAGGTGCAACCTCCTCGGCGATCCGAGGATCGAAACGCGAGGCGCTCTCCTGCGCCGAGAGAAAGCGATCCGTCGGGAAACTGCGCATCCAGCCGCTGTACATCAATCCGCCTCACTCAATGCCTTCAAGCCTTCCGTCTCCTGCTGGAGACCCTCGAATTTCTTGCTCTTGTGCTTTCCGAAATAGCAGGCATCAAGCCACTTCTGTATCTTCGTCGGCTTGAAGTAGCCGACAATCAACGTGATGATCGCGACCACCAGGCCGATGATCAAGCCGACGAAGGCGAAGGTAGTGAACAGCAGGATGGCGGCGATGATGCTGGCCAGACCCAGGCCAATCATGCAGATGCCATAACCTCGCGAAAGACCGATGTCCTGATAGCCGTCGATGATGTTCAGCGTGCCGCCAATGAATCCTGCCGCGGCGCCAAGGAACTTTCCAAGCCCTCCCAGCAGTCCCGCCCTTGTGCTCAGCTGTCCGGAAAGTGCCCGCAACCTGATGCCGTGGGTGCCAACCCACCAGGGATGCTTCTTCGCCACGCCTGCGCTCAGCTCCATCAGGCCGCCAGTCAATCCCGCGACGCCACCTGCGAAGTTGACGATCTTGACGTCCTTCTCTTCCTGCTTCGCCTTCTTCATCTCATCCCACGCCCGTCCGAGGCTGAAGGCGGTAAAGATGTTCGAGACGACGCCGGCCTTGAAATCAAGATCGAAAACCCGCCTGACATTCCGTTGCAGCAGCGCATCGAACTCCTCGTGCCGCACGATCACCGACTGGGAAATGTGCGCATCGAGCTGTGCACCCCGCAACTGGGTCAGGCGCTGTGCTTCGCCCTCGTCAACGAACATGAGGGCCTGATACGGATAGCGCCGCCCCTGCGCATCCTGGATTCCATCAAGCGATGCGCGCACGGCGCTGCGGTACTGCTGTTCGTTTCCGCCGGAAATGCTTGCCAGCGCGGAGGCCACCATTCGGGTCGCCTGCTTGCGGGTCGCCTCCGTGCGCAGGTCGATCAACCTCAATCGCCGGTTCGGATCCTCCGTCTTGGCGAGTGCCCCCAGCAGAGAGATGATGCGTCGCTCGGGCAGTTTTGCCGCCACCCAGCCCACCGCACCGTTGCCGAATCCATTCAGTCTCGAGACCACCGGGCCGCTGATCTGGAACGCGTACTTGGCGATGGCATTCATCGCCACCTCCATCCACTTTCCGCCAACCGGCGCAGGGCCACCAGCCATCGCCGCCTTGTAGCCATCACTGGTCAGCACGGAATTGAACACGCCCCAGATCTTCTCGGACGCATCCGCCCAGCTGACGCCATCCTTCTTCATGGCCCCCTCCTTGGTAGCCGCTGCCCACCCCTTGATGATCTCCTCCTGATTGGCTGCCAGGGCACGCACCTCGACGGAGCCTGGCTTCTCAGGGTCATCACCAAGGCGATCCATCAGGAACCGGGTAACGCTGGCGCGTGCCGTGGCATCGGTGATGACCAGCATCACCTTGTGGACATAGGCCACGCCGCTGTCGATGTTCCGCCTGTCGAAGTTGTAGATGAAGTGATTTCTGTAAAGATCCGACTTCATCCACGAGAGATACGCAGCATCGAGCGGCTCGATGGTTGCCTTCTCGAATGCGGAGAGCTCTGCGGGGTACTCAACCTCGATGTAGTTCTTCTTCTTGGCATTGTCGAACAGTTCGATATGGTCGCTATTCCAAGCTTCCGTGCCGAGACGATCAGCTTCTTCCTCGGTAATGTAGCCCGCGTACTCCATTTTCTCGCCCGGGTTCCGTCCGCGGTACACCGCGCTGGAGTGCGCGGGGAACCATGTTCCGAAAATTCCCGCCACGGCCGAGCGTGTCTCGCTCGTGCGCTGGACAACGTTGTGCCGCACCGCCATGGCGAGCGCATCAATCGCCTGCGCGCTTTCCCGCTTCCAGCGGCGCAGCGGTTCGTTGGTCCATGCATGGGTCCGTCGGATGATCTGGGCATTCAAGTCCATCGCAATGCCTATTGGATCCTCAAGCGCAACCATTGCGACCGGAATATCCTTTCCGGCCTGCCTGGCGGCCTCAAGCAGCTGGGGAACTTTCCCCACCGCACTGATGAAGGGACTCAATGAGTCGGCGAACGCTGGTGACGTGTTCTGTTGCACGGCGTTGAGCCCGAGCGGCCAGGCAAAGCTGATCGGCTGCATCATCCGCTCGAACAGATCCCCGCCCACCTTGAACTCCGCAACGCTGGAATGATTCGCGGCGAGGGTCGCGGCATGTGACTGCGCTGCTGCGCCTTTGGACTCGCACCACGCGGCACCATCGAACACACGCATGTTCGCCTGCCTCACTGCAGGCTTGTCCATGTGCTCCTTCAGCACGGCAGGGGTCCAGGGCGTATCGCAGAACGCCATCCAGATGTTGCCAACCTTGCCAGGCAGGTGCGCATCAGGAATGGGTATGCAGCGCGCCATCTCGGATGTCGCTCGACGACCGCATGGCGCATTGTCCAGTGCTTCCAGGGTCGGAGGCTGCGACGCGTGCACGTCGAACTCGGAAAGATAGCCCTTGGCATCTACCAGGTAGCCCTTCCACCCCTTGGCACCCAGTCGCTCGTTGAACACATACAGGTAGCCCTCGCGCATTGTTCTCAGGGTGTATTGCGCAAGCGCTCCAGGCAGCGGCACCGCGCTTCCACCACTGGCGAAACTTCCAGCGAGCTTCGGGGCCTGCGCCCAGCCATTGACGTCCGCCCTCGCGACCGCATAACGCAATGGCATGAGCAGCAGGCCTTTTCGGTCACAGGCGGGGCAGTGCTTGGTCAGGTCTTCACAGGGGGAAAGCGCCTTCGCCTTCCCCTGGCCTGCACCCTTGTTGGTCTTGGCAGCAACCTTCTCGTTGTCCCAATGCCCATTGGGATCCGTCGCGACGAACCTGTAGGTGGATTTCCAGGACTCCTTTCGTCCCGCCGGGCGCTCACGGTTACCCCAGAGATAGATCTGTCGGCCATCACTCGTGCTGTAGCACTCACAGGTGACCAGACCTCGCTCGGCGAAGTACTTGAGCGTGGTCCGTCCCTCGGCATCCGGTTCGGAGACGATATACCAACCTGGCTTGAAGTCAGACATCTCTCACTCCTTTGATTTCATTTTCCGACCAGCGCCGCCCGGAGGGGCGTTCGGCCTGGGCTGCTGGATTCGTGGCGCGTGCGAGCGCGAACAGGTCCAGATCGACGGTACCGCCGACGTAGGTCGCGCCATTCTCGCGAACGTCGCGCAGGCAGCGTTGCATTTCCGGGTGTGCGAACAGCGCCTCTCCATGGATCACATGGTCCACGGCGAATGCCTGCTGGTCCTCCGGCACTACAAGCGCTTCCAGTTCGATCGCTCTTCGCAAGGCCACGTCGGCGCGCTCGTGGAGATCTGGATGGGCCGCCATCTGCGGGGCGGCGCGCACCACATCGAGCGCAACACGGTTCACCAGTTCTATCCTGAAGACTGCATCCCACTGACGCTCTGTCCAGCCCTGGCCAGGCTGTCCTGCTTCCGCTGGGCGGTCGATGCTTCCCCAACGATTGAGGTCGGGATCGCGCCACCACCATACGCTGATGGGTCCCATCAAATCACGCAGCTGGAGGGAATCAAGGATGCGGGGAAAATGCATGAATACACGCGGATCGTGGAGCCGTAGCCAATAGCGCGTACCGCCGGGCTTGCGTCTCAGCATTACCGAGCGCAGGTGCGCCGCTACCCGTTCTCCTGACTCACTGCTCCCAAGCAATGCCAGCAACCCACGCAGCTCTCCCTCCACATGCAGATGTTCCAGCTCGTCCAGCAGAGCAAGGCGCAGTGCTGCATCCACCTCATCGAGCACGACCAGATGCGGGCAGATACCGGCAGGCAATGCGAGTCCCGACGGTTCCAGGCTGTGGCACTGGAACCGGGCCAGGAGTGGGATCAGGCCAAGTGTGGATTCACTGATGATCGCAATGGGGTGTTCAAGAAAGTGCCTATGCGAAAAGCTCATGGCATCAGCCCACTCCCACGACAGCCGCACCCGTGCGCTCGGCGTTTGCCGCCTTGGTCGGGCACAGGGCAAGCTTCCCTTCGTTCTTCGTCGCCTCACCGGGCACACTCGCCGGCCCCAGCCATTCCCTCTGGCTCGCCTTGAACTCCACCTTGCCCGGCGCGCCCAGTTCGATGTTGTCGCCCTCGATCCGCAGGTAGGCGCCGGCCGCCGTCGCCAGCAGATGCTTGCTCGGCGCCGACAGCTGCACGTCCGCTTCGGTACTGGCGATGCGTACCTGCGTCTTGGCCGCCACGATCGCCTGGTTCTTGTGCGCACGCGCACTCACCTTGCCCTGTGCAGCATGCAGCGCGATGCCGCGCTCCTGGTTCGGGCTCTCGCCGCTGGGTTCCATGCCGGCGGTGTACAGCACCAGGCCGCCGGCCACGGCCATCGTCAGTGACCCCTGGGTCATCCAGTTCAGTGCCACGCCGCTGGCCAGCGTAGTGTGGGTGCCACTCACCCACACCTGGTCGGCCGGGGTCAGGCTCAGCACGCCGGCCACGCCACTGCCCAGCAGGACCGGCGCGCTCCAGCCCGGCGCTTCACCGTCGCCACCGGCAATGCTGCCCGCCGCGCTGCCACTGTGGGTCGCGCGCAGGGTCTCCTGCAGTTCGGTCAGCGTCGTGTCCACCGGCAATTCGTTGGGATCACTCGGAAGCTGTGCCTGCTGGTTGGCCGCCGACTCGGCCAGCTGCTGCAGCAGCTGCTGGCTTTCCTGCAACTGGCTCAGTGCCTGCGGCGCCGCCAGCTGCGGCGTACCCGGCTCGGTGGTCAGCAGCAGGCCACGG